>PNBO01000047.1:0-3844 GCA_003136095.1 Myxococcales bacterium
GAGGTGTCGGCCGGCAAGGCCCACGCCACCGTGATCTGATCCTCCCCGACCAGCACGGCCACCCCGGGCTCGGGCGGCAAGGGCAGGTCGGCGGGCGGCACCTCGGTTTCGCGCAGGGGTTGCCACGTGGATTCCAGGGTGGCGAGCCGCGCCTGCGCTCGCGTGCGGGTGGCCGCGTCGGGGGCGGTCTCNNTCGGCCATGGTTTCGGTTTCGTAGAGATGGTCGGTGGTCATGTGCAGATCTCCCTCGTGCGTGCGATGTCTCGCGCGATCTCGGCGACCAGTTCGTCCACCTTGGCGTAGCGGCGCTGCTCGCGCAGGTGCGCGACGAACGCCAGGCGCAGGCGGGAGCCGTAAAGATCACCCGTGTAGTCGAGCAGGTGCGCCTCGACGAACAGCTCGGGCTCGCCCTTCTCGGTGAAGGTCGGGTTGGTGCCAATGCTAATGGCGGCTGCGAACCAGGCGCGGCCGGTATCGAGGAGACAGGCGCGGCCCGCGTAGACCCCCCGCTTGGGCAAGATCTCGCCGTCGTGGGCCAGGTTGACGGTGGGGATGCCGAGCTTCCGGCCACGGCCCTGGCCAGTCACGACCGTGCCGTCGATCTCGAAGGGCCGCCCGAGCAACAGACTCGCCCCTTCCACGCGGCCCTCGAGGACGAACTCGCGAATCTTGGTCGACGAGCACACCAGGCCGCTGGCGGCCACCTGGGGCACGATGGTGACGCCCATGCCCAGCCGGCCGCCAAGGCTGGCCAGCAAGGCGGTGTTGCCCCGCCGATTGTGTCCGAAGCTGAAGTCAGCGCCCACCACCACGTGGCGCGCGCCGATGTCCTGGCCCAGCACCTGTTCGACGAACTGCTCGGCCGACAAAGCCGCGAATTCGGCGGTGAAGGGCTCGATCAGCACGACGTCCGCGCCGGCTTCCGCCAGAAGCTCGATCCGCCGGCACAGCGGCGCCAGCATGGGCGGCGCCAGGGTCGGCGCGAAGAAACGCGCGGGGTGCGGATTGAAAGTCAGCGCCACGGTCTGACCGCCGGCGGCGCAGGCGACGCGCCGGGCCTCGTCGAGCAGGGCGCGGTGTCCGAGGTGTACGCCATCGAAGTTGCCGATGGCCACGGCGGGCGCGCGCAGGGCGCCGCCCAACTCGGCGGCGATGCGGTGGCGTCCCGAAACGATATGCACTCTCTCCGGGATACCGGCAAGGGCAGGCTTCGTCAACTTAACCCCCCACAACACAAGCTCGACTTCTGCCGCGCTTTCGCTTCTGATCGCTGCCATGACCGCGGTTCCTCGGGGCCGGGAATGGCCCACGCTCGATGCGGCACTCTTCGCCGCCGCGCTCGTCGTCTATTCCCTGGGCGTGCCGCTGGGCCTGGCCCGCGTCGAGGCCGCAAGGCAGGTGGCGGCGGGACTGGCCCTCGATACTAGCACCGAGCCCGCGACCTACGCCCTTCTCGCCATGCGCCTGGCCGGTTTCCTTCCGCTCGGGGATCAACCCCTGCGCGCCAATCTGGCCTCGGCGCTGCTCGGCGCTTTCGTGGCCGTGCTCTTCGGTCGGCTGTGCGTGCAGGTTCTCGTGCTCCTGCGTCCGGCCGCGAACGCACGGCAAGATGCCCGGGATTTCCTCCAAGAACCCATCGCCGCGTCGGCAGCGGCCCTCGCGGGCGCGCTCTCGCTGTCGACGTTCGAGCTGGGAACCACCGCCGGGAGCGCCGCCGCGACCCTGCTCCTGCTCGCCCTTGGCCTGCTCGTCGGGCTGGCGCTGTTGCGTGACTGCGCTTCGGCCGCGGCCGGTTGGGCCCTGGCCGCCGTGGCGGGGCTGTCCGCCGGGGTTGACGCCGTCGCGGGCCCCTTGCTGTGGCCCCTCCTCGTAGGGCTCGGGATTTGGGCCTTGCGCAAAGGCGCGCGTTGGCCGCTCCTGGCACCGCTTTGCTTCGTGGCGGCCTGGGGCGGCTCGGCACTCGCCGCCGTGGCGTGCAGCGCGACGCCGGCCAGACTGGGAAGTCTGTTTTCCGGTCTGGGGCGGCTGGACGCGCACGCGGGCGCCGGGCTGTGGGCCACGGCCGTCGAGCTCGGGGACGAGGTCGGCGTGGTGGGAGCGCTGCTTGCCCTCATCGGGATGGTGGTGCTCGGCGCGCGCGCGGCCCTGCTGGCGGCGTGGCTCCTGTTGACGCTTCTCTCCGCCGTGATGTTTGCGCATCCCGCCGCCAGCGTGGGGCCAGCCCGAGCCGCCCTGCCGGTGGCCAGCGCGGTGGGCTTCGTGTTCGCCTCTGCCGGGTTGCTCCACGTGGCGGGCCGGCTCGGCCGGGCGCGCATGGCCGCCACTGTGGCTCTGGCCGTCATGCTGGTCCTTACTCCGGCCATGGATGGGGGACGCGCGCGCTGGCTGCGTCACGCGGCTTTGCCCACGCACTTGCTCGACCACGCCCTCGACCGTGCCGAACTTCGCTCGGTTGTCGATCCGGGCACGGGCGAGATGGACGGGCTCTTTCGCCTGGCCCGCGCCATGGGCCTCCGCCCCGACCTGGTCATCGGAAAGTAGCTCGCGCACGTATCGCGTGGGGAGCCCACGCTTCGCTGGCTCTGCCAGCGCTGCGCGTGGCGAACCGTCGCGGGAGGGCATGGCGAGGCNNGGGTGGCGGGTGCCGAGTGCGGAGCTAACCCGCCCAGGAGGGTTCCCATTAAGTTGGACGCTTGACCCGTCGGCAGGGGTGTTTACCTACAGTAAGGACGCGGAATCGCCGCCTCCTCACACCAGCACGAAGGGACGAAGACCATGGGAAAGATCATCGGAATTGACCTCGGGACCACCAACTCGGTCGTTGCCATCATGGAAGGCAAGGAGCCCAAGGTTATCGCCAACGAGGAGGGCGGGCGTTTGACTCCGTCGGTGGTGGCGTGGGACGACAAGGGCGAGGTCCTGGTCGGGCAGATCGCGCGGCGGCAGTCCATCACCAATCCCGAGAACACGGTGTTCTCGGCCAAGCGGTTCATGGGCCGCCGCTTCGAGGAGGCCGCCGAGGATATCAAGCGCATGCCTTTCAAGAGCGTGCGTGGCCCCCATGGTGAGGCGGAATTCGAAATCCGCGGCAAGAAGGTCACGCCGCCCGAGGTTTCGGCCAAGGTGCTCGGCAAGCTGAAGAAGGCGGCCGAAGATCACCTGGGAGAGAAGGTGACCGAGGCGGTCATCACCGTCCCGGCCTACTTCAACGATGCCCAGCGCCAGGCCACCAAGGACGCCGGCCGGATTGCCGGCCTCGACGTCAAGCGCATCGTCAACGAGCCCACCGCGGCCGCGCTGGCCTACGGGCTGGACAAGAAGAAGGACGAGATCATCGCGGTCTACGACTTCGGCGGGGGTACCTTTGATATTTCGATTCTCGAGGTAGGCGAAAACGTGGTCGAGGTCGTGTCCACCAATGGCGACACGCACCTGGGCGGCGACGACATCGATGTGCGTATCATGGACTGGCTCATCGCCGAGTTCCGCAAGGACCAGGGCATCGATGTGTCCAAGGACAAGATGGTCCTCCAGCGCCTGCGCGAGGCGGCCGAGAAGGCCAAGATCGAGCTCTCGCAGGTGCTGGAGACCGAGATCAATCTTCCCTTCCTGACCGCGGACGCCTCCGGGCCCAAGCATCTGCAGATCAAGCTTTCGCGCGCCAAGCTGGAGCAGATGATCGATGATCTGATCCAGCGCACCATCGAGCCGACCAAGAAGGCCCTGGCCGACGCCAACAAGAAGGCGTCGGAAATCGCCGAGGTCGTGCTGGTAGGCGGCTCGACCCGTATCCCCAAGGTCCAGCAGGTCGTGAAGGACTTCTTCGGCAAGGAGCCGCACAAGG
>PNBO01000047.1:3874-44158 GCA_003136095.1 Myxococcales bacterium
TTCTCGACCGCGGCCGACAACCAGACCTCGGTCGAGGTCAAGGTCTTCCAGGGCGAGCGGCCCATGGCGGGCGACAACCGCCTGCTCGGCAAGTTCGGCTTGGAGGGCATCTTACCGGCGTCGCGTGGCGTGCCGCAAATTGAAGTCACGTTCGACATCGATGCCAACGGCATCGTCAACGTGTCGGCCAAGGACAAGGCCACCAACAAGGCGCAGCAGATCACCATCACCGCCTCGTCGGGCCTCTCCGAGGCCGAAGTGCAACGCATGACCAAGGAAGCGCAGGAGCACGAGGCCGAGGACAAGAAGCGGCGCGAGGCCATCGAGGCGCGCAACCACCTGGAGAGCCTGCAATTCAGCGTGCAGAAGCACTTCGACGAGAACAAGGACAAGATCCCGGCCGGCGAGCGCAGCGCCCTCGAGGAGGCGCTCAAGGACGCGCGCACGACGCTGGATGCGAACAAGGAAGCGATCGACGCCGAGGTTTTCAAGGGAGCCTTCGAGCGACTCGAGAAGGCGTCGCACAAGATGGCCGAGGCGCTCTACAAGGCCGCCGGCGGCTCGGGCGGTGCGCAGGAGAACGCCGGGGGCGGTCCGACGGTCGGCGACGGCGCGGGCAAGAAGGACGACGTCATCGACGCCGAATACACCGAGGCGCCTAAGAACTAGCATTTTCTGTTAGAACCGGCGCGATGCTGCAAACCCTCGTGCAGATACCGTCGAAGCCGCTCTTCGTCCTGGCGCTCCTGTTGGCCGTGGGCACGGCGCTGTGGAACGCGCGTGCGCGCCGGCGAAACCCGGAGGTTCCGCGCACCTCGACCCCATTCTATCTGTTCGTGGGGGCGTGGCTCCTGCTCGGACTGCGCGGTGGCTCGTGGTTTCCCTCGGTCGGCATGTTCGCCCACGCGTGGAAGTCCGTGCCCATCTTTTCCTACGGTGTGATGCTGGGAACTTCGATGGTGGTCGGGTGGTTCTTGGCTCTGCGCCTGGCCAAGAACGATGGCATCCCCAGCGAGCAGGCCGGCGCCATCTACATGTGGACCGCGGTGTGGTCCATCATCGGCGCGCGCCTGCTCTACGTCATCACGGAGTGGAGCGAATTCGCGAGCCCCCTCGACATTTTCCTGCTCAACAAGGGGGGCCTGGTCGCCTACGGAGGCATGATCGGTGGCTTCTTGGCCAGCTGGTACGGCTGCCACAAGCGCAAGATTCACCTCTTGCGCTGGGCGGATGTTTCCGCGCCTTCGGTCGTGCTCGGCACCGCCATCACCCGGGTCGGCTGTCTCCTGTATGGCTGCGACTATGGCCGCCGCGCCGACGTGCCGTGGGCCATCCGCTTTCCCCCCGAGGCGCCCGCCTTCCACGATCACGTCAGCCATTTCGGCCTCGACAAGAACGCCCTCGCGTCCTTGCCCGTGCACCCGACGCAGATCTACGAGTCGCTCGCCGCCCTGGCGATCTTCGGCCTGCTCATGTACCTGCGCCGTGTGCGCAAGTTCTCCGGCGAGGTGTTTCTCGGCTGGGTGGTGGGGTACGGGGTCTTGCGGTCGATCATCGAGGTGTATCGCGGCGACTCCGACCGCGGCTCCGTGGGACCGCTCTCGACCTCGCAGTTCATCGGCCTGGTGTCGGTGGTCGCGGGCGGGGCGCTGCTTTTCTTCCTGCTCAAGACATACCGGGCGGATCCAACCGCGCTGCGCCTCTGGGAGCGGCCGCTGCCGGTCCCGGCCCCGGCGGCGTCCTCGCGCGGCCCGCGCCGCAAGCGCCGGCGCTGACGTTCCGCGTACGCGAAGCGCTTTTTGAGGTATAACGCCGGTCCTAACTCACTTCCGGGGGGAGAACATGAGTCTCAAGCGTAGCCACACCAGCACACGATCGACACCGGGCGCTGGGTCGGACTCGGGAACCAAGCTCGGGCGCCAGGAGTTCTTCGACGAGCTGAAGAAGCACGCCCAGACCGCGCAGGTGTTCACGCCGGTGGATATCTCCATGGCCATCGGCGCCAGCGAGGCCGCCGTGTCGCGCGCGCTGCTCGGCCTGGCCGCCGAGGGCTATCTGGAAAAGGTCGAGGTCGGCAAGTACCGCTCGACCCCGTTTCAGGAGGTGCCACAGGCGGAGTTCTTGAAGGCTTTGGCCCGCGCCTCCAAGACCGACTCGACGCGCCAGAGGGATCTGTCGGAGATCGCCCGCTTGAAGCAGAACAACGACGTGATGCGCGCCAAGTTGCTCGGCGCGCTAGCCGAGCGCGATCACTATCTGGCCGCGCTCAAGCAGCATGGCATCGACCCCGGTCCGGTGCCCGCCCCCGCGCGCGCGGAGAGCCCGGTCGCTGCCCCCGCGCCGACAGCGGACGCGGGTGAAACTCCGCCAGTTCCTCCGACGACCGAGCAGCCGTCGGGCTGACCGGGGCGGGCGGTTTCCTTGCCGCTGCGATTCTCGATACGCGCGCCCCGCGGCGATTTATCCCTGGCCGGCCCCGCGCCAACGCAGGTCGTGGAGGTCGCGTTCGCTGGCACCGAGGTCGGTTTCGGCCGGGCTCTCGGCGCGGACATCCAGCTGCCCTTTCCGAAGGTTTCGGCCCGGCACGCGCGGCTCTTGCGTGAGGCGGGCGGCTACCGCGTCGAGGATCTGGGCAGCAGCAATGGCACGCGGCTCGGCGCGCGCCGGCTAGCCCCGCACGCGCCGGTATCCATCGCGATTGGAGAATCTCTGGACATCGGCGGCGTCGAGGTGCGCTTCGAGGGCGAGACGGTCGACACGCACGCGATTGCCGCGGGAGCGGGAACCGGAACGCTCGCGCGGCGGCTGGTACACGACATCTTCGCGGCCTGTCCTCCGGCCGAATTCGCTCGGCTCGTCGTGCTCTCCGGTCCCCAGCAAGGCCGCGAGTTGCTCCTCTCCGCCAGCGGGCGGGTCTTCAAGCTCGGGCGCGGCGAGGCCTGCGACTTGGTGCTTCCCGACGAGGATGTTTCGCGCGAGCACGCGCTCTTCGAGCGCGGCGCCGGCGGCATCGTGGTTCGCGATCTGGGGTCGAAGAATGGCGTGGAGGTGGCGGGCGAGAAGATCGCGGGCGAACGTTGTCTGCGTGACGGAGAGATCGTTCGGGTCGGCGAGACCCGCCTCCGCCTCGTCGATCCCGAGGACCGCTATCTGCGCCAGATGGAAGCGGCGGTAAGGGACCAGCCGCCGGGCGGAGCATCGCCGGAGGGAGCGGCCGAGGCAGGGAAAGGCGGCGCGGAGGTGGCGGGCGCCCCGGCCCAACCGGCCGTGCTTTCGGGCAAAGCGGACCCACCTAGCCGCCTGCCCGCCATCGCCACGGCGGTGGCCGTGACGGTTCTCGTTCTCGCCCTTGGAGTTGTGCTAGCACTTGCCTTTGGCGCCTAGTTCAACCACTGTTCGCCAGCCATGGAAGTCCGTGCTCCGCTGATCTTTCATCCGGTCTACCAGCCTCTGGTCTGGGGCGGCCGGCGCATGGAGTCATGGGGCCGGACCCTGCCCGGGGGCCCCATCGGCGAGGCCTGGGAATTGGCGGATCACACGCGCGGCATGAGCGTGGTCGCCGAAGGGGCCTTGGTTGGTGTGTCGCTGCACGACCTCGTCGAGCGCGCGGGCCAGGCACTGGTTGGTNNGCGCGCGAGCTGGGCGTGGGCCAGCACGGCAAGACCGAGTGCTGGGTCATCCTCGCCGACGACGGCGAGATCTGCCAGGGCACGCGGCCGGGCATCGGTCGCGCCGAGTTCGAACGCGCCTTGGCCGAGCACCACGTGGCCACCACGCTCAATCGCTTCGAGGCGCGTCGGGGCGACGTCTTCTTCTTGCCCCCGCGCACCGTGCACGCGCTCGGCGAGGGCTGTCTGCTCTATGAGGTCCAGCAAACCTCGGACATCACCTTTCGCATCTACGACTGGGATCGGCTCGGGCTCGACGGAAAGCCGCGTCCGCTGCACGTGACGGAATCCATGGCGACCATCGATTTCTCCCGGACGGACTACGGCCCGCACGCGCCCGAGGCGTGGCGGCGCCTGTCCGCGGACGGTTGCGAGGAACGCGGGCTGATCGAGTGTCCATCCTTCACTCTGCGCGAACTGCACGTCCGCGGTTCCCTCGATCAGCCGGTGCGCGATCGCTGCGTCGTGGTGACCTGCGTGGCCGGTCAGGGGTGGCTGTCGACGCCGGCGGCCAAAGTGGCACTGCCGCCGATGCAGACCGTGCTCGTCCCCGCCGACGCCGGCGCGTGGCGCGTGGACGTTCCCAGCGGCACCGCCAACCTTCTCGTGGCTACCCCCCGGTTCTAGGACACAGGCAGGCATGGCCATCGCCAAAATCCCAGCGGCTATCGCTGGGCTCGTGCGGCTCGGACGGGCGTCGATGGACAACTACTCCATGGTTTTCACCGATCCAGCCCGGGCGATTCACCGGCTACGCGCGGGCTTCCCTGCCTGTCAACAACCGCGGAGAGAAAACTCACATTCGCAGCGGGGGTCCGTAGAGGGTCGGCCGCCAATTCGAGTAGCCGACACGCACCAAGAAAGTTTGCACCTCGTTCCAGCTCGAATCGAGCTCCACAATCTTTGCATCACCTGAGTAGGTAACCAGGGTGTTGCCGCCTGGTAAGCGCTGCACATCTCCCAGGGTGGTACTCGAGCCATTGCCCGCGTAGTCCTTGATCAGTGTGGCCGCCAACGAGCTCGGGGTGGCGTTGAGCCTGAGCTCGATAACATGAGACGTGTCCGTGTAGGTGTTGTTGAACAGCACAAACGTACCGTCTTCGAGCAAGTGGTGACCGTGATTGACCTGCCAAACCTGAGGGGAGCACTTGTCACCCGCAGGCGCCGCGTCGCACGAGCCGCCAAGTTGCCACTCGACGGTTCCAGTCGCGCTCACTTTCACGAACACGTTAGGATTGCGATCCGCAATCGTGAAGCTGTCGTCGGCCGGAATGTAGTGGATCGCGTCAGCGTGATAGGTGTCCGAGTTGTACAGGTTGCTTCCGATCGGAAAGGGGCTGGTCACCGTACCGTCCGGTGAGCGAATCACGAGGTCGCTCTCGGGATCAATACCCGGAGCCCGCCAGGCGAGTGCAGCGACCTTACCCCCAGGCATCACCGTGAAGTCATGGTGCGTCTTTTCGAGTCCAGCGACGTTCTGCTGCGCTTGCTCCCCGTCCATCGCTACATACCGCATCTCTCCGTCCCAATTGTCGAGGTTGAGCGAGATCATCCACATGTTGTCCCCCTCGTAGTCTATTTGCGCGCGCGTGGGATTCAGGGGGGCATCGAAGTACCAAACGATGTCACCGTCAGCGTCGATGATGAAGGCGCTGCTCGGCTCGAAGGTGCCCGAGCTGGTCACGATGAACCCGGGCTCCCGCTTGCCGGCTTGAGCAACCTGCACGGTGACGGGCGGCGAAGTTGCGAAGCTGCCCGTGGTGGGGAGGGTATGGTCGGGGCTGACGCAGGTTTGTCCGTTGCGGGTAGCTTCGATATGGAACGTGTAGTCCTTGGACTGTTTGAGGCCGAGGAGCAGGGTTCGATAGTCGGGTTTGCCGAGGTTGACCGGAGCCTCCCCGCCTTGGTTCAAAACCGAGCTCGCAGCGTTCTTCAGCTGGTAGACGATCTTGGCGCTGGAAGGGGTCCCCCCTGCCAAGGACCACTCGACCACGCCGACGGTTGGGATCTTGGGGCTCACCTCGTTCTTGCTGACGGTAAACTCGAGTCCGCCCCCACACTCCGAAGCCGCACCTCCTGCGCAGCCGGTCGACGCGACCAGAACGAAGGCGGCGAGAAGCAGATGTCTGTGTGCCATCAGCGGAAGCAGAAATGAAAGACCCGAGCCCTTGCGGCCCCGGGTCTTTGCCATTTCAGCGGCTGAACCCTATTGCAGGGTCGGGGTAGTCCAGTCGAAGTCGGCAGTCAAATCGAAATTGCTCGCGGAGGGCTTGATGGCGACATTGCTGGCCCCGGTCCCGCCCTTGAGGTACTTGTCGACGAATGTCTTGACGCTGGCCACTTGAGTTGCAGGAGCCGCGCAGTGGTTGTGCCCGCCGGTGAAATCGTAGCCAATATGGTCGGCAATTCCCATTGCTTTGAAAACCTCCATGGCGGCCGTGACCGATTTATATCCGGATTCATCACCCAACCAGTCATACCCCGGGTTGCCCAGGGCTATGATGGCTCGGGGAGCGACCATGGCGATGAGCTCATGATGATCGTGGGGCAGCTTGTAGGGGTCGAGGCTCTTCATGCTGGACATGAACCAGGCGTAGTTGGTGTTGTCGATCTTCTCGACATTGACTCCCGTGCGGGTTGTGAAGTCCTGAGATGCTCTCCAGGCCGTGATTCCTCCGCCCCCCGACTCCTCCGCAACAGTGAGCGCAACCCGTTCATCGAGCGCGCCCCCGAACAGGGCCATCTTGCCTGCATAGGAACAACCCTGCACGCCGATCTGGGTCGGATCGACCTTCAGCTGATCTTTTACCTGCACAATACCGTCAATCAGACGGCTGATACCCCACGCCCATGCACTGTAGTTGCCGATCTTGCCCCACAGTGAGGGGTACACTTTGTAAAAGGGATCCGATTGGTTTTGCGAGCCAGTGCCACCGGCGTAGGCGATCACATTGTCGTGCATGAAGGGAACCTGAGTACAGCCCGATATGATGCTCGAGGGACCGTTCATGCCGATGGCGACACAACTGCCGCTGCCGGACACCGCCGAGGTGAGGGTGATGGAGCCTGAGCTCGTGGTTACCTTCACGCTCAGATTGCTGCCGGAAAGGGTGGCTGCAACTGTTGCCGTTTCCGCTCCCTGCTTGGGGCCGATTTCATATTTCTCGAGATCCGCCTTGATTTCGGCTCTTCTGCATTCCCATTGCGCCTTGGTGGTGATGAGGGTTCCATCGTGCATGGCGAATGGATTGGGCAGTTTCTTATTCTGTGCCGATAAGAGGGCGCCGGAAGTCGCATTACAGCTGGCACCGCAAAAATCGGTGGCGCAGTCGCCGGTGGAACCGCCGTTGCCGGTCGCACCGCCGGCCGCTGTCGTGCCGCCGGTGTTGGCAGTCGTGCCGCCGGTGCTGGTGGTCGTGCCGCCGGTGTTGGTGGTGGTGCCGCCGGTGTTGGTGGTGGTGCCGCCGGTGTTTCCGCTGGAGCCACCCGTACGCGCGCCGGCCGAGCCAGTCGTCCCGCCGGACGCCGTGGTGCCGCCCGAGCCGCCCCTTGCCGTGGTGCCGCCATTGCCGGTCGTCCCGCCGGACGCCGTGGTGCCGCCGCTGCCGGTCGTGCCGCCGGACGTCGTGGTGCCGCCCGAGCCGCCTTTTGCCGTGGTGCCGCCGGTGTTGGTGGTGGTGCCGCCGGACGCCGTGGCGCCACCACTGCTGGTGGTGCCGCCGGACGCCGTGCTGCCGCCACTGCTGGTGGTGCCGCCGGACGCCGTGGTACCGCCAGTGCTCGTGGTGCCGCCGCTTTCGTTGTTTCCGCCGCTGCCTGCCGGCTGCGGCCCCCCAGACGAATTGGTGCATGCGACAAAAAGAAAGACTGCCAGCGGCACGAATATCGAGGTTCTCATGGACTTTTCCCTTCGTGTGATTGCTCAGGTCATCGTCAAGAGCTGCGCGGGAGCGATGTACCCAGTGTCCACAAGCACCGAAGACCGGCTCATTGGATTCGGGCGAGTCGACAGACCGCCCGGCCCGCAACTAACTCATGGCGTCCTGCCCAACTCGCCCGTGGCAGGTTTGATGGGCTGGTTGACGCAACAAGCTTTGTCGGATATCTTGGGATGCGATGCGGCGACGGGAGAAGGGCGTACGAACTTCTAGGCCCCCGCTCGGTGGAGCGGCGCTTCCGTGCCGAGGTGGATGGTGAGGGACGTCGTCATGAGTCTTCCCGGGCTGACTGGTGTTCGCCGTCATCGGCCCATCGCCTCAAGCTGTCGCTGACACGCTCGAGGTACCCGTCGCCGCGCACGACCTCTCGGTAAGCTGGAACTGTTCCAACCCACGTACCCAGCCGGACGTTCGGCGCATCCGTGAGGTACATCGTCGGAAGGCCCATCAGCGCGGGGCCATCCATGCCCGCGGTGGTGACCCCAAGCTGGCCGACCAAACCGTGCGCTCCCCTCAGATGCTCGAAGAACTGGAGCTGCGCGCGCCGCAGGTCGGCGCCTTGGAAAATGGGCTCCTTCCAGAACAGCGTCATGTCGACGGCACCCGACGGGACTTCCTCGTCACGTACGGCGTCGCCAACCAGGACAGGCACCAGATGGGCGGCCAGCGCTCGTCGGGCAAGCTCGACGAGCTCGGGGTGCGTGGTGTTGCGCGTGGGATGGTGCACGCCGTAACGGACCCAGAGGAGAACCAACCTTTCCGCCGAAGCGCCGGCGAGCTTCCGATCGGCCCAAGCGATCACCATCTGCGGGATCGGCGCGTCGCCGAGAAACGCGGCCCGAAGCTTTCGCTGCGCGGAGCGAGGGTCGGCGCGGAAGGCGCGCGCGACGATCTCGGGGAGGTGCTTGTTCGCGCGCGGGCGCGAGCGATATGGCACAAGCCTAGAGCCGAGGCCGGCGTCGCGCAGGAATCGCTCCGCCTGCGGCGTCTGCGGCTTGCCGGGCTCGATCTGAATCGCGACGCCGGCGAGGACGGCCGCCGCTGCGAGGTACCAGCCTTCACCAAACGAGAAGCCCGGGTTGGCATGGAAGGTATAGGCGTGGTTGCGCTCGTCAACGATCCGGCGTGCGTCGCGTGCCGCAGCTTCTGCCGCCCGAGCTGCCTTCCCCGCAGAGTCGGTGTCGAGCTCGGCGGCCATGCGCGCCGCCACGGACGCCGACGTCTCTGCAACAGCGACGATCGCCTCGACGCGCCGCCAGCCGTCGTCGCAGGCTTCGCACGTCGGGGCGCGCTGGGCGCCGAGCGAAAGTTGGCCGGCTCCGTGGCGTGCGTCGCGTGCACGGGCGGCGTGGGCCTTCACCAACGTGGCACGCGCGCCCGCGCTCGTCTCCGGCTTTCCGCCCGCCTCCTCGGTCGCGGCGAGAACGCGATTCGCGAGATCGATCACGTGCTCGAGCTGACGACGATGGCGATCGCGGCTACCCGGCAGGTGCAGCGCGTCCGCCTGAGCAAGTGCGTCGGCAAGGATGCCCGCGGCCGCGCGCTCGAGGGTATGCGTGTCGAGAGACGTCGCGAGGTCAGGCATCGTCGCCACGGGCTCTCTCTACCGTCTCAGAGGCGCGCGGTCGAGCGGCAGCCGAAGCAGCCCTACCTCAGCGAGGCCAGCATGTCGTCGATCTTGTGGAGCAAGACACTGCGAGGGAACTGACGACGAAAGTTGGCGGCGACCTGGCGGGCCTCGCCGCCACGGTGGAGGCCGACCAAGGCCTTTACGCGCAGAACCTCGCGCTCTTCCGAGAGGCGGCCGGTGGGAAAACTGCGCTCGTGCTCGGATAGCACGGACAGCACGGACAGGTAGTCGCCGCGGGCATCGGCCTGGCGTGCACGAACGAGCAGGCGTAGCTCCTCCAGCCTGGCTTGGTTTTTCGCGGTGACCCCGGTCCGGCGGCTCGGCGCGGATGCCTTGGGCGACACGGCCGGAGCCGCGGGCGCAACTGGCTCGAGCGCGGTCTGCTGGGCAGGGGCCGACGCAGGCGCCGGCTCGGCGACGGCAGATACGACCTGCGTGTGGCCTTCGGCAGGCGGTGGCACGGGCGCCGGTCGCCTCAACATTTGGTAGGCGGCGGCTGTTCCGGCCATGAGAACCAGGCCGGCGGCCGTGGCGTAGAGCAGACGGCGGACCGGCGCGGGGGCCTTGCGCGGGGCCAGAAAAACCACGTCTCCCTCACGCAGCGCCTCGCGCGCGCGGGCCAGGGCACGGGCGCGAACCATCTCGGGCTGCGGGGCGATTTCCCGTTCATACGCCAACCAGGCCTCGAGCGCGGGCGGAAGTGGCGGAGGCGTCCGGCTCGTGCCGTGGCCAATCATCGGATGACGCTCCTTCTCTGGATGTGCGTGACGGCAGCCTCGAGCTCGCGGCGTGCCTTGCGCAGGCGTGAGTAGACCGTGAAGAGCGGAATGGAGAGCGTCGTGGCGACGTCCTGCACGGGAATCTCGTCGAGGTCGTGCATGACCAAGACAGCGCGCCGTTTGAGTGGAACGCGATTGAGTGCGTCGAGGACGATGGCGCGGGCCTGATTGGCCTCGACCGTTCGGTCGGGGGAGGGGCCGCGATCCGGCTCGTCGATGATGCCGAGGGGCACCTCGTGCCATCGCTTACGCCGGTGGGACGCAGCCACGCGGAAGGCGATGCCGAAGAGGTACGGCTTGAGCGCACGCGTGGGATCGTATTGCCGCCAATTGCGTCGCAGGACCAGGAAGACCTCCTGGGCGAGATCTTCGACATCGTCCGGATCGACGCCGAGGCGCCGGAGCGTCCGCATCAGATAGTCCAGCTCGCGCTGGTACGCGTCCAGGCAGGCTTCGTCTATCGTGTGGCTCGACACGGTTCCCGAGCGCGGCTGGCTTGAGGCAACGCGTAGCTGGTTCAACAAAGCACTTCCNNAGGGCGCCAAGTCGGGGCATCTCCCACACCGTCGCTTGGTTTAGCACGACCGTGCACCGCGTGGGCAAGCCGAGCCCGTCGAGGTGGGCGGCCAAGAACCACGAGCCACCGAGCGGGAAGTCTGCGGCGAGCCGGAGGCCGGCTTGTGCGACGAAGCCGCTTGGCGAGCGCGGCTTGTCGACGTCCAATCCGGACACGAGAACCGCGCTAGCCCGGCCGAGCGCGCAGGCCGATAGCCACTCGCGGTGTCCACAAAGTGCCAGCGTGCCGCCCAGCAAGCTCTGACGAAAACCACTGCCGTCCCACCGGCGTTCGGTCGACGGGTAGGTAGCCTCCGCGGCGATCTCGAGCGAGAAGTCGGCCCGCCGAATCCCGAGGAAGAGGCGCGCGTCGCCGGTGATGGCGGGCGAGATCCGCCATGCCAGGGACGGGCCGAGACCCACCCACATCAGCCAGGGCGAGGCGGATTCGGGCGTCGCGACCCCGGCCGCATCCTTGGCTTCTTCCCGCGGGCGTCGCTCGGCGGCAGGGGGTTCCGTAACGTCGGGTTTGGAAGTGGTGGTCGACGGTGCGGCCGCAGGTTCGGTGGCCGTCCGCGGTGCGGTCGCGGACGGCGTGTCGGGAGCCGCGGTGGATGGCGGGGCGACGGCTGCGCTTGCTGCGGCTCCGGCCGCAGTGGTGACGCTCTTCGGGGAAGCGACGGCCCTGGTTGCCGCGGGCGCCTTGGGTCGCAAGAGGTCGATTTGCAGGCCGACGGCGAAGCTCATCTCCGTCAGGAGCTTTACGCAGTTGCCGTCCTTGGCGACGAAGTGGCGTTCGCCCATGAGCAAGCCATTCGTCTTGTGCCATTCGACGTGACCATCGACCGCGTTGTCGGCCCCGCCGACGCGGACCGTGACGTCGATCGAGGCGTCCTCGCGAAATGGGTCGTAGCCGATCCGATGGGCGATGTTGCGGCGGAACTCGGCATCGTCCCAACAGCCGTGCACCGAAGCGTCGACGCCATAGTGGAGGACGACGTAGAGGTCGGTTTCGGCGGCTGCGGTGCTGCTGGGAAGCCCGGCGATCGCCGTCGCGAAAGAGGCACCGAGCACCAGCAGGCTCGACAGACTGCGGCGACGACGCGCGTTGCCCATCCAGGGCGTCCGTCCACAGCCAGGCGGCCCCGGTGGCGAGATACGACTGCTTCCGCGGGTGGCAGACATGAACTCAGCGCGGGGAACCATACACTGACGCGCATCCTCGATCACCCGATTGTTGCGGGGGGAGGGCGCGGGCCAGCCATAGATCCGATGGCTGCCGATGGCTGCCACCGGCGGCACTTCGGCCGCCACCAAGGCTGCGCTCGCGCAGCGATCAGCGCGAAACCAGCGTGGCCCATCCGTTGCCGGGCATCGCGAGTTGCAGCTTCTTGCCGGCGAGCGCCACGGTCATCGTCCTCGCGGCCCCCGAGTTGTACAGCACGGCGACGATGCTGCCGTCCGGGTTCTTGAACGCTACCGAGTCACCGCCGCTGGCCGCGGCGACCTTGGCCCCAGTGGCGACAAATTGCGAGAAGTGCCGGAAGACGTAGTAGGCCGGCGTGATGTTCAACTTTCTCGCCGAAGTGTCCACCGTCAGAAGCGCGTTCTGCGGCCACACGCGCGTTGTGTCTATACCGACGCCCACGGTGTCCAGCACCATGTTCCACGCGCTGTATGCGGTGACGCCCGCCCGGATCCAGTCGCGGATGAGGCCCCAGCTCTCCACCGCGTATGCCTGGTCGTTGGGCGCCGTGCTCGCGTCGAACGGCTTCGCCCACGGGTAGTTGCCGCACTTGTGCTCCGTCTGCCAGATGGGCAGACGGTAGGCCCGCGCGCCGCCGACCTTGTCCAGCATGCCCCACTGGAAACCGAGCACGCCGATGTAGCTCCCCGCCGTGACGTTACCCATCACGCTGCTGACGATGGCAGGGTCCGACCCGCCGCCGTTGAAGGTGCCGAGCATGATCTTGGTGCTGAGGCCGGCGCTGGTGACCGCAGGGCCGAGATACTGGCCGACGAGCTTGGTGTAGGTCGCTGGCGACCACCCGCAGGTCGGGTAATTCCCGGTGTAGCTCGGCTCGTTCTGCGGGGAGATCGCTTCGATGGCAATTCCCTGCTGCGCATACGCTTGCACGAACTTGACCAAGTACTGGGCAAACGCCTGCAGCGTGGCGTCGTCGTTCTTCATCGTGCCGCCGTCGAAGGGCGAGAGGACCTTGCCGGGCGAGAACTGCCCCTCCTTCATCCAGGTCGGCGGCGTCCACGGGCTAGACCAAAAGCGGATGTTGGCCTTGACCGCCTGGGCTGCTTTCACGAACGGGATGAGCTGCTGCGTATCGCGGGTGATCGAGAAGCTAGCGAGCGAGGTGTCGCCGGCGGTCTCGTCGAGCGTGTAGCGATCCATCGCGTAGTCGCTCGCCCCAATGGGGATGCGGCCGAAGGCAAAGCGCGCCCCGTCGTCGGCATAGAGGAGACGGATCGCGGTGTCCCTGTCGCTCTCGCTGAGCATGGACAGGTAGGACCATCCCATCTCGTTGAACGAACCGCCGAAACCCTCCCAGGTCTGCGCCGTGGCCGTGTCGTTGACCGTCACGTCGGCGTTTCCGTTCGTCACCGGGGTGAGCTGCCCGTCCGTTTTCCAGTAGGCGCCCGGCGCGGAGGTGACCAGTGTGGGGATGCTCGCGGTGGTCCCGCACGTAGTGTTGTCGGGCGGGACGCAGGCGCCGTTGCAGAGCATCCCGGACACGCACTGGCACACCCCACCCTGACAGATCTGCCCCGTCGAACAGGGTATGCCGCAGCCACCGCAGCTGGTCGGGTCCGTCAGGACGGCGACGCACTCCTGGCCGCAGGCCATCTGATCGACAGGGCAGCTCGGCCCGTTCGGTCCGGCCCTATCGCCGATGCCACCGCAACCCGCGGCAAGGAGCAAGGAGCCGAGCAGGATTCCTTGGACGAAGCTTGGCTTGGGCTCTCTCACCTGCGACGACGAGCCCTTTGCCTGCGAAGGCCGAATACCGCCGCGACAAGCCCAACGATCAGCAGTGTTCCCGATGGCCTGGCGCTGTTGCCGATGCGGCAAGAGCAGCCAGAGGCCGTGCCGCCACCGGTGGTGGATCCGCCAGAACCGGAATTGCCGCCGGAGCCGCCACTCGCGCTGCCGCCCGAGCCGCCACTCGCGCTACCGCCGGAGCCGCCACTCGCGCTGCCACCCGAGCCACCGCTGGCGCTGCCGCCCGAGCCGCCGCTGGCGCTGCCGCCCGAGCCGCCGCTGGCGTTCCCAGCCGACCCACCGCTGTTGCTGCCACCGGAGCCGCCGTTGTTGCTACCACCCGAGCCGCCGCTGGCGGTTCCGCCAGACCCGCTGCTGCCTCCCTTGCCGCTCGTGCCGCCACTCGCGTTGCCGCCCGACCCGCCGCTAGAATTGCCACCCGAGCCGCCGGTGCTGGGCTTGGCTGTCGAGCCACCGGCCCCGCTGCCACCAGCGCCGCTGCCTGAGGTTCCTGCGCCGCCGCCCGCGCCACCGCTCCCGCTCGTGCCGCCGCTACCCGTAGCTCCCCCGCCGCCCACCGCGCCTCCGGTCCCCGCCGGAGTATTTCCCGGTTGGAACTTCAGATAATTGAGGTGGATCGCGCCGCTCGGAACAACGTACAGTTTGGACACGCCCGTCACGGTCTGGCTGAGCGTGCACGTCTGCGTGGCCCAGGCATTGGAAGTTGAGCTCACCTTGCAACTTCCCAGCAGCGTGCCCGTCGCAGAGTCCTGGTGCAGCTCAAGGGTCGTATCGCTCCCGGACTTCACCCGCAGCTGCACGCTGCCGACGCCGTCGTCGGTGTAGTCGACGTTCTCGAAGTACACCCAGCCGCCGCTGCTAAGCGAGATCGACTGTCCAAGGGTGGTGCTGTCACTGCTGTCTTCCTTGGTCGCACCTGACTGGCCGTCGTAGTCCTCGCCTTCGATCTCCACGAGGGCGTTGCGACCGGAGAGCGGGCGCTTCGTGCTGACGATAATGAGCGTCCCGGCCTGCTTGCTGAGGTTGAACGTCGTGCTGAACGAGGTGGTGACCGTCTGCTGGTCACCCACTTTGGTATTGGGATAGAGCGCCAGGTGCTGTGCCGCGCGCATTGCTTGCCATTGCGCCTCGGTCGGGCTCCCGGGCTTGCTCTGGCCCTGCCACACGTTGTACGGGTTGCTGTGGGTTTCGTCCACGAGGAACTGGGTGACGAAGACCTGCTTGTTCGCCAGCGCGGAGGGCAGGTTACTCACGTTGATGGTGACGCTGTCGCCCGAGCCACTGGCGGTGTTGAGCGTCTTGTAGTAGTTGTAGACCAGGATTTGGAGCGAATCGCCGGCATCGGTGGTGGTGGCCATGGCGTCAATGCCGTCACTGCCCGTGCCGCCGCTCGACGACAGACGCTTGGTGCTGGTGTAGTTGAGCAGCTTGAAGGCGTTGAAGGCGGCCTTGCGCATGCCTTGGACGGTTATGAGGCCGAACACATAGCCAAAAGGATAGGACTTGCCGATCATGTACGAACCGTCGGTCCCGCTGGACTCGTCGAAGACGTCCGTCAGCGCCCAATAAGAAAACACATCGATCGCTGGCGTGTCGCCCGAGTTCTTGTCGGAAAGCAACTTGGCGGCCTTGAGAATGAACCCGACATTCCAGTGGTTGTCCATGCTGGCAGTCGCGTCCCCCACTTGGTTGCCCTGGCCGGAATACGATGAGTTCCATTCGGTGTTGAACGACTTCACATTCGCGGTCGTGTAGCCATTGCCGGTAATCGCGCTGACTCGGCTGTTGTTGTCGGTGACGAGCGTGGCGGCATCTGCGCTGGTACCAGTTGCCGCGCCGCCAGGGTAATTGTGGGACGAGGCAAAGGTCACGCGTTTTCCCGCGCTCTTGCAGTGGGCCAAGAAGGCCGAGATCGGGCTGGACTGGGTCGTCGCTGGGCCGCCAACGAGGACGTTGGGGAGGACGGAGACAAGGGCATCGACCGTGTTGTCGTACAGGGTGTAGTATTTGGTCATGTCCGTGCCCGACCAGAACCCGTCGTAGTCCGGCTCGTTCCAAACCTCCCAGTACCATGTCCCCACGTCATCCGCGCCGAACTTGTCCACGCAGTGCTGGGCCACGGCCTTGACGTAGGCATTCCAGTCGGTGTAGCTCGAGAGCGGGGCGCGCGAGGTGCCCATGGCGGAGGGAAAGAAGTCGAGCTCCATGATGGGGCGCATGTTTGCCGTGCTGATGGCCGTCAGGTACGTGTCGAGAGGGGCGAAGTCATAGGAGCCCGCCGACTTGTACATGCCGGTGTTGTCCATGAGTCCATGGCCGCGCACGCGCTGGAAGCCGGCCTCGCGGTTTCCGATCTTGTAGTGCGTCTGGAGATCCCCCCGCAGCGTCAGCTTGGCCGTGCCCGTACCAACGGTCGACGACCAGAAGTGCGGATTCCCCGAGGTTTGCTTCGAGGCGTCCACCGTGATCGTGGCCGCGCTCGCCGGCCGCGGGGCCGACAGGAGCAAGAGACCTAGCGCGGCCGCCAAGACGTGCCCCGGGTGGGGGCGACGGGTGTCGCGGTTGACTTTCGGTTGTGGTGCAGTAGGGCTGGATACCGTCTTCATTCTTTCACTCCTCGTTCTCGCGGGCGACTGCCGATCCGTCACGTGGTAGCTCAGGCCATGGCAGGGGCCTGCACCGCGGAATCGGGTCTGCGGATCTGCGGGCTGGCTGTGCGGCTGTCGGCGTACAAATGAGTGCATGGGTTAGCAAGGTGCGTCACCGTTTGAATCCAGGATACCTTGACTTGTCGGAGGAGGCCCTTTCTTGTCAGAAGTCGTTGATCTGGACCTGCCATGGCGGGCGCGCACTGCGGCGCGGCTCCAGTTCGACCACCGAGCCTTGCGGGAGAGCCGGGAGGCGCCCGGGAGCTCGCAGCCATCGCGGTACGGACGCGGTCTTGCGGCCGATCCCGCCCGGAAAGCGCGGAACGGCCGGAGGTTTCACGGGGAAGAAGCCAACATGTCGTCGAGCTTGAGGAGCAGAACGCTGCGGGGAAAATCATGGCGGAATCGCGCGGCTGCCTGGCGCGCTTCGTGGCTGCGGCCGAGGCCGATCAGAGCTCGCAAGCGCAGCGCCTCCCGCTCTTCGCACAGGCGGCCTCCAGAATAGCGGCGCTCATGTTCGGTGGTGACGGCGAGGACCGCGGCGTAGTCGCCGCGGGTGACGGATTGCTGAGCGCGCTCGAGCAGCCGTAGCTCCTCGAAAACGATGTCTTCCTTGGCGGCCGGGTTCGTCGGACGGCTCGTTCCCGGGGTTTGGGCAGGGATGGTGCTCGCTGGCGGGACCGCACGCACGGGCGCCGATTTCGCGGCGGGAGCCGGCGCGGTTTCCGTCGCGGCTGACGACGGCGCGACCTGCGCACACTGCAGGAGATGTGGCGAGCGCGCGCTCGGGGCCGGGCTCCGCAATAGCTGGTAGGCGGCGGCGGCGGAAGCCAGCAGCGCGATGCCGGCCGTAGCGGCGAACAACAGCCTCCAGCCGCGACGCGGCACGGAGGAAGTTGCCAGAGCCATGACGTCACCCGCCCTGAGGGCGTTGCGCGCGCGCGCCAGCGCGCGTGCGCGCACGAGCGAAACCTGTGGAACGATGGTGCGCTCGTGGGCGAGCAAAGCTTCCACCATGGGACAGAATGGAGGAATCATTCGACCGGAGTCGTCGACCTTCATCGGATGGCACCCCTTTCCTGCATCCTCACGATAGCGCTCTTGACCTCACGCCGCGCCTTGCGCAGCCGCGAGTAGACGGTGAACAGGGGAATCGAAAGTGTCGTGGCGACGAGCTGCACGGGGACCTCGTCCAGGTCGTGCATGACCAGAACCGCCCGTCGTGGGAGCGGAATAGTCTGCAGGACCTTGAGGACGGTGTTGCGCGCCTGATCGGCCTCGAGCAGCCCGTCGGGGCAGAGCGCCGAGTCCGGACCGTCGACCACGGGAAGCGGCACCTCCCGCCATCGTCGGCGTCGATGGGACGAGGCCACGCGGAACGCGATGGCGAACAGATACGGCCGCAGCGAGCACGTGGGGTCATACTGTTGCCAGTTGCGGCGCAGAATCAGGAAGACGTCCTGGGCCAGATCCTCGATGTCGACCGGTCCGACGCCCAAACGTTTGAGCGTCCGCAGAAGGTAGTCGAGCTCTCGCTGATAGGCATGCAGGCAGGTCTCTTCTTCGCGGTCGAGAGCGCGGACGCCGTGATTCGGTTGCTCTGGGGCGGAGTGTGGCCCAGTCAAGGAGGCACTTCCCACGCCCTATCATTGTTATGGCTGGGTCGGAGTTGTCACCGAAACTGCGCCGCCAACGGAGGGATGTGGCCGGAGTGCCGAATGGCACCTCCATCTGCTTCATTGGCAAGGAATAGCAGTTTTGTGCTGCTCGCGTGTCTTGGCTTGAGTCCGCGAGCGCGTCTTCGAGGATCCCGAGTGCGATAGAGCAGCCCGTGACAAGATTCGGCCGTGAAGGCAATAGAGAGGATGCTCGTTTGGTCTGCGAGCGAAACGCCATGGATCCGCACGGGTGATTTCTTGACTTAGTTGCCGCGCCCCGGGCGACTGCCCGGGCGCGCCGGCACTATCGGTGCTCGTGCCGTCGGTGCTGCGCGGTTGAACGGTTGATCACAGGATCCTGTGACAAGGTTCCGATGTCCGGGCAACACCATGCATGGGCCGTCGCAGACCCCTCTCCGCGATTCCCAGCCATGCATTTTCGGTATGGTGAGGAGGTCATTGTCATCGTGAACAATGGCTCTTCGTCGCAATCGCTCACTTCACCCGTTTCCGTTGCAAGTGATTCGTAATTCCTCGCGCCGACCCGTTCCCCTCGGCGTGACCACCGCCCAGCGCCGCCTGCCACCTACTCGGCTGCGTGGGCAGCGTGACTGTGCCAGGGGCGGCGATGCCGGCTACGGCGGCACGCTGCAGGTATGCGACAGGGGCCTTCCCGCGTAGCTGCGCAGTTTCGCGCGAGCCCGGTGTGCCGCGAAGGGCCAGCTGGCGGCAGAGTGAGAGTCTCCGAGGGCGAGGAGGTCGCTGTTGCGCGGAGGGGGGCCCGAGTCTTCACCTACGAAGGGCCATCCCGACCATGACCCCTGCTCGAGCGTTCCGTTGAGGCCACGTGAAGGGNNGCGTTCCCCAGCCCGTGACGGAAATGCGGCCAAGAGGTGAGCCATTCGGGCCAGCTCGGGTATCCTCTCTTTGATGGCCTTTCCCAGCAAGCAGCCTGCTCTGCTGCCGACCGCATTGCCGACCGTGGATGCGCTGGACGATGCCGAGTTGGTTGCGCGAGCCCTGGGCGGCGATCGCTGGAGCCGGGACGTGCTGTATCGCCGACATGCGCGCTACCTGCTCGCCGTCTCCACGCGGTTGCTATCGGATCGTAGCGAGGGCGAGGAAGTCGTACAGGACACCTTCGTGGTGGGTTTCGAGCAACTTGGCCGGCTCCGTGACCGGGCCGCGCTGCGGTCATGGCTGACCCGGATCGCGGTCAACCTGGTGCGACGTCATTTGCGCCGGGGCAGGCTGTTGCGAGTCCTGGGGCTCGACCGCAGTCCCGACGACGCGACCCTGGCGGTGCTCGCCGCTCCGACGCTGCGTCCTGATGACCGCGCGGAGCTCGCCCTGGCCGACCGTGTGCTCCGTCGCATGCCGGCCGATCTGCGCATCGCCTGGATGCTCCGTCGGGTCGAGGGCCTTGCCATGGCTGAGGTGGCGTCCGCGTGCGCATGCTCGCTCGCCACGGCCAAGCGTCGCATCGCCGCGGTTGATGCCGAGATGGATCGTCACGTGTCTTTTCGCGAGGGAACGGCATGAGCGAGACGCGATATCCTCTGAAGGACTACCTCGTGGACCCGGTGGACGAGGCGGCCATCCACCGCATCGGCGAGCGAATCGACTCGCGGATGCACAGGCCTAGGCCGCGACGGTTCTTGCCGCTCGCGCTAGTCGGCGTGACGGCCATGGCCGCCATCATCCTGACTGCGTCGCGTATTCACCTCGATGCCGGACCGCTGCGCTTCAGCGACGGTCGCGAGCTCGTGACGATGGATGCGGGGGCCGTGGCAAGGGAGATTGCATTGTCCGACGGTTCGCGCATCCGCCTGTCGCCGGGGGCGCACGTCGAACCGCTGGAAAGCTCGGGGACCACCTTTTCGGCCATCGTCACCCAGGGGCGCGCCGATTTCGACGTACGGCCGGGCGGTCCCCGCCACTGGGTCATCGAGTGCGGCTTGGCCACGGTTGAGGTGATCGGGACCGAATTCACCTGCGACCGCGCGTTTGGCCGGCTGCGCCTCGTGGTGTACCACGGTGCGGTTCTGGTGCGCGGCGAACGCGTTCCCGACCGGGCCCGTCGCCTGTCGGCCGGCGAGACCCTGGAGCTCGCGGAAGATGCACGACGTCCCTTGCCCGTCGCCGACGACACCCTCGCGCTCCCTGCGTCGCCGGAGAGTGGCAGCTCGGCCGGCTCGCTTGCGGCGGAGCCCTCGGTGGGCGGGGCGAAAGGGGAAGAAGCGAGATCGAGAGCACGCCTTGCTACGGATCGAGGCTGGCGGGACCTCGCCCGACATGGTCGCCACGGGGAGGCCTTTGCGGCTTTGGGTACCGAGGGACTTCGGCGTGAAGCAAAGCGCCTCGGCGTGAACGATCTGTTCGCCCTGGCCGACGTGGCCCGTCTCTCCGGCCACCCAGCTGACGCGGTGGTCCCGCTCGAACGTATCCTCGCCGAATTTGCGAGCGACGCGCGGGCGCCGCTCGCCGCCTTTGCCTTGGGCCGATTGGAGCTGGATTCCCTGGGGCAGGCGCAAGCGGCTGCCTCGGCATTCCGTAGGGCGCTGGCCCTCGGCATTCCGAGCGGCCTGCGCGAGGACGTACGCGCCCGCTTGGTCGAAGCCTACGCTCGCAGCGGTGACGCTGGTGCTGCACGGCGCGCAGCCGATGCCTATCTCGACGAGTTTCCTCACGGTCGGCACGTGCAAGCCATTCAAGGTTGGCTGCGCCTGCCATGAGCGCTCGCGCGATGCCCACGCGACGACCTCTTGGGCTTCGCCTGCGACTCGCCGTCGCCATCGCGGCTTTTCCAGTCACGCAGCGGGCGGAGGGCGCGCCCCTGACCACGCCGCCGCCGCCCGAGGCGCGGTCCGTGGTGGTAGCGCCGCCGCTGTGCCAGGTCGACACGTTTCCGTTGGCGCCTTTCCTCGATTGCTTGCGGGTCGAGCTGGCCGGCAGGGGGCTCGACTGCTGCACGTTGGCGGAGCCCGCTGACCCAATGCCAGCGATGGCTTTCCTACAGGTGAAGGTCGAGATCGATCCCTGTGCGGCCGACGCAGATCGGCTGCAGGTTTCCGCACGTGAGGTGGCGGGCCCCCGCATGGCCGAGCGGCAGGTCTCCTTGGCCGACGTGCCCGCAACGGCCCGGGCCCGGGCGCTGGCCCTCGCCGTGGCCGAGCTGATTCGATCGCTGGGGCAGGGACAGCCGGGCAAGGCGCCAGAGGCAATCACGGTTCCCGCCCAAGAGTCGGTCGCAGCGCCGGCCTCATCGCCTTCCGAGGGCCCGCGGCCGATCCTGCTGTCGCTCCACGTAGAGGCCGAGGCGCGAGGTTTTCCCACGAGGAACACGACCCTGTGGGGCGGGCGCGTGCGCTTGACCGCTCATCGGCGGATTCTCCACGCGGATCTCGATCTTGGGGGCGGCTACGCCCGCGCGCAGGCCGAGCTTGGCGACGTGCTTCTCCGCAGCGCGAGTGTGGGGCTTGGCTTCGGCCCGCGGCTCGCGACCAGGACTGCCGTGCTCGACCTCGGGCTACGCGCCGAGCTGGGGTGGGCATGGATACACGGCGAGACCGCGCTTTCGGACGTGCGGGCCGGCGCTGGCTCCGAGCTGATCTCCAGCGTGGGCATTCGGGCGTCGCTCGAGGTTCCGGCGCAAGTGAAGGCTCGGCCCAATCTGACGCTGGAAACCGGAACCGTGGTCCGGGGCGTGAAGGGCGAAGTCAGCGGCCAGCCCGTGGCTGGAATGACCGGCTACTACTTCCTTGCCGCACTCGGCATCGCGGTTTCGCTGTGACCTCCGAGAAAACACTCGTCGGCATGACGTTCGCCTTGGCTACCGCCCTTCTGGCGGGGAATGGCTGTTCCAGCTCGGTGAATGCGCTCTTTCGCGATGGCACCGGCGGTTCCTCGTCCGGAGGCCAAAGCTGTCCTGGTTTGTCCGGTGGCCCGATGGGCATGGCGCCGATTCCTACCGCGACTCAGGTCGCGTATCAGCGGACCGAGTTGATGTCATTCCTGCACTTCGGCCTGAACACCTTCGACGGCACCGAGTATGGAGACACCGCGAAGGATACGCCCTCGCTCTTCAATCCCACGAGCTTCGACGCCGCACAGTGGGTCAGTGCCCTCAAGGCCGCCGGTTTCCGCCAAGCCACGCTGGTCACCAAGCACAGCACGGGCTTTTGCCTCTGGCCGTCAGCCTACACGGACTACTCGGTCAAGAATAGCCCGTGGAAAAACGGTCAAGGCGACGTCGTCAAAGAATTCACCGATGCCATGCATTCGGCCGGCATGAGGGTTGGCCTTTACCTGTCGCCGTGGGATGCACACTACCCAAGCTCGAGCTCGAGCTACGAAACGTATTTCCGCGACCAGGTCACCGAGCTGCTAACCAACTATGGTCCCGTATCCGAAATCCTTTGGGACGGGTACAATGCGCCCACGTCGCTCGACTGGAGCGGAATCGCTCAACTTGCCCATCAGTTGCAGCCCAATGTCCTGGTCTGGATGGGGCGAGAAATCGCCACGACCGGCGCGGAGCTCCGGTATCTCGGTAACGAGAACGGACAAGCGAATCGGTCGACGTCGAACGTCGGAGACGTCCCCAACGGCGGGCCATCGAACGTGTGGTACCCAGCCGAAGCGCCCGTCTCGGATCGCACCCCCAACTGGTTCTGGCATCCGAACAACACGCTCATGTCGCTCAACTCGTTGCAGACGATCTACTTCAATACGGTCGGCATGAACACGACGCTGAACCTGAATGTACCGCCGGCGACGACGGGGCAGCTCGATGGCCCGGATGTCACTCTGCTGCAGCAGTTCGGGACGTGGTACGCGTCGCTCTACAAGACGAACCTCGTGCGGGGCCAGCCAGCGACCGCCGACTCGACGTGGGCAACTCCGGGCTTCGAAGCAGGCAAGGCGGTTGACGGCGACGTCTGCACGTATTGGGCGGCGGCCAGCGGCAGCACGCCGGCGCGGCTCGAGGTGACGCCAGGTTCCGCCATCACGTTCGCGGTCATCAGCATTCGCGAACCGATCGATCTCGGCGAGCGGACGACGGGCTACCACGTCGAGATCAGGCAGAACGGTACTTGGAACCGGAGCCCCACGGACGCATCGGGAGCGACGATTGCGGGAACCGTGATTGGCCAACGCCAGCTCTGGCAAGTCAATCCCACAACGGCCGAGGCCATTGCGCTGGTCATCGATTCGGCAAGGGACGTTCCGGCCATCGCTGAGCTCAGTGTCTATTGATCGCAGTGCGACGCTGGGGGTGAAGCGAGCTGGTTTGCCGCGAGCTCTTCATCGCGTGATTGTGAGGGTCGTATCCTGCTGGTCTCGGTGAACGCCGACCGCGACATGTTGCCCGACCGTGGCTGCGGTGTAGAGGCGATTGAGGTCATCCAGTGAAACCACGCTCTGGCCGCTAAACTGCAGAATGACGTCGTAGTTCTTGAAACCGTCGGTCGCCGCCTGGCTCCCGGCCGGAATGGTCACGACCAGAACGCCGACGTCGCTGCCGAGACCGGTCGCCGACCGCTCATCGAGGCCGATGAGGTTCTTCACTTGGGCGCCTCGCCAGGTTATCGGATTGGGATCGCGCATGCCCCCGTCCGGATTCGCGGGTGTCGCCGTGGCGCCGAAGGACGGCGTACGGGCCTGAGCCTTCAGGCTGAGGCTGACGACGCCGTAACTGTCCGCCGGTATGCTCTTAATCCCGAGAGCGAGCGCCGGTGAGGCGGCACTGAGCTGATAGTTGCCATGGGCCGTATCGACGTAGCCGGGGTCGCTCGCGGATGCCGAATTCTTGTCCACGCCGTATCCATGGGCCGTGTTCAGCGACGCTGCGTCCGTGAACAAGTTGTAGTCCACCGTCTTGCCCCAGGCTTCCGGATTGGCCGGATCGTAGTTGTGGAAGATGTTGTGCGTGAATACGTCGTCGCTGTTCTTGGGCCAGACGTGCACGCTCATCCTGGCGCCCACGGCAAACATGTTGTTGTCGCCGGTTCGGTGGTAGCCCTCGCGCCACTTGAGACCGCCGGCGAGGAAGATGTTGTTCGTGATCTGGTAGTTGGTTGAGCCGTCGTCCAGGTCCACGTCCCAGCCCTTGTCACAGCGCCAGCGGTTGTTCCTCATGATGACCGGCTTCGTCGCGTCGAGAACCTCGAGACCGGGCGAGGAGGCCACCCGGGAGTCAATTGTGCCGACGGTGGGATCCCAGTAGCGGTCGCGGCCCCAACTGTTGAACGAGCCATGGTCGCCCGTTTCAAGCACGGTGTCGAACACGTCGTTGTACTCGATGATGTGTCCGCCCCAGCACCCGTCGCCGATGTTGATGCCAGCCCGAGGCATGTTGTAGATGCTGTTGTGGCTGATGGTGATTTCCGATGCCATGTCGAGCCCGATACCGGCCACCTGCTTCTGCGGATAGCCGATGTCGTGAATCAGGTTGTCCGTGACCGTGCACTGGGCCGGATAATCGTCGGTCTTGGGGCCTGCGGTCTTGTCCAAGCTGTCGACGGCAGTTCCCCCGCTGTACCCGAACCCGGGATTGCGGACCGCGGACGAGACGCCCATGAGAAGAATCGCGCTTGCCCCGATGCCGGTGAATTTGTTGGTCTGGATGTTCAGGCGGCGGGCATAGCCGCTGACAAACAGGGCGTTGCCGCCCAACGCATCGAAGAAGCTGTTGGTGATCGCGCTGTCCTCAACGCCGCTCAGGAAGAGCCCGCCGCCGCGGTAGATTACCCAGTCTGATTTGAGAACTTGCTCGTTACACTTGCCGAAGGTCCGCGAGGTGGCGTTGTAGCGGAAGCCGTCGAGGTTGACGTACTTCACTGGCGCCGTCGACGTCCCCTGGAATTGTATGATGGTCTCGAGGCCTGCTGCCTCGATCAAGGCAGTGCTCAGATCGGTTCCCGTCGGCGGGTAGAAATACAGGGTTCCCGCGGCTTTATCGAAGTACCATTCGCCGGGCGCATCGAGCTCGTCCAAGACGTTCTCGACCACCCCCGAACTGTTGGCGTTGCTCGCCCTGCCGTTGCACAGTGCTTTGCTCAGGTTAAGGCTGCCGCTGACGCCGGTCATCACGTAGTGCTGGCTGCCCCAGTCCGAGGTGTGCATGCAGTGAGCGTAGACTTCCCCGGTTGGGGATTTTGCCCACTTGCCGGGGCGCGATTGGTAGTCGCTTGCGACGCCTTGGAAGGGCGTCGTGAGCTTGCTCGCGTCGTAGTTCGGGTAGCGCGCCATGATCTGGCGCTGTCCGTTCAAGAAGAGCACGTCGAAGGACATGCCGGTGGATACGCTGGACGGCACGGTCGCCTGCATGATGTCGTTCTTGTACGCCGACCAAGTCAGACCGCTCAAGTTCACGCCGCCGCTCAAGGTAGCGGCGCCGGAGCCGCTGTAGGTGACGGGCGCCGCCTGGGTTCCCGAATCGGCGGTGGTGAACACGATGGTCTTGCCGACGTAGTACGTTCCGGGAAGAACCGCCACGGTGAGTGGGGCCTTGCCGTGGTTGGGGTGAACCCGAGCGGCCGCTTGGGCAGCGGCAATGGTTTTGAGCGGCTTGTCCTTGGTGCCAGGGTTGCTGTCGTCTCCGGTCGTGGCCACGAAGATGTCGCCAGTTCCACCCCCGGCCCCCGCTACGCCACCGGTGCCGGAGCCGCCAGAACCGCCGGTTTGTGTCGTGCCACCCATGCCCGCGTCGGGTGGTACGGTCCCGCCACCGCCAGAAGCGCCCCCCTTTCCCGTGGCACCGCCGGAATCGCCGCCCCTTCCCGTGGCGCCGCCTGAAGCACCGCTACTTCCGGAAGCGCCCCCGCTTCCGCCGGCGCCCCCGCTGCCACCGGCGGCGCCCCCGCTTCCGCCGGCGGCGGTCCTGCCGCCGGTGGCCGCGCTGCTGCCGCCCGTTGGTGCCGTGCCGCCCGCGCCTCCCTCAACTGGTGCGCTACCGCCAGTGCCGGCGGTCGTACCGCCGCTTCCGCCACGCGCAGCACTACCGCCCGCCGCCGCATCTTTGCCTTGTGACGACGGAGGCGTGGATGACGAGCAGCGTGCTGCCGCGATGAGGGCGAACAGCATGAAGAGTGGAGTGACGAAAGCAGCCGAACGTTGACGCAAGGAATTCAATGGTCTCTCCTATGGGGCATCACTTGGCGGTGGCAGTCAGCGAGCCTTGGGCAAGGCCAGACGAGGTTGCGGTAACTGTGATCTGACCAGGGGTGCCGGTCGACTGCACGATAGCCAGAACCTTGCCGCTGAATGCATTCCGTTTGGGCGACGTATACGACGTGGTGTCGGTCGGATCCCCATTGTCCACTCCGGCGATCTTGCCGGGACCGGAGACAGTGAATGCAACGTTGTTGGTGGCCGTAGGAACGAACACGCCACTTCCGTCCTGGATGTCAGCAGTGACGAACACCAGGTCGCGCCCATCCGCCGTGATCTCCGTCCGATCTGCCGTCAGCTTGACCTCGGCAGCCTGCCCGGCGGTCTTGATCTCCTGGGTGGCGACGACGCTGCCACCGCGCGTGCCCTCGGCCCGCAGCGTGCCGGACGCCCACGCCACGTTCCACTCGAGGCGCGTGGTCGTGTTGGAGCTAACCGACTTCGAGCCCTGGGTTTTGTCGTTGAGGAACAGCTCCACGCTGTCGCAGTTGCTGTAGACCCAAACCCAGACCGTCGTTCCGGCCGACCAGTTCCAGTGCGGCAAGATGTGCACCATGGGCTCGGTCGTCAGCTTGCTCTGGTAGAAGTAGTAGATGTCTTTCGGGAACCCCGCCGTATCGACGATGCCGAAGTAGGAGCTCTTGGCGGGCCACTGGCCGCCGTACGGCGTCGGCTCGCCGCCGTAGTCGAAGCCCGTCCAGTCGAACTGGCCAAAGAAGAAGGGGCGCTTCATGTTGATGAGGTACATCTCCTCGGTGTTGAAACCGTCGCTCCAACCGATGTCGTACGACGAACACTGTTTCGTGGAGCTCTGACATCCGGTCCAGTGCAGGTCCTGGTTCTGGGTGTAGTAGATGCCGCGGCTCTTCACATTCGAGAGCTCTTCGCTGCCGAAGATCTTCCAGGTTGCGTTGGCCTTGTGATCGCTATCGAGCTGGAAGCTCCCCGTGTCCGTGTTCGCGTCGCCGACGAAGTAGTTGTACCCCTGCAGATCGAGGATGGCGGCCACCGCCCTCTGACCCTGATCATCCTTCATGTGATTGGCGGCCCAAGTCACCGGGCGCGTCGTGTCGAGTGCTTTGATCCAATCCCTCAGCTTGGTCGCGGTGGCGACCGTCGCGCCGCCGATTTCGTTCCCGATGCTCCACATGATGACGCTCGGGTGGTTGCGGTCGCGGCGGACGTGCGCCTGAATGTCGCGCTCGGCCCAGTCGTTGAAATACAGATGGTAGTCATACGCGGGATCCTTGCCCTGCTCCCAGACATCGAAGGATTCGTCCATGACCACGATGCCCATCCGGTCGGCGAGGTCCAGTACCTCCGGCGCGGGCGGGTTGTGCGAGGTCCGGATCCCGTTGGTCCCCATGCCCTTGAGTATCTGCAGCTGGCGTTCGATCGCGCGGACGTTGACCGCCGATCCGAGGGCACCGAGGTCGTGGTGCATGCACTGTCCCCAGATCTTCATCGACTTGTCGTTGAGGTAGAAGCCGGTGTTGGGATCGAACTTGGTCCAGCGGAGGCCGATCGGGCTCGTGTACGTGTCCACCGTCTGATCGCCAACCTGCAGCTCGACCTTGGCTTGATAGAGGGTAGGTGAGTCGATGGACCAAAGCTGCGGATTGGACACGCTGAGGCTCTTCTGCGCCAACGTCGTCTTGCCGTTCGCGGCCACATCGGCGGCGGAAGTCGTGTCGCTCGACACCAGTGCGCCGCTCCCGTCGTAGATGCTGGTCTTGACCTTGACCGACGCGGAGCTGGTCGAGTGATTCTCTACCTCCGTGGCGACCGAGACCGTCGCCGACGTGGCGCTCACCGTTGGCGTCGTGATGAACGCGCCGCCAAAGGCGATGTGGACCGGATTGAGCACGGTGAGCCACACGTTGCGATAGATGCCGCTACCGGTGTACCAGCGGCTGTTCGGCTGGTTGTTGTCGACTCGGACCGCGATCACGTTGCTGTCGCCGAAGCTCACGTACGGCGTGAGATCATACTGAAACGTTGTGTATCCGTAGGGCCAGCTGCCCAGCGAGGTGCCGTTGATCCACACCTGACTGTTCATGTACACGCCGTCGAATTCGATGAGAATGCGTTTGCCGGAATAGGATTGATCCAGCGTGAACGTCTTTCGGTACCAGCCGACGCCCCCATCCATGAATCCGGAGCCGCTGCCGCCCGGGGAATTCTTGTCGAACCCGAGCGCGGGGCTCCAGTCATGGGGTACGGTCAGGGTGGTCCAAGATGTATCGCTGAAGGTGGGTTGCTCGGCACCCGAGGCGTCGCCAAGGTGGAATTTCCATCCGTCGTTGAAACTCTTGCCGCGCTCGCCGTCGTAGGCCTGAACGAGAGCGCCGCCCGCCCCGCCTGAACCACCGGTGCCTCCGCCGGCACCCCCCGCGCCACCGCCGGCCGGCGCATCGGAACCAGCATCGGCGCCCACGGCGCCGCCGCGTCCTGTGGAACCACCCGTGCAGGAACATCCGCCTATCCCTCCGCCGCTGCTCATGCTTCCGCCGCCGCTCATGCTTCCGCCGCTGCTTGTGCCTCCGCCGCCGTCCGAGCCTGACCTGCCCCCGTTCGAGCTACCGCCTGCGGCTGTGCCCCCCGATCCACCGGCAACGGTCGATGTCCCTCCCGTCGAGGATGTTCGGCCGCCCGTCGCGGTTCCCCCAGTACTGGCTCCGCCCGCAGCATTTCCACCCGACGAGAGCGTCCCTCCGGTGGCCGCGGTCGCGCCTGTCCCCCCGGAGCTTCCACCGGTGGCAGGGCGCCCACCCGTGCCGGATCCGCCGGGCGAGCTGCTTCCACTGCAGCCCACGCATAGCCATGCGATCGTCAGGAGCAACGAGGATCTCGTGCGGTGCTTCATCCTACTTCCAACTCGAAGAAGGTGTTGTCGGCACCACTGTCATCGCGCCGAGGGCGCATTCCTGTTTTGTGCACCTTGGTAAGATCCTTTGCCCCGACCAAACGGCTCACGCTTGTAGGTGATTTCTGGCCACTCGCACGCCTGCAAACACAGGCTCGGAGTAGCGGAGGCGGCGTTTCGTGGGCTCAGCCTCGCGATGCATAACGCCATTCATCTCTGTTTGTCTGTGACCTGCCCACAAATCGCCTACTCGGCGCGAGCCATTTCGTCCAGGTGATGGATCTTGTGAAGAGGAGCCATAGGTAGTCACTAAGAAGCCAACCAAGGAGAGACCCATGATATCCAGCCGTTCTCCACGCATGCTCGCGGTCGCCACAATCGCGGTTCTGGGCATCGCTTGTTCGTCCAAGACACCCAGCAACGGCGGTGGTGGGTCCGGTCGGGGAACCGGCGGTGGCTCGGGTGGAAGCGTCGCGACCAGCACCGGAGGCGTGACCGGATCCGGTGGGATGACGAGCAGCACCGGAGGAAACGGCTCGGGAGGCGGCGCCGTTGGTGGAGTGGGTGGCTCCGCCAGCGGCGGCTCCAGTGCTAGTAGTAGTGGTTTGGGAACTGGTGGCTCTGGCAGCGGTGGTTCGGGCAGCGGCGGCCCTGGCAGCGGCGGCTCTGGCAGCGGCGGCTCGCGCGTAGGCGGGGCCTTTGGCGGCGGCGGCGCAGGCAATGGCGGTGTGACAGGCAGCGGCGGTACGTCAGGCAGCGGCGGCACGTCAGGCAGCGGCGGTACGTCAGGCAGCGGCGGCACGACGGGCAGCGGCGGTACGACAGGCAGCGGCGGCACGTCAGGCAGCGGCGGTACGACAGGTAGCGGCGGTACGACAGGCAGCGGCGGCACGTCAGGTGTGCAAGCCTGCCCAAGTCTGCCCGGCGCCCCGACCGGCACCCCGCCGCTTCCCAGCGCGGCTCAGCTCTCCTATCAGCGCACCGAGATGACGGCGTTCATCCACTTTGGCATGGCCACGTTCGACGGCACGGAGCAGTGCAACCCGAGCGATCCTGTATCCACGTTCGCTCCGACGAAGCTCGACACAACGTCGGTGGGCCAGTGGGTGACCTCGCTCAAGGGCGCCGGCTTCCGGCAAGCGATGCTGGTCACCAAGCATAGCTGCGGGTTCGTCCTGTGGCCGTCGCAATATACGGACTACTCCACCAAGAACTCGACCTGGAAGGGAGACGTGCTCAAGCTCTGGACGGACGCCATGAAGGCGAACGACATGAGAATCGCGATCTACTACAGTCCTTGGGACCAGCACTACACGAGCGCGAAGTCCGACTACGAGACCTACTTCAGGAACCAGCTCACCGAGCTCATGGCCTACGGCAACTCCTACGAGTTCGAGTTCGACGGGTTCAATGCGCCGACCGGCGGAAATGTCAACTGGAAGAATGTGTTCAGCTTCATCAAGCAATCGCAGCCCAACACCCTCATCTGGGCGGGGCCGGAGGTCGTGAACACCGGCGCGACTCCGGATGTGCAGTGGATTGGCAATGAGAATGGGACGGGGAGCCGCTCGACGTCGAGCCTCGACACTTCAAACTGCGGGGGCGGGAACACGTGGTGCCCATACGAATGCAATACGTCGAGTCACAGGCCGAACTGGTTCTGGCATCCTGGACAAAATCCCATCGCGCTGTCGGACATGCAGAAGAACTACTTCCAGACAGTGGGCATGAACTGCACGTTCAACTTCAATGTTCCGCCGTCAAACACCGGGGAGTTCGACCCGAAGGACATCGCTCTGCTCGAGCAGTTCGGAACCTGGTATAGCGGCCTCTACCAGAGCAACCTGCTCAAGGGACAACTCGCCACCGCGGATTCGACGTGGTCGGCAGCTGGGTTCGAGGCGGCGAAGGCAGTGGACGACGACCTCTGTACGTATTGGGCGGCCGCAAGTGGCAAGACCACGGCGCAGCTTACGGTGACCCCGGCCTCCCCCATCACCGTCAATTTGATCAGTATCCGAGAAGCCATCGAGCTGGGTGAGCGCGTNNTATCACGTCGAAATCCAGCAGAACGGCACCTGGAACACGGCGCCGACGGACCAGTCGGGAACGAAGATTCAGGGCACCGTGATCGGCAACCGGCAGCTTTGGCAGCTGAACGGGACGACCGCCCAAGCTGTTAGGTTGGTTATCGATTCGGCAAAGGATTCTCCCGCCATCGCCGAATTCAGCGTCTATTGAAAGGCACCATGAAAACGCATGCGGCATTTCTCTTCTGCCTAGCGGTTGGCTGGGTATCCGTGGCCTGCGGGAGCAATGGCTCGTCCGATCCATTGGGCGCGGGAGGAACCAACGCGTCGGGTGGAAGCAACACGACTGCGTCTGGCGGCAGTAATGCAGGCGGCGCGGCTACCGGCGGCGCATCGGGGACGGGTGGCTCCACGGGATCCGGGACTACACCACCCAGCTGCCCATCGAGCGGCCCGGGTCTCTCCGATTGCGGTGTAAGCGGTGAGAGCTGCTGCACGAGCGTGAAAGTGCCGGGGGGCACCTTCTATCGGACCTACACCAATGACGGCAGCGGTGCCCAGAACACCGCCGATCCAGCGACGATCAGCGATTTCCGCCTGGACAAGTACCTGGTGACGGTCGGCCGGTTCCGACACTTCGTGGCAGCATGGGATCAGGGCTCAGGCTACACGCCAGACGTGGGATCGGGCAAGCACGCGCACCTGAGCGGCGGCAAGGGTCTCGCGGATAGTGGCGCACCCGGGGACTACGAGTCTGGCTGGATCGAATCGTACAATAACAAGCTTGGTCTGACGAACGACACTCTTCAGTGCCAAAGCGGTTTGTCCACGTGGACGAGCAGCCCGGACGCCAACGACAAGCTCCCAATGAACTGCATAAACTGGTTCGAGGCGTATGCGTTCTGCATCTGGGATGGAGGCTTCCTGGCAAGTGAGGCCGAGTACGTGTATGCGGCAGCAGGGGGAACTGAACAGCGGCGGTTTCCATGGGGAGCAACGTCGCCTGGAAATGGCAATCAATACGCGATCTGGGGTTGCAATTACCCCGATGGCTCGGGGACCTGTGACGGGACCCTGCATAATATCGCGCCCGTTGGCGCGGCAAGGGCCGGGGCTGGAAAGTGGGGGCACCTCGATTTGGTTGGCAACATGATTGAATGGTATCTCGACTATTACGCAGCGTCGTATGCCAACCCTTGCACGGATTGCGCGAACCTCCATAGCGGCTCCGGTCGCGCGCCGCGGGATGGGTACTATGGGGCTACCGATGAGACACTGCTTCAGTCATCCTATCGTAACAACGGCTTCTACCCAGCCAACCGCTTCCCTAGTTACGGCTTCCGATGTGCGCGGTCGCCCTAGCGAACCAAGCACCCGCTTGCCTTCACGGATTCGCCCCAACTTGGGTGAGCCGTTTCCGCCCTCCAGGGGATCGTCTTAAGAACGAGAAAGACTCGGCCGCTCGGGCGGGTCCATTCGACACCACTGACGCACAACCAGGTGAACCGTGAGATTCAAGATGGAAGAACTGACGCATCGTGTACTGGGCTTGGCGATCGCAACCGCGCTGTTGGCCGGCTGCGGCCAATCCAACCCAGCGGCGCAGCAAAGCGGTGGGACAACAGGTCTAGGGGGGATCTCGAGGGGCAGCGGCGGCGCCGGTGGCACTACCGGGGCTGGAGGATCGACCGTCTCGGCAGCCGCTGGAGCAGGTGGCCGCACGCAGTCCACCGGAGGCAATCAGGGCGGCGGCGGAATCCCAGCCACGGGCGGCAATGCGAACGGTGGCTCAGGCGGGAGCGGGGCTGGCGGTATCGTTGCCTCGGGCGGCAATGCGAACGGCGGCTCGGGCGGGAGCGGGACTGGCGGAGTGGTTGCCTCGGGCGGCAGCGCGAACGGTGGCTCGGGCGGGAACGGGGCTGGCGGGGTGGTTGCCTCGGGTGGTCGCGCTGGAAGCGGTGGCGCCGCTGGCGGTGGCTCGGGCGGAGCCACAGGCAATGGTGGCCAGACCGGCACCGGCGGATCGGCGGGCAACGATGGCGGACAGCCCAATGCTTTCCGTCTCGTCCAGAATTTCAACCAGTCATGGAAGTTCAAACGCGCCGATGTGTCGGGCGCTGAGGCGACCGCCTTCGATGATTCATCATGGAGCAGCATCGGCCTGCCGCATTCGTTCGGTCTGCCCTACTTCGCGTGGACCTCGTTCTACGTGGGCTACGGCTGGTACAGGAAGCACTTCACCGTCCCGTCTTCCTGGTCGGGCAAGAGCGTGTTTCTCGAGTTCCAGGCAGCGTTCGACCAGGCGCAGGTGTATGTCAACGGCAAGCAGGTCGGACAACACATCGGCGGATACAACGGGTTCTCGATCGACATCACGGCGGCCATCAAGACCGGCGACAACGTCGTGGCCGTGCGCTTGAACAACAACTGGAATGCGCAGCTCCCGCCGCTCACGGGCGATCACACCTTCCAGGGTGGCATTTATCGAGACGTGAATGTGGTGGTCACCGACCCGCTGCACGTCACCTGGTACGGCACCTGGGTCACGACGCCCACGCTGGCGACGAATTCGGGGTCGTCCAGCACCGTGGAGATCAAGACGGAAGTGCAGAACAACCGCTCGGCCGCCGTCAATGCCACGCTGAAAACCGACATTGTGGACAGCAGCGGCAAGGTGGTCACCACCGTTTCTTCGCAACAGCAGATCGCCGCGGGTGCGACCGTGACATTCGACCAGACGACGACCGCCGTTAGCAACCCCTCGCTCTGGCACCCCGACCACCCCACAATGTACCAGGCGCTTTCCTACCTGTCCGACGACACGGGAAACGTGGACACGTTCACCACGCCGTTCGGATTCCGCTGGTTCACCTGGTCGGGCTCGCAAGGCTTCTCCCTGAACGGCTCGCATTACTGGATCCAGGGCGGAAACGTCCATCAGGACCACGCGGGCTGGGGTGACGGCGTGCCCGACTCGGCTCTCTACCGCGACGTCAAGATGGTCAAGGACGCGGGGATGAACTTCATCCGCGGCTCGCACTATCCGAAGGCGCCGGCCTTTGCGGATGCCTGCGACCAGCTCGGCATCCTGTTCTGGTCGGAGAACTGCTTCTGGGGCGGCTTCGGCGGGGGAGGGGGGTGGCCCTACAATGGCGCCTACCCGAGCACCTCCGCCGACTACGACACGTTCGACGCCAACGTTCTCGCGAGCCTGACGGACATGATCCGCATCCATCGCAATCACCCGAGCATCATCGCGTGGAGCATGGGCAACGAGGACTTCTTCAACGGCGGCCCCACGGACAGGGTCATCGCGCTGCTCAAGAAGGCGGTCGGCCTGACCCATCAGCTCGATCCTGCGCCGACCGGACGGCCCGCGGCCATCGGCGGCGCGCAAGCCGCCATCGGCGGCACGCAGCCCGACACGCTGGGCGACGTGGCCGGCTTCAACGGCGACGGCGTGGGGTACGACAACCCCGGCATGCCCAATCTGGTGTCGGAATACGGCAGCGTGTCCTCGACTCGGCCGGGCAGCTATGATCCCGGCTGGGCGAATTTGACGGTGACGAACAACATGCCCGCCCAGCCCGCTTGGCGCAGCGGAGTGTCCAAGTGGTGCGTTTTCGATCACGGCACCCAGGCCGCCGCCTCGTACGGGATCATGGGTGTCGTCGATTACTTCCGCATTCCGAAGCGTTCCTACTACTGGTATCGCAATGCGTACGCGAAGGTGGCGGCGCCGACCTGGCCGACCTCGGGCACGCCGGCCGGGCTCAAGCTCACGACGAGCACGACGTCGCTCACGGCGGTGGATGGCACGCAGGACGCGTGGCTGCTGGTCACCGTCGTGGATTCGGCCGGCAAGCCCCTCAGCAACAACGTTCCGGTGACGCTCACCATCACGTCCGGGCCGGGCGAGCTCCCGACCGGGCCGAGCATCACGTTTACCCCACCGGGCAGCGGCGAGGCATCCGACATCGCGATCCTGGACGGCCAGGCCGCGATTGAATTCCGCACCTACTACGCGGGCACCTCGGTCATTGAAGCCACCTCGCCAGGCTTGACCAGCGCGAGCGTGACTATCACGTCGCAAGGCAGCCCGGCATGGGTCGAGGGGACAACGCCCAAGACAGCGCCGCGCCCCTACACCCGTTAGCTCAACTTTGCAGTTCGAGAGGTGAGATCGAGGAAGTACGCATCGTCACGGTTTCTAGTTGGCACCACATTTCAGCGGGCTTGGCGCCTCCGACGGTGGAGCAGCAAGCCCAGTGCGGCGAGAAGAAGCGCTGCCGTGCTAGCAGTCGAATCGCCGGCATGACTTCCCAGGGCGCATCCACAGCCACCAGAGGTCGTATCTGCCCTGGTCGTCGAGCCATTGCCACCTTGACTATTCGCTCCGCCGCTGCCTTGTGCTCCCCCTCCGCCGTCACCACCGCTACCGCTGCTGGCGGAGTTGCCGCCGCTTCCCACGCTGCCGCCGGTTGCGACCGCACCACCGCTGCCGCCCGTCCTGCCCGGGGCGCTGCTGCCGCCGCTTCCCACGCTGCCGCCACTGCCAATGTCACCGCCATTGCCGCCCGACCCGCCTTTGGCCGTGGTACCACCGCCGCCTGGGCTGCCGCCGGTCCCCACTGCGGTACCGGTGCCTGACCTGCCGCCGGTCCCTGCCCCGCCGCCGCCGCCACTACCCTGTACGCCGCCGGTGCCCGGAACGCCCACGTCACTTCCGCCGTCTCTTCCAGCAGGCCCACCGTCTCCGGCCCCGCCAGTACCGCCAGCCCCAGTCGTTCCGCCCGAGCCGGTTGCGCCACCCGCACCGCCGGTGCCACCACCACCAGGAGTAGCTCCGGGACAAGCTGCCGTCTCTGGATCCTGACCGCCGGCCTTGTCGATGCCGAAATAGGCGGCGCCAGCGTTTCCGTCGAACGACACCGCGTGCCCAACGCCCGCCAATACAAAGGTCTCATAGACCGTATAGCAAGAATTCTTCCAAAACTGGTGCGTGGTCCCGCTCTTGGGGGTGTTCTGCTCGGTCCCGGTTGGGGTTTCGCTCAAAACAAGGAGGTTCGTCCACTCTTTGATGTCTTCAGCCACGTTCTTGAAGTTGAGCGTGGTGTCGTCCGCGCCATGCCATTGCTGCAGGCGCGGACGATGTCCTGTGTAGCCGGGGAAATAGGAACGAACGAGGTCTCCCCACTGTTGCCCGGTCATGCTGACGGTGCCATTCGCGCAGGAGCCGCACCACTGGGCGGTGCTGCCCGTCCCGGTGGTATCGTTGTAATCCGACTGGCCCCAGCAGCCGCAGGGAACCCCCATGATCGACACGCCGGCCATGAAGACGTCGGGGTATACGCCCAGCAGTGCCTCGGTCATGATCCCTCCCGATGAGTCGCCTGCCACGTACACCCGGCCGGCGTCGCCACTGTATTTGGAGAGGGTGTACTTCACCATCTGGACGATGGCCCCCGTGTCGCCTCCACCGCCGTGTTTAAGGGATCTCTTGGACCCTGCATCCCAACAGTTCTCCCCGGTGGCTTCTGGGTAGATGATGATGAAGCCGTTCTTGTCGGCAATCGACTCGAGGGTGCCGTTCGAGCTGTGACTCGAGCTCGCGGTCCCCTGGCAATGGTGGCAGTACACCACGATGGGAGGCTTGCTCGCGACGGTGCTTGGGACATAGTCATACATGTTGACGTAAGTCGGCAAGCCGGTAACTCCGGCCTGCCAGTCGCTTTGGTTGACCTTCGAGTACGTGCCCGCACGCGCTGGCCCAGCTAGGAGCAAGCCTATGGAGAGCGAGGCGACCACGAGACTCTGATTTCGATAGTGATCCATGTCTGTGCACCTCCAGAAAGCTGGCACTCGTAATCGGCTACTTCACCGGTTCACTGCGCCGCCCTGCATTATTCCTGCGAGTCGCTCTTCGCCCGCTTCCGGGGCGTTCGTCGACGACGGAGAATGAAAATCTCCAGCGCAAACCCCAGTGCAACCGCTGAACGACTCGCGTCCTGCTTCGAATGGGCTCCGCCGAGAGCGCAGCTACATCCGTTCGCTCCAGCATCACCACCGCCGGTCGAGCTGCCGGCCGCACCGCCCTTGCTCGACATCCCGCCCGACCCGCTACCAGCGCTCCCGCCGGCTGCAGAGCTGCCACCAGTTCCGACGGCCCCGCCCGATCCCGGTGTGCCGCCGCTTCCATTCGCGTTGCCCGCGCTCCCTCCGCTGCCTTGACTGCCTCCGCTTCCCGTCGCTCCACCTTTGCTGCTGCTCCCGCCGCTGCCGACACTCCCGCCGCGGCCGACGCTCCCGCCGCTGCCGACGCTTCCGCCCGTGCCGACCTTTCCGCCCGTGCTGACGCTGCCGCCCGTGCTGACGCTGCCGCCCGTACTGACGCTGCCGCCCGTGCCAGTATTCCCAGAGCCGCCGCTCCCGCCCATGCCACCGTCCTTCGCTCCGCTGCTTCCACCAACTCCACCCGAACCGACGCTCCCGCCGCTGCCGGAGTTGCCCCCAGACCCGCTGCCGCCGCTGCCGCCTGTCCCGCCTGCTCCGCATTGTGCAACCTCTGGGTCCGTGGCGTCGGTCTTGTCGAGGCCCAGGAAGGGGATCACGTATTGGGAGAGAAACAGGGCGTCGGACGGGCCGTGGTCGCCGCCTATCGAGGTGAAGACGTCAAGAACCACGTAGCCGCACGAATTTTGCCAACTCTGTCGCGTCGCTTGGTGGGTGCCCAGGGTCAAGCCGGTCTGCGTCGACGTCGGGGTCGTGCTCAGGCCGAGCACGTTCGTCCATTCCTTGATGGCTTCGGCTAGGTTCTTGTAGGTGATGGTCCCGTCCGCATCGCCGTGGAAGAGCTGCACGCGCGGGCGATGTCCGGAGTATCCCGGATACATGGCGCGCACGCGATCTCCCCATTGCTGCGCGGTTTGAGCTGCCAGGCCGCACAGGCCCGATCCGTCGAATTCGTTCGCGCATCCCGCCGGCACCCCGGCGAACGCGCAGCCTCCCTTGTAGATATCGGGGTAGAGAGCGAGCAAGAGCTCCGTCATCATGGCACCAGACGAGTCTCCCGTTGAATAGACGCGGTCCGCGTTCGCCTTGTACGTGGTGATCGCGTATTTCACCATCTGCTTGATGGCGTGACTGTCGCCCCCACCGTCGCGCGTATGGGTCTTGCTCGAGGTGACGTCCCAGCATCGCCCGCTGCTGGGCACGACCATGATGAAACCGTACTGGTCGGCTGCCTTGACGATGCCGCCGCCCTGCGCCTGGCCGAAGACGGCAGAGGCGGTTCCCCCGCAATAGTGGACGAGGGTCAAGATCGGCGGATTCGTGGCCACCTTGTCTGGCACGTAAATGTACATGCTCACGTCCGACGGGAAGCTCGTGCCCCCCGTCCAGTTGCTGACCTGCTGCAATGACGCCGCCTTGGCCGGCACGGCTAGCAGACCGCTGGAGATGGAGGTCAGGAGGACACGTACCAGGACAGATCGAGAGTACATGCCTTGATATTGTCGAAGAGATGGGGTTCTTGTCGAGCGAATAGCTCAGCCAGCCCATCTGGTGCCAGGTCCATTTCCAGCGCAGGTTCGCCGCTCAGGGGACGATCGCATGGCCCATGGCGGCAAGAGCCTGGGATTTGTCCTCCAGCAAGATTCCGCGGTGCAATCGGGGGCGCTTAACCTTCAGCGGAACTATTCCGACGCCGAAGTGAGTCATCATCTATCATGACAAGCACGTCGATCAGACGGATCCGTGCGGTGCCGGGGAAACTCGAGGAGAGACCCCACCCACGCGGGCGTCTCTCTCGACGAAGCGAACGCTGGGCTCCCTAAGGCTACCACATGGCTTCGGCTTGCAGGCCGACCATGGCACCGCTCAACTTGTACACGTTGTTCTCGTCGGCGCTGGTGTATACCTGGCCCGAATCGACGGTGGAGATCGCAGCATTCTTGTCCCAAATCGCATACGTGGCGAAGAGGCGCAGCTCCGGGCGTGCCCAGAATCCCTTGCCCGAGGTAATCGCGAGGGCAACGGTACCCTTGGTCAGCTGGCGATCTCCTGAGCCGTTGGCGGTCAAGAGCCTGTCGTGACCGACCTCGACGAGCACCTTGGCGTGCTGGACGAACCCGAAGCTCACGCGACCGCCGCCGGAGATCCAATTCCCGGCGGCTGGAGTCGAGTTCTTGTCATGCTGCCACACTATGTTCGCCTGGAGGCCGAGCCACTCCAGGGGCTGAATGGTGAGCACATCGAGGGCCCGGAACCGCCACTCAGTGGTTTGGAACCTGAGCGAGAAGTCCGGGTAATAGAAGCGTGAGAGGGTGCCAAAGCCCGCTCCGCCACCTACACCATATTGGACGGCCACCTTGTTGTTGCCACCGAGCAACTCCTGCACGTACTGGAAAGTGGCGCCCCATCCGCTATGGGTGTTGGATACCATGGTGATTACTCCGGTAACCGGGTCGGTCTGGGGACTATAGTCGTTGCTCCAATCCTTGATGTACTGGAACCCGAGCTGCAAGTCAGCGCCCCACCACGGCCGGATCCCTCGAATCTGAAAATCGTTGCGAATGCCGAGGTCAATTTGCGACGGCAACGGTGGCGAGTTTTGGGGTTCTCCATCGACGGCGAAGACGCCATAACTGAACGTAAGATCCCGCACGACGTCCGGGGCCGAATCCCAGATCTTACCGAGGCTAACGTCCTCGATTCCCGCCCCCACGCCGGAGGGGTTCCAGTAGAAGAAGTCGCTGATATAGATGCTTTCGCGCTTGTAGTAGCGGGTACCAAGCCAGGGTGTCCCTCCGAAGAGCCAGGAGATCCCCTTGATGTCGACGTAGAGATTGGGAAAAGCCACGGCCGCGCCAGATCCAGGCGAACCCGGGACTTGGTCCGAAGCGGTGGTCCCAGTAGGAGTATAGCCAATCTTGCTCGTCGGTATGAAGGCGACCGGCATGAAATGCAATCTTGCGACCGTACCATCGTCGCCCGCGGCGATCACCGTCGTAGTGTGCAATTCGGCCCACACTTCGCACTCGTTGCCGAGCCGGTACTTGGAGAGCAGGCCGCCGAGATTGAGTGAGAAGCAGGTCTGGCGGCCCTTCTCGTGGACGTTCGCGCCGAAACCGCCACGGAAGTATCCGTTCACGGAATAGTCGCCCACTTTCGGTTTGGCGGCTGGGGTAACGACTGCGGCGGCTGGCTCAACGACTGTGGCGGCTGGCGCAACTGTGGCGGCCGGCGCAACGGGTGCCGGCGGCTCAGCTTTGGGTTCTTCAGAGGGTTCTTGGGTGTCGGCTTTTGTGGGTTCCTCGGCGA
>PNBO01000047.1:44274-52166 GCA_003136095.1 Myxococcales bacterium
TTGCCCCAAGTGAAGGGGCCATGTCCTGCCACGAGCACCATCGGAATCTGGCGTGGATCACGCGTGCGGAAGCAATCGATGATTTGCGTCCCCGTCTCGGCTTCGTAATCTCCGCGAACCGCAGCGGCAGTCATCAGCGCCGTACAAGGAACATCCTCCGCGAGGTGGTCCGCATGGGTTGTGCCGTAGAGCGGNNGGCGCAACTGTGGCGGCTGGCGCAACGGGTGCCGGCGGCTCAGCTTTTGGTTCTTCATAGGGTTCTTGGGCGTCGGCTTTTGTGGGTTCCTCGGCGAAGGCGTGCGTCGACAGGAAGCCCGTCACTACGAGTCCCGATAGCTGTAATACTCGTCGCATGGTTGACCTTTCCTCTCGTGTGTTACAGTGGCCAAGACTTTGTATCCACGAAGCGTGACGTACTATTGTCCATAGTAGGCGTTCTTCCCGTGCTTACGCTCGAAGTGCTTGCGCACGAGGTAATCTGGCAGTCGACCCGCGTGCGGGTCGAGGGTCCGCGTGATGGACGCCATCTTGGCCAGCTCTTCGAGGACGACAGCATGGTACACCGCCTTGTCCGCCGTCTTGCCCCAAGTGAAGGGGCCATGTCCNNTCCGCATGGGTTGTGCCGTAGAGCGGGATCGGGATGCAGGCCTGCGCCCAGGCCGTGGCATAGGTCGAATGCGTGTGGACTATCCCGCCAATGCCCCCGCCGCTTCCCTGGAACGCTCTATACAAGGCGGCGTGGGTCTTGGTGTCGGAGGAAGGTCGCAAGGTGCCCTCTACCACCTTGGCATCGAGGTCGACAACGACGATGTCGGCAGCGGTGAGACTTTCGTACGCGACGCCGCTCGGCTTGATGGCGAAGACCGCTCGCTCGGCGTCGAACGCCGAGACGTTGCCGAACGTGTAGATGGCGAGGCCGTGGCGCGGGATCTCCATGTTCGCCCGCCATGCCAGCTCTCTTAGCTCGTCGTAGCTCGACTTCATCTGTAGCTCTTGATACCTACCGAGACGGTCGGAAAGCATGCGCTCCGGCCGCGAGGAGCCAGGCCTGACAGCCGCGCCTGAAATCTGGCCGCGGCATCGGAAACGCCCGTGCCACCGGGAGCCTCGGCATAGCGTGCTCGGCTTTGACGACGTCCGATTGGTCGCATTCGCCCGCGGATGCTGAAGACAAGCGCACCCGATGTCAACAGCAAAAACATCAGCAGTGGCAAGCGGTTCCACGCACCGTGTGCGCTCAAAAACCCATTCAAAAGGATCATGGACCGGCGCTGCGCCAGGTCGTCGTCGGGCCTCCCAAGACCGGCCGTCTGGTACTGGAAGCACAGTCGCCGCGACCAAGGGAGGCGGCGCCAAAACTTGGTAGAAGGAGCACCATCCACGGACCCGCGTGCGGGACAGCTCTCGACTCGTTGCCGGAAGGGCGAGGTGGACGGACAATGGTCAGGCCGCACGTCATTCGTACCGATGGTGAAGACCACCGACCTCGGGGAGCTCCACGATTTGGCCCATGCTCGGCGGCCGTGGGCGCAAGCGAATCGAAGGGGGTATGTCCGCGTGCGAGAACCCTCGCGTCCTGCTCTTCCGGCGACGCAACTTCCGGTAACCCAGCAGGAGCCCGAAGGCAGCCAGCCATCCGAGGGCTGCGGGGCGGCCTCCTGACCGTCCGAGCTCGCAGGAACACCCCGTCGAGGTCCCGGCCCCGCCTTTGGCGGTAGAGCCGCCGGACCCGCTCGGGCTACCGCCGCTGCCCGCGAGGGCACCACCAGAGCCACCTGGGGCTCCACCGCTGCTGGCGCCGCCGCTGCCCCCAGCATTCGAGCCCGCGGTCGCACCTGTGCCGCCCGTCGCCGCTGAGCTACTGCCCGAGCCGCCTGCGGCTCCACTACTTCCGGTTCGGGTACCACCACCACCGCCCATGCCCGAGCCGGACGTGCCGCCGCTAGCGCCACCGCTGCCGGTCGTTCCGCCGGTAACCGGCGCTCCGCCGCTGCCGCTCGCACCGCCGCTGCCCCGCGAACCGCCCGTGCTGGTCGCCCCGCCAGCGCCGCCCTGGCTGGTGGTCGCCCCGCCAGACGAAGTCGTGCCGCCGCTGCCACTGCGGCCGCCCGTGCCTGTGACACCACCGCCGCCGGTCGCGCCGCCGGATCCGCTGGAGCCACCCGTTCCACCCGTTCCTACTGTCGGGCAAACGACATTGGTGGTAGCGGTTCCGCCCGCAGTTCCGGATAGTTTCCAGTAGATGCCGTACCTGTCTAGGTAGCGGGAATAGTGGGGGATGAAGGTCAACTTGCTGTCCGAATCCGTGTTCTTGAGGGCGAATTCGAGCTTCCCTGGGGTTTGCACCAGGTTGCTCTGGATGTTGGCGATCCAGGCGTTGATCGTGGTGCCGCTGTTGATTGCGATGGTGTCCTGGAGGCCGGAGGGCTTGGTCGCCGCGAGCACCTGCACGCCGTGCGCCTCGGTGGTCATGCTGGCGGTTCCCAGTCCCGCGGAGAGGACGATTGGCCCGTAGGTGAAGGCCACCGCGTTCTGGTTGTCCTGCAGTCTCGATACCTGCACGATGAGCGGGAACGCGAGCTCCACCTTGTCGTTCGCCTGCCACACCCGGCTGACGCCGAGAAAGCCGCTGGTTTCGACCGGAGTGACCGCCTGACCGTTGACCGTAACCCCCACCTGACAAGTCGAAGCCCAGTCGGGCTTTCTGAACTGCAGATTGACTGCGTCGGTCGGGGCGGCGGTGATGGTGAAGGTCACCTTGTTCGTAAGAGGAAGATCCGTCGTCTGGGTCAGCGACAGACCGCGGTCTTTCCAGCTCAACGCCGAGCTCACGTAGAAGGTCACCCAGAGGTCCTTGTCATTGTGGAAATACACGCTGTCGCCGAGCTTGGTGAAGTTCTCCATCCCCGTGCCGGTGCAGCACCAGAACCTGTCTGTCGGCGTGCCGAACACCTTGAAATAGCCTGTCCCCATGGCCTTGAAGTACGTTGTCATTCCCGTGTCGGGGTTGATCGAGGACAAGATCTCGTTGATGTGAATTCGCTCGTAGAAGTCCGCGTACTTGACATCACCGGTGACCTTGAACAGGTCCCGAGTGAGCTTCGACATGTTGTAGGCGTTGCAAGTCTCGTTGTTGACGTTGTCTCGGTACTGATCCAATGCCCCAGGGGTGTGAAAATGCTCATCCTCGCTGTTTCCACCGGTTACGTAGGTATGATCCTTCAGTACGACGCCAAAGAATCCGCTGGCCGCGTTGAGGTAAGAGGACTCGCTCGCCCCCACGGTCCGATAGCGATTCAGGGCGCCGACGAACTTCGGGATCGTCATGTTGGCGTGCTTGCCGCTCAAGTTGTCGGTGCCCGCGGCAAGCGTCGTGAATAGGCTGGTGTCATCGAAAATGTGAGCAACCGTCAGGTGATTGGCGCTATTCGTGTACTTGTAGAGCTCGTACAGGGCGTCGTTCATTCCGCCGTACTCCTGGCCGAGCACCGTCGATTTCGCGCTCGCACTCCAGCCTGAAGCTCGGCTGTAGAGCCAGTCTCCCAATTTGCTTGCGACGGTCAGAGCGTCGGCATTTTGCTCGAATTTGTAGACGTCGATCAGACCGGCGAGGATCTTGTGCATCGTGTAATAGGGCACCCAGGTGCTGCCGGTCCCGGCATCGAAGTCGTCGAACTGGGACATGGGCGTTGCGAACAGAAACCCACTGGATAGCTGATAGGATTTGAGCTTCGTAATCACGTCGTCGAGTTTGGTCTTGATCTGACCGGCCAGGGTCGTGTCGCTGCCCATGGCTTGCTGGTAGGCGTGCGCCACCGCAGACAGCCAGTGGCCCATCGTGTGTCCGCGTATGTTCGTGTTCTCCCAGCCGCCGTAGAGGTTTGTCGGGCTCGTTCCCGCTGACACCGCCTTGAAGCCGGCTAGAAGGCGATCGGAGTCGAGCGTCGTGATGAGGTAGGTGACGTCCTTGGTGAACAGGTTCTGCTGGTAGGAATCCGTGATCTGGACCTGGTCCAGAGGGAACTCCTGCAGCTTCTCCACGGTGCTTGCGGCCGAGGCCGGACGAGGCGACAAGGCGCAAAAAAGCGGCGCCAGCGTCGAGACGGCGGCAAGCAGGACTTGGTTGGGCTTTCGAGCTCCTACGCGCATATCAATACCTCTTGGATGTGGGTGACTGGCCGCGGCACCGGGTCGTCATGGCCAAGCACTTACAATGGGGAATACGGCAGTCGGTTGGGGCGGAAGTTTTTTTGACGCGAAGGCGCGCCCGAGCCCACCCGTTCGCGGGGCAAAGGCAGACAAGAATGGGCGTACGCATCCTGAAAGGTACTGTCGCGAGCACGCCGATTGTGTTAGGAGTCCCGGCGGCCACGAATGCCGCGCCGGCTCCGCGTGAGCCATGGCTGGACATGCGATGACGGAGGTTACGTCAACGACCGCCATCCTACCCGGCGGCTGCTCATGATCAATGCACCCACTTCCGGGAATAGATGCTCGATGAAACTCTGGTCGGAGGAACCCGTGCATACGAGGTCACCGCAAACTAAGCCCGGTCTTGACAGAGCGTTGAACTGAGTATAGGCACGTTGTGCCGGCCGTCGTAGGCCTTCCTCACGCTCCTGATCAATCCCGCAGCCCCCAGCCTCAAGGCGACCCTCATCCACAAGCCTTTCCAGCGCAAGCACGGTAAACACGCCTACTATGGGCAAACCTGACGAACCATCCATGACAAAATACGCCATCGGACTCGACTTCGGGACCAACAGCTGCCGCGCGCTGCTGGTGGACCTTGCGAATGGCCGCGAAGCTGCGACGGAGATTTTCCCCTATCCCACGGGGCAGCTCGGCGTCATGACCGACTCCAAGGATCCCAACGTGGCTCGCCAGAATCCGGCGGACTACCTCCTCGGAATCGAGAAGACCATCACCGGCGTCCTGGCCCAGGCCAAGGCCGGCGAGAAGGGCTTCGATCCCGCGCGAGTCGTGGGCATCGGCATCGACACCACCGGCAGCAGCCCGCTGCCCGTGGACGCCGAGGGCACGCCGCTGTGTTTTCGGCCCGCGCTGAGGGACAACCTGGCCGCCTACGTGTGGCTTTGGAAGGACCACACCAGCTACCAGGAGGCCGCCGAGATCACCCGACTCGCCACCAAGATGCGCCCCAAGTACATGGCGAAGTGTGGCGGCACCTACAGCTCCGAGTGGTTCTGGAGCAAGATCCTGCACTGCAAGCGCGTGGCCCCTGAAGTCTTCGCCGCCGCCGCCAGCTTCGTGGAGTACTGCGATTGGCTGCCCGCCGTGCTGACCGGCAACACCGATCCCGCCAAGCTCCTGCGCGGCATCTGTTCCGCCGGGCACAAGGCCATGTTCAACGCGACGTGGGGCGGCCTGCCCGACGCCGAGTTCCTGGCCAAGCTCGATCCCGCGCTGGCCGAGCTGCGCGGCCGCCTCTTTTGCCAAGCCCACACCGCCGACCAGCGCGCGGGTGGCNNCTCGGCACATCCACCTGCGACATCATGGTGACTCCCAACACCCATGCCCTGGCCGACATCGAAGGCGTCTGCGGCATTGTCGACGGCTCCGTCATGTCCGGCTACTTCGGCATCGAGGCGGGTCAGTCCGCCGTGGGCGACATCTTTCTGTGGTTCGTCCAAAACCTGGTGCCCGACAGCTACGGCGCCACCGCCGACGACAAGTTCAGGGCGCTGGCCGAGGAGGCATCCAAGCAGAAGCCCGGCGAGCACGGCCTGNNGGCGCGCTGACCATCATCAATCGCATCGAGGAATATGGGGTCCACATCAAGGACGTGATCAACTGCGGGGGGCTCGCGGCCAAGAACGCCCTGCTCATGCAGATCTACGCCGACATCACCGGCCGTCCCATGAAGGTGTCGCGCTCGGACCAGACGCCTGCCCTGGGCGCGGCCATTTTCGGGGCCATCGCCGCGGGGAAAGCGGCCAGCGGCTACGCAACCGTACCAGAGGCCCAGGCGGCCCTGTGCGGAACCCGCCTGGAATACCAGCCCATCCCCGGCAGCCAGGCCGTGTACGCCGAGATGTACAAGCTCTACCGCCAACTGCACGATGGTTTCGGCACCGCCAAGTGGAACGGATCCATGTTCAACGTCATGAAGGACTTGCTGGCGCTCCGCGACCGCCAGCGCCAGGCTTAGGCTCGGTAAGGAGAACGCAATGATCGACCTCAAGCAGCAGGAAATTTGGTTCGTCACCGGCAGTCAGCACCTCTACGGTCCCAAGACCCTGGAACAGGTCGCGGTCAACTCGAAAGAGATCGCCATGGCCATCGGCGCCTCCGCCGCGATGCCGGCCACGGTCGTCTTCAAGGGTGTCATGAAGACCCCCGACGAGATCACGGATCTTTGCCAGGCCGCCAGCGCCGACAAGAAGTGCGTGGGCCTCATCTTCTGGTGCCACACCTTCTCTCCCGCCAAGATGTGGATCCGTGGCTTTGGCCTCCTCACCAAGCCTTTCGTCCACCTCCACACCCAGTACGGCCGCGACATTCCCTGGGGCGAAATCGACATGGACTACATGAACCTGAACCAGGCCGCCCACGGCGACCGCGAGTTCGGCTTCATCTGCACCCGCCTGCGCAAGCAGCGCAAGGTGGTCGTCGGACACTGGAAGGAATCCGCCGTGCAGGAAGACCTGGGCGTGTGGGCCCGCGCCGCTTGCGCTTGGGCCGACGCCCAGGGTGGCCGCGTGGTCCGCTTCGGCGACAACATGCGTGAGGTGGCGGTGACCGAAGGCGACAAGGTCGAGGCCCAGATCGAGCTCGGCTACGCCGTCAACGGCTACGGGGTGGGCGACTTGGTTGCCTTCATCAATGCCGTGTCCGACGCGGACGTGGCCGCCACCATGAAGGCGTACGAGGCCCAGTACCACCTCGTGGCCTCAGCCAACAAGGAGCGGATCAAGGTCCAGGCTCGGTACGAGGTCGGCATGCGCGCCTTCCTGAAGGACAAGGGCGCCATGGCCTTCACCACCACCTTCGAAGACCTCCACGGNNTGGTCCGCGCCACCAAGGTCATGTCGGCTGGCCTCAAGGGCGGCACGTCCTTCATGGAGGACTACACCTATCACATGGATCCCGCCGGTCAGCGCGTGCTGGGCGCCCACATGCTCGAGGTCTGCCCCACCATTGCCGAGATCGACAAGCCGGTACGTCTGGAAACTCACCCCCTGGGCATCGGCGGCAAGGAGGACCCCGCCCGCCTCGTGTTCAACACGCCCGCCGGCCCCGCCATCAACGCCTCGCTTATCGACATGGGGAACCGCTTCCGCATGATCGTGAACGCGGTGGACGTGGTGAAGCCCGCGCATGCTCTGCCCAAGCTCCCCGTGGCCCAGGCGCTGTGGATTCCACAGCCCAACCTGGCCATCGGCGCCGCCGCCTGGATCTATGCCGGCGGCGCGCACCACACGGCCTTCAGCCAGGCCGTCGACGCCCGCCACATCGAGGACTACTGCGCGATGGCCAACATCGAGATCGTGCTGATCGACAAGGACACCAAGCTGCGTGACTTCAAGAACGAGCTGCGCTGGAACGAGGCTGCCTACAAGTCGTGGTCCTGAAGGAGCCGCCATGACACGGCGGTCTCAATGTTGAGAGTCTGATGGGAGTCCCAATATGAACCTACCGCTTCTGGCGGCGCACAACCCAGGCTCGGTGTTCAACGGCCTGGACTGGGTCGTCATTGTCCTCTTTCTTCTCGGCATGGTGGTGGTCGTGTGGGCCTCCACGCGCCACAAGGCTCAGTCCGGCACCGACTATTTTCTCTCCGGCCGCCAGGCGGGATGGCTGCAGATCGGCACGTCGATCTACTCCTCCAACATCGGGTCCGAGCATCTGGTGGGCTTGGCTGGCGCGGG
>PNBO01000047.1:52226-57232 GCA_003136095.1 Myxococcales bacterium
TTCACCGTACTGCTGGGCCGAGACAGCGTGCCCATGTTCGGACACCAGGTCCCCATCTTCTGGGTGGTTTCGGTCGGCCTCGCCGTGGCCACCGGGATCTACACGGCCTTGGGCGGCCTGCGCGTGATCATGTACACCGCCGTACTGCAGACGCCCGTGCTGCTCTTCGGCTCCATCTGCATCCTCTACATCGGCCTGACCAAGTTGGGCGCTGGCAGCTTGCTCGCCGGTTGGCACAAGATGACCGACTCGGTGGGAAGCAACATCCACCTCATTCGCCCCAATTCGGATACGAAGTTCCCCTGGCTGGCCGTGCTGCCGGGCTCGGCCATCATCGGGTTCTGGTACTGGTGCACCGACCAGTANNGCCGGCAAGAACCAGAAAGAAAGCCGCCGCGGCAGCATCCTGGCGGGCTACCTCAAGCTCACGCCGGTATTCATCTTCCTGATTCCCGGCATGATCGCTTTCGCGCTCTTCAGCACGCCCGGAAGCGGCTTCACCACGGCGGGCAATGGCGACCAGGCCTACACCAGCCTCGTCGCCCAGATCCTCCCCCACGGCATCCGCGGTATCGTGGCCTGCGGCATGCTGACCGCCCTGATGGCGTCCCTGGCCTCGAAGTACAACGCGTCCGCCACCCTGGTCACCATGGACTTCTTCCAGAAATGGCGGCCTAACGCCTCGGGCAGGACCCAGGTTTTCGTGGGGCGGGTTTCCACCGCGGTCATCGTGCTGGTCGGCATCCTCTGGGTGCTGGTGATGAAGAGTCTCGGCAAGAACCTCTACGAATATCTCCAGAGCGTCCAGGGTTACATGTCCCCCGCCATCGCGGTGCTTTTCGTCATGGGCATCTTCTGGAAGCGCGCCACGGCTCCCGCGGCGTTCTGGGCCTTCCTGGTCGGTGCGGTGGGTGGCTTCCTCCGCCTCGGCCTCGATCTGCTCATCGAGCGCCCCTTGAAAGACGGGCTCGCGACCGCAGACATGCTTCGCGCCCAGTATGGTGTGTTGTTCAGCCTCCAGCAGATCCACTGGCTATACTACGCAGAAGCCCTGCTGGTCCTTTGCGTCGTTCTGGTTTTCGCCATCAGCGCTTTCACCAAGGCGCCCGAGCCAAGCACCGTGCGCTACACCTACTACGGCGCAACCGCCGAAGAGAAGGCCGCCACCCGCGCCAGCTGGAACCACTGGGACGTCATCCACAGCGCGATCATCGTGGCCATCATCGTCGTCTTCTACTACTGCTTCTGGTAGGCAACGATCGACGATTTCGCGCTTTCTTGTACCTACGATAAGATGGCGGCCGGGTAGGTGTGGAGCCCCGACCGATGCATGCGGCAAAGCCAGGTGATTCGCCCCGCGAGTCCTCTCCCACGGCGGGTGGTCGAGGGTGGGGTGGACTGGCCCTCGCGGTTGCGACCCTCATCGCGGTGCTGGCCATCGTACTGGCAACCTACTGGCCGGCGCTTTCGGCGGCGGCGCTGTACATGGATGACAAGTTCTATCTCGGTTCGCCGGTCATCCGAAATCCCAGCTGGGCCTCGCTAGGGACGATCTTCGGTGAAGTGTGGTCTCCGTCCCTGGTGAATGGCTACTATCAGCCGCTGTCGCTCGTGTCGATGATGCTCGACTTTGTGGATCCGACGGCGGCCAACAGCCTGCTGCCCTTCCACCGCACGACACTGCTCCTGCACATGCTGAATGTCGCCCTGGTCGTGGTTCTACTCTACAGGCTCTTCGACCATTGGTTTACGGCTGCCCTGCTGGGCTTGCTCTACGGATTGCATCCGCTGAACGCCGACGCCGTGCTGTGGATTGCAGAACGAAAAACGGTCCTGTGTACGTCGTTCGCCCTCTCTTCGCTGATTCTGTATGTGTNNCTAGTAGCGCTGTTGCCGGTCCTGGACTACTGGCCACTCAAGCGCCTCAACCGAAGCACCTTGTTGGAGAAGGTGCCGTTTTTGCTGGTTTGTGCCGTGTCTGCCGCCGTGACCGTCATTTCCCAAGCACACTCAGGGGAAGACGGTCGCGTGCAAATGATGAGACCAGCGTATTTGCCGTTGGTCGTGGCCTACGAAATTGCATTGTATCTCGGTAAGGTAGTCTATCCGGCGGGCCTCGTGTCGGATTATCCGGGTCCCCAGCCCTTTGAACTGGCCAATTTCCAAGTGCTGGGCAGCGCCCTGGTCACGGCCGGGATCCTGGCGGCGATCGCTTTGTCCCTGCGGCGCACGCGTGCGTGGGCGGTGGGCGGGCTGTTCTTCTTGGTCGCCATCCTTCCGACGCTGGGTATTATCCGCTTCACGTCGTCGATAGCCGCGAATCGGTCCATGTATCTGCCTATGGTGGGAATGCTGTTGCCGCTTCACTGGGAGCTGAATCGCTTGTGGGGTAGCGGTATCGGCAGCTTGAAGAAGTTTGGCGTACGAGCCATCGTGGCGGGTCTGGCCGCGACCTTGGCGATGGGCAGTGTGTTCGCCACGCGACGCTACGAATCGCATTGGCACGACACCTTGACGCTGTTGCGATACTATCTGACCCAGCAGCCGAACGATGTTAAGCTGCACACCCGACTAGGGAACGAATGGATCCAGCGCGGCGACTACCCATCGGCGATCGCCGAGTTTAGAGAAGCCTTGCGCTTCAATTCGGGCTGGGCGGAGAACTGGCTCAACCTGGGTCGGGCTTCGTTCACCATCGGGGACTACGCAGAGGCAAAGCAAGCGTTTGCGACGGCCCTGCAGCACACGCCGAACGACTGGCGGGCGCACATGCTGATGGGCACGACTCTGACGCGACAGAAGGACTTGGAAGGCGCACTCGTGGAATTCCGGACCGCCGCCCGGCTTGCTCCGACGATGGCAGTGGCTCACTACAACGTCGCGGACACGCTCGCTCAGCAGGGCAAGTCGCAGGAGGCCGCCGACGAGTATCAGCAAACCTTGCGACTCGATCCACGGTTCGCCGGCGCGCGACGGGCGCTCGATGCAATGGCAGACAAGAAGCCGTGACTGCTTCGGAAACCCGTCTGTGGTGCCAATGTGTGATCGCAGCCTCAGTTGCCGCCGACCACCATTTCGGCGACGCCGGCCGAGCACGATGCGGATGGGGCGCCGCTTGGTGATTGGACCAGCGGGTGGAGCGCCCGCGGTGGCGGCGGTGAGGAGCTTGGCGAGCAGCGGGTCTTGCTCGCAAGATCGCGGGCTGGATCTCGGCCAGCGCGCGACCGTCGACGCTACCCTGGGCGAGTTTGCCGAGCGCTGCGGCGCGGGCACCGGGCCGGCCGCAGCGGCGCGACTTCACCTCGCGCGCCCGCTCGTCAAGCTGGGGCAGTCCCAGCAAGTCCAGTACGTGCTCTCCGGACTCGACTCGCGGCCCGCGGGGCAGCCGCGCGTAGGTGGTTCATCTGCCCTTCGGTTTCTACCGCACCGCATCTTAGCCGGTCGAGATCAAAACTCGGACATCCGGGCATTTTCTCTTCGATGCATTCTCATCGCTCAGCACAATCGGTGCCGGTGTTTGTCAGCGAGGTCGAGCGGTTCTGCCGGCTCAACCTGGCGCGGCTCATTGGTGTCGAGGACATGGCTCGCGTCGCCAAGATGAACCGATTCCATTTCTCTCGACAATTCGAGAAGGCGCGTGGAGTAACACCGGGACGCTATCTGGCCAAACTCCGGATCGACAAGGCCTCGCGACTGGCCGCAAGCGGCGAGCTCTCGGTGAAGGAAATTGCAGCGCAGTGCGGTTTTGGCAACGGGAACTACCTCTGCAAGGTGTTTCGAAAGAACTACGGTGTCTCGCCGGGGACGTTCAAAGTCCTTCACGGTGCGCGCCAGGCTACGTGATTTCGCTGGGCTCGTCAGCCACGGCGGTACCCTTGGCGTCGAAGCAGGCCAGGTGCCCACCCCGCGGCCTCGTCCGGCTCACTTCGGCGAGCCACGGGCACGTACGCCGTCGCCCTAGAAGCTGCCCATTCCCAGGAGGACCCCATGCGCGAGCGCTCTCGCTCGACCATTGGACGCATTCTGTTCGTGTTTGCTGCCGGGTGTGACAGCGGCGGCCGAGTCACGTAGGGTGGCAAGGGCGGCGAAATTGGCGCGCACGATCTCTACTTCTGCCTCGGCCCTTTGGCGCGCCGGCTTTCCCCGCCCTCGCGCAAACCAAGTTTTGCGTCTCTCCCGAGTGCTTGCCGTGACAAGATTCCGATGTTCGGGGCAAACGTACGTAAGGTACCCACGTGCTCGATTCCGTGGAGGACAACGTGTGACAGAATTCCAATGTTCGGGAAAATGAAGAAGAATACATACCGGACAGACCCGATCCATCGTCGTTGGCCCCCCATTGAGGGAAGAAGAGTCGGCTATCCGCTGGAAGCCGCTACCGCACTGAGTCGTAAAGTTCCTTTCCATCACCATCTTTTTGAGCCATTTCAGGTTGGCAAGCGACAGTAAGTAGAGTCTGTCTATCCGCACGCACGGAGGTATGCCTAGATGAGAACGAGAAGCTTCTTGAATGAGCTCTTGCCGGTTGCGATCTTCGGCATTTGCTCCTGGGGCTGCACAATCACCTCCGGTGGCGGAGGCGCGGGTGGGAGCTCCTCCGGTGGTGGTGATACGGGGGGCGGTGGTGTGACGGGTAGCGGTGGTATGACGGGTAGCGGCGGCGTGACGGGTAGCGGTGGTGTGACGGGTAGCGGCGGTGTGACTGACTCAGGCGGCCAGCCGGGTAGCGGTGGCGTGAGCTCTAGCGGTGGTCGCAGCGGCTCAGGTGGCGCCACGACTTCAGGTGGGGTGACGGGTTCTGGCGGGGCGACGGGTGGCGGCGGTGTGACTGGCAAAGGCGGCGCCATCGGTTCGGGGGGCGCGACGGGTGGCGGTGGTGCGACGGGTTCAGGTGGGGCGACGGGTGGCGGCGGTGTGACTGGCAAAGGCGGCGCGACGGGCTCGGGTGGTGCGACGGGTGGCGGTGGTGCGACGGGTGGCGGTGGCGCCACGGGTACGGGAGGAGC
>PNBO01000155.1 GCA_003136095.1 Myxococcales bacterium
GCGCCGTCAGGCCGGCGAAGCCTTGCACCGCAGCGAGGCCCGCCTGCGCGCCTTCTACGAGTCAGGTCTGGTCGGCGTGATCTATTGGAAACTGGGCGGCCAAATCACCGATGCCAACGACAAGTTCCTGGACATGGTCGGCTATACCCGGGAGGAGCTGGCGGCCGGCAAGATCGACTGGTTCAAGATGACCCCGCCCGAGTACCGCCATCTCGACGAGCGCTGTGTGGCGGAGCTCAAGGCCACGGGCAAGAACCAAGCCCTCTTCGAGAAGATGTATCTCCGCAAGGATGGGACCCGGATCCCCGTCGTCATGGCCGGTATGATGCTGGACGAGCACCGCATCGAGGGCGTGGCCTTTGTCCTCGACATCACTGAGCGCAAGCGAGCCGAGCAGGAGCAGGTCCGGCAGCAGCGGAGAATGGCTGTGATCCATCAGGTCGTTGTCGCCACCACGTCGACGCTTGATCTCGAGCGGGTCCTCGACGCCCTCCTTCACAACCTGCGGACAATCTCGGGCGCGGATCGGGTCGGCGTCATGCTGCTCGATCCGAGGACCGATCTCTTGACGGCGGCGGCGGCCCGGGACGCGGACGGTCCCTTGCCGGTGGGGTTGCGCCTGGCGCGCGGCCAGGGCGCGGCCGGGCGCGTGATGGCGGACGCGAAGCCACTCATCGTGCCCGACATCCGCGGTTTCCCGCAGTTCGAGCCGCCGCACGGCCCGGCGACCGCTGCCGCGACCAGCGTCCCACGGGCCCTGAGCTACGCCGGTTTTCCGCTCATTTCGCGTGGCCGCATCATCGGCGTCGCGTCGCTCATCGGCACCACTCCACGGGATTTCCCCCCCGATGAGATGACCTTCATCGAAACCATCTGCCGCGCGACGGCTGTGAGCATCGACAATGCCCTGGCCCACCAAGAGATCCAGCACCGCGCCGATCGCCTGACCGGCGAGTTCGCGGCCCACCGGAGCCACGCCGATCACATCCTCGGCAGCATCACCGACGGCGTCGCCACCATCGACAAGGGCCGACGGATCGTGTCCTGGAACCGGGGCGCGGAAGCCATCCTGGGCCAGCGGGCGGAGCAAGTGATCGGCAAGCCCTGCGACGAGGTGTTCTGCGCCCTGCGCGTGGACGGGAAGACCCTCTGCCACACCCCGGACTGCATCTTCGACGAGATCGCGCGCAGCCGGCAGCCGTGCCCCCGGCGCGAGGTTGCGAGTCGCCGCGGCAACGGGCAGCCGGTGGCTCTTAGCCTGAGCGCGGCGCCGCTCTTCGACGACCAGGGCCAGTTCCAGGGCATCGTGAAGATCTTCCATGACTTCTCCCACGAGCGGGCGCTCCTCGACGGTATCCAGCACGCCAGTCAAGCCAAGAGCCGGTTTCTCGCCAACATGTCGCACGAGATCCGTACCCCGCTCAACGCGATCCTCGGCTTCTCGCAGATCTTGCTCAAGGAGCCCGCCCTCGCCGAACCCCATCGGCAGCATCTTGATGTCATCAACAAGAGTGGTGAGCACCTCCTGTCCTTGATCGACGACATCCTGGACATGTCCAAGATCGACGCGGGCCGCACCCCGCTGGCTCCTACCATCTTCAACCTGCNNCTGGGCTTCGCCGTCACGGCGGCGTCCTCGGTGCCGGCGGCGCTCTTCGCCGACGAGAAGAAGCTGCGCCAGATTCTCGTCAATCTCATCGGCAACGCCATCAAGTTCACCAGCCGGGGCTCCGTTCGCTGTGGCGTTGCGGTCCAGCGCGAGGCGGACGGCCCCCCGCGGTTGGTCGTCGACGTGGAGGATACCGGCCCGGGGGTGCCGGCCAGCGAGGCGGAAGCGATCTTCCGCCCCTTCGAGCAGACTGCGGCCGGGGCTGGCGCCGGTGGCACGGGCCTGGGGCTGGCGATCAGCCGTGAGCTCGCTCGCCTGATGGGGGGAGACATCACCCTCGGCAGCGAGGTCGGACGTGGCAGCCGTTTCCGACTCGAGGTCCCCGTGGCGGTGGCCAGGTCCGACGCAGCCACGCCCGCGGCTTCGCGCCCGCGCGCGGTCGTGGGGTCGGGCGGGTCGGGCGTCACGCCCGCGGGCGGGCAGCGCGTGCTGCTGCCGGCGGACACCGCCGAACAATTGCGGCAGGCGGCCGCTGGCGCCCACTACCGACGCATCGTCGAAATCCTCGATCGTCTGGCCAACACGGTTCCCGAGACGGCAACCACCCTGCGGGAAATCGTCGAGCGGTATGACTACCCCGGGCTGATCGAGCGCATCGGCATGGAGACCGAGCCATGAGCGACGAGGCCACCTCCGGCGATGCGGCCAGCATCCTGATGGTCGACGACAACGCGGTCAACTTGCAGGTGCTGACCGGCATGCTCATTCAATCCGGCTGGCAGCCACGGCCGGTGACCAGCGCCCGCCTGGGGCTGCAAGCAGCCCACAACCAGCCGCCCGACCTCATCCTGCTCGACGTGAACATGCCGGAGATCAGTGGCTACGAATTCTGCGTGCGGCTCAAGGCCGATGCCCGTCTGGCCGAGATTCCGGTGATCTTCGTCAGCGCGCTGGGCGAGACGCTCGACAAGGTGCGGGGGTTCGAGGTGGGTGGCGTCGACTACATCACCAAGCCCTTCCAGATCGACGAGGTCAGGGCGCGGGTGACGGCGCACCTGGAGCTGCGCCGCCAGCGACGGGAAGCGCAGTCGAGCTACGAGAAACTGCGCGAGAGCGAGCGCCTCCGCGACAGTCTGGTGCAGATGATCGTCCACGACCTGCGCTCGCCCCTCTCCGCCGTCTGCAGCTATCTCGAGATCTTCGCGGCAGAGGCGAAGGAGAAGCTCGGGGCCCAGACGCAAGCGGATGTCGCGAGCGCCATGCACGCCGCGCGCAGCATGGCCCGCATGATCAACGGGATTCTGGATGTCAGCAAGATGGAGGCACGGATGATGAAGCTGGAAGTTTGTGAGTGCGATCTGGTGCGGGTGATCGGGCAGAGCCTGGACGATTTCGAATCGCTGGTCGGCGCCCGCCAGATCGACTTCGAGCACCCGACGCCGCCGGCCGTTGTGCTGGCGGACGAGGAAATCGTCGCACGCATCGTGCAGAACCTGCTGGCCAATGCCTTGCGCCTGACCCCCTCCGGCGGCAAGATTCGGGTCGGCATCGTCATCGAGGCGGAGCACACGCGGGTCTTCGTGACCGACACCGGCCCGGGCATCGCCGCCGATTTCCACCGCAAGATCTTCGACAAGTTCGCCCAGGTCGACACCAGGACGTCGGCCCGCAACCAGACCACCGGTCTGGGCCTGGCCTTCTGCAAGCTGGCGGTCGAGGCCCACGGCGGCCACATCGGCGTGGATAGCCAAGAAGGCAACGGCAGCACCTTCTGGTTCACGCTACCGAGCCGAGCGGCGCCGTCCGACGGATGAGCTTGCGCGTGCCGCCGCTCCCTGATCTGGACGGGGGCGCAACCTTCACCGACTCTTGGCTCGCATGGGGGTGGACGAGGCAGCGGAGAAGAAGGGACGACCGATGGTACCCTCGGGCACGGGCGTGGATTCGGCGCCCCCCCGCTCCGTTCCAGTGGAGATGCCGGTGGCGCACGCGATCCTTCTCGTCCTGCTTGGCGGCGTAGACGAGATTGTCGGCCCGCTGGAGCAATCGATCCAGCGTGGTCCGCGGCCCGTCGATGGTCACTGCCCCGATGCTGACCGTCGCGGGCCAGCGGCCGCGCGTGGCGTGGCGGAGCGCGACGACGAGCTTGTCGAGGACCAATCCAGCCGCCGTCCCTCTCTCGCTATCGCCCCGTCTTAGTACCTGTGCGATCGTGGCCAGCGCACGTCCATCAGTCGCCGAGCGCGCGGGCCAGGCTCATGCGCGCGAGGGCATACTCGTAGCGGGCGCGCGCGAAGTTGAGGCGCGCTTGCGTCAGCGCCGCCTGGGCGTCGAGCAGATCGGTGGTGTTCGCGCTGCCGGCAGCGAGCAGAACGGTGGTCACGCGGTAGGCTTCCTCGGCACTGCCGATGGTGGTGCGTCCGGTCTCGAGCGCACTGGCTGTGGCGCGCACGTTGGCGAGCCTGGCCGCGACGTCGGTCTCCACGTGCCGGCGGGTATCGTCGGCCTGGGCCCGCGCGGCCTCGGCCTGGGACGCGGCCGCGCGATGCTGGTAGAAGCGCGCGCCCCAGTCCCAGATCTGCCAGCCGGCCTTGAGGCCGACAAAAGCGGAATCTGTCTTCACAAACGATTGCCCGGTCATGTGCATGTAGCCTGCTTCCAGATCGACATCGGGCAAGAGATCGTAGGTGCGCGCCTGCGCGCCAGCGCGGGCAGATTCGGCCGTGAGCACGGCGCTGCGAACTTCGCTACGCTGGTGCAGGGCTTTGGCCACCAGGGGCGCTAGCTCACTTTGAGCAGCGTTGGCGGTTTCTGGCGTGGACGGCTCCACGAAATCGATGCTGGGATCCTGGGGTTCACGGCCGAGCGCCACGAGCAGGTTGGCGCGGGCGATTTCTTCCGAGGCTTGTGCTTGGATCTCCTGCTGTTTGGCATTGGCCGCGGCGACGTCGAGGCGCAGGACATCGGCGGGCGTGAGCACGCCAGCGGCGAGTTTTTCTTTTGCGACCATGATCTGCTCGGTGAGCTGCGCTTGCGACGCCCGCGCCACCCCGGCCAAGGTTCGCGCCTCGAACATGCGCATGAATTGCGCGCGAATCTCGTCACGCAGGTTGGCTTCCACGGTTCGCGCGTCGTACGTGGCAGCTTCGGCCGCGGTCGAGCGGGCGCTGTGATCGGACGACAGATGAAGCAGGCCGAGCAAAGGCTGCCCCGCCGCTACGACGAAGGCATTCGTGTTGAGGTCGTGCACCGGAACCGAATTGCCCATGATCGAAGCCTCGAACTTCGAATCCCACCGTTGCCATTCGTCGGACAGATTCACCGACGGCAACAGCCGCCCGCGCAGACCCTTGGCCTGCTCCTCGTTGCCACGCGCGCGGACCCGAGCCGCCTTGAGCGCGCTCGACGACGCGACTGCCATCTCCACGACCTGGTCCATGGTCAGACGCTGCACGGACGGCGCGTCGGCCGCGTCGAAGGCGAGCAAGGTCAGCACGACGAACGCGTTCACTTAGCTCCCCTTGCGGATGTAGACCGTGACGTCCGTGGAGAGACCGGCCTGCAAAGGCACCTCGGGCCGCCTGAGCCAGGCGATGCGCACCGGTATGCGTTGCACGACCTTGACGAAGTTACCCGAGGCATTGTCGGGCGGCAGGAGCGAGAAACGCGCGCCGGTGCCGCCGGAAACGCTGTCGACCCTGGCTTCGATCTCGACGCCGGGAAAGGCGTCGATGCGCACGCGCGCGGTCTGCCCCGGACGCATCCGGCCAACCTGCGTCTCCTTGAAGTTCGCGACGACGTAGGTGCGGTCCGGCACCAGCTCGGCCAGGGGCTGGCCAACTTGGATCATCTGGCCTGGCTGAGCCGTGAGCCTGGTGACCAGCCCGTCTTCGCTGGCCATGACCTTGGTGTAGCTGAGCTGCAGGCGAGACAGCTCCAAGGCGGCTTCGGCGACCTTGATGCGGGCATGGGCCAGATCGGCGTTGGCCCGAGCCGATGCGATCTGGGCCGCAATCGGGGTGCTTTGATCGAGCCTCCCACGCGCCTCGTCGACGCGCGTGCCGGCCAGCCGCCGCATTTCGGACGCGGCGGTGACCTGCGCCTGCGCCTGCGCCAGGGCTGCCTGCGAAGCATCGTAGGCCACCTGCGCGTTGTCCAGGCGCTCGCGCGGCAGGGCATTGCCGGCAACCAGTTGCTTGGTTCGTTGTAGATCCAGCTCGCCCTTGCGCGCCTCGGCCTTGGCCCGTTCGAGGCCGGCACGCGAGGCCGCCAGTTGCGCTTCGGCATTGGCCACGCCCATGGAGGATCCCGAAAAACTCGCGCGCGCGTATTGCAGCCCGCCCTTGGCGCTGGCTTCGACGACCTGCACCTGCGCGTCGGCGGCGGCGGCCTGGGCACGGGTGGTGTCCAGCTCGGCCTCGGCTTGCTTGCTGCGCGCGGTAAAGTCGGCGTCGTCGATCTGGATGAGCACGTC
>PNBO01000147.1 GCA_003136095.1 Myxococcales bacterium
GTCGCGGAAGCTCCCCCCGTGCCCTGGTTGGAGGTGCTGGATCCTCCGCAACCGAACGAAAACAAGACCACTAGAACGAGGCATCGTTTTGCGTGCATTCAGCAAGGGTAGCACGAGGCGTGGCGGTGGGTGTGGCAAGCGTGGGTTGCATGTTGTACCTGGCAGGCGGCCGCTCGAATGGCGGTCGCCTGCCATGGCGCCCGGAGCTCACCCAGGAGGTGGCCGCGATTCGTGGGGCCGCGGGGCAACGCCCCGCTCTTGTCGGTTTGAGGTCGTGGCGCCGAAGGCGCCTGCGTCCTCGTTAGTAGCCATGGTTCTTTCAATCTCGCCTGCCCGCTCCAGCGTAGGCGAGCGAACCCGCGCAGGCTACTTTGCAAGCCGCTCCTGAACGTTCTCCGATTTCAGCTCGCGAAGCGCGTCGCTTGCGACCCAGCGGGCGGCTCTGGCGCCTGCATCGCCGCCACGATCCGCGCCGGCGCGGCGGTTCGCGGCCATCAGGATCTTCTTGGCGCAGGTGATGGCGGCCCGGTTGAGGGCGCGGCTGCGCTTGCCGATGTTGCGCAGGGCCCAGTTGACGGCCTTCTTGACGAAGTTGCGGTCGTCGCCGGCGCCGCGCTCGATGAGCGGCAGCAACTTGAGGAAAGCCTGGCTGCCGGTCGTCTTGTCGTGCCAGGCCAGGCCGGCCATCAAGGCATAGCCGCCGCGCTTGATCCATTCCTCGTCGCGTTTTGCCCACACGACCGCCTTGGACCACGCGTGTGCGGTCTGGTCAAAGAGGCTGGTGCAGGCCTGGTCGCAGATGTCCCACGAGTCGAAGTCGCCGGCCCAGGCGTGCATCTGCTGGGGGGTGACGGCCGCCGGATCGTCGACGAAACCGGCCAGGAGACGCGCTTCGTGGTTGCCGGTGGCCCACAGCGCCAGCGCCAGGCCGTGGTCGGCGCCGAGGCGCTTGGCCACCTTGCGCAGCTCGTAGATCGACACGCCAAACGCCCGCTCGACGTTGATGCCATAGCGGGCCATGCCGGCGCGGTGCTTCTCGCTGCCCAGCGCGCGCAGCTCGGCGAGGATGGCCGATACTCGCTGGTCACCAGTGTGGCGCGCCTTCGTTGCGTTCATCACAGTCAGGTCAATGACTCGCATGCCTTGGTAGTACGCCGGGCCGCTTCACCTGTAAAGCGACCGCTTGCCGGCGGCGGTCATCGGTTGCGCGGTCACTTGCCGTCGTACGCGCGCTGGAGGGTCGCGAGATCGAACTTGCGCATTTGCAGGAAGGCCTTCATCACGCGGTCGCCCTTGCGGCCATCGGGATCGCTCATCATCGCGGGCAGGGCGGACGGGACGACCTGCCAGGAAAGCCCGAAGCGGTCCTTGAGCCAGCCGCACTGACCTTCCTCGCCGCCCGCGGAGAGCTTGTTCCAGTAGTGGTCGATCTCGGCCTGCGTGTCGCAGGAGATCTGAAAGGAAATCGCCTCGCTGAACTTGAAGAACGGGCCGCCATTCAAGGCGGTGAATTTCTGGCCCGCGATACGGAAGGCCACCGTCATCACCGAGCCCGCGGCCCGGCCGTGGACTTCGAATCCTTCCTTGCCGTAGCGAGAGATTTCGTCGATCCCGGAGTCGGGAAAGACCGAAACGTAGAGCTTCGCCGCGTCCTCGGCCTGCGCGTCGAACCAGAGGCAAGGCGTGATCTTCGCAAGATGGGTCATGCGGTTCTCTCCTTGGCCCTTGGATGCTCGCGCCGTCGAAGCGGTGCACGGGTAGGAGGCGGTGCTCTAGCGGCGCGGCTTGCGGGCGGCAACCTTCACGCTGGCAACCTTGCCGGCCAGGCGCGGAGCCCAGCGCTTCGCCAGCGTACCGACGGAGGCGCCACAGCAGCCGTTCCCGCCGTCTTGCAGCTCGGAGCCGATGAAGGCGGCAATCTGTTCGGCGTCGTAGACGAGGCGGTCCTTGACCTTGACCTCCACGAGGCCGGCCTGGCGCAGGCCGGCGAGGTAGGCTTTCTCGCCGATGGCGCCGGCCAGGCACGACGAGTAGAGGTGGCGGTTGCGGGCGATCGCGGCCGGCAGGTCCTCGGCGACGATATCGGAGACCAGCATGCGGCCGCCGGGCTTGAGCACGCGCGCGATCTCGGCGAAGACCCGCGGTTTTTCGGGCGACAGGTTGATCACGCAGTTGGAGATGACCCAGTCGACGCTGCCGTCCTCAACGGGCAGCTTCTCGATGATGCCCTTGCGGACCTCGACGGTGGCGAGGCCGGCGGCGCGGATGTTCTTGCGCGCCTTCGTAATCATCGCGTCGGTCATGTCCACGCCGATGACCTTGCCGGCGCGGCCGACCTTCTTCGCGGCGAGGAGAAGGTCGATGCCCGCCCCGGACCCCAGATCGAGCACCACGTCGCCTTTCTTGACCCCGGAAAAGGCCAAGGGGTTGCCGCAGCCAAAGGAGTTCACCACCGCCTCGGTAGGCAGGGCGGCGATCTCGTCGTCGGTGTAGCCGGCGAGCTTGGCCACGACACCCTTGGGTACCGGCGAGCAGCAGCAACCCGTTCCTGGGCTCTGTACGGCCCGGGCGTAATCCTCGGAGACGTTCTTGCGTTTTCTGTCGTGTTGATTCGCGGACTTGGCCATGGGTGGACTCCTTGTCCATTGGCTTGCATATAACCGTATAAGCGGGTATATGCAAGTGGTAATGCCGAACGCCACCCTGCGCACGCTGGCCGCCGTTCTCAAGGCGCTCTCCGATGTGACGCGCCTGTCGATGCTCGGACTCTTGCTCCGCGAGGGTGAACTGTGCGTGTGCGACTTCGTCGAGGTTCTCGGCATCACGCAGTCCAAGGCGTCGCGCCACCTGCGCTATCTGGTCAACGCCGGGCTCTTGCAGGACCGGCGCGAGGCGGTCTGGGTCCACTTTCGGATTGCGGAACGGCCGTCCGCTACCCAGGGCGCCGTCCTGGACAGCCTGCGCCGGATCCTCCCGGGCCAGGTTGCCGGCGAGCTGGTCGAGGCGCTCAAGGTTTGGCGGAGGTGCAAGGCCAGAGGCGGGCTCACGTGCAAGCCACCCAGGCGAGGTCGCCGATGACCAGGAACACGGGAATCGCCGGCAGGCTGTCCTTCCTCAATCGCTACTTGACTCTCTGGATCTTTATCGCGATGGCGGTGGGTGTCGGTGCCGGGTACCTCGTCCCCGGCGTGGTTCCCTTCATCAACCAGTTCAACGTCGGGACCACCAGCATCCCCATCGCCATCGGGCTCATCNNAAGGTCCGCTACGAGGAGATGGGCCCGGTCTTTCGCAACACCAAGGTCCTGGGGCTGTCGCTCGTCCAGAACTGGATCATCGGCCCACTCCTGATGTTCGGTCTGGCCGTCCTTTTCCTGCACGACAAGCCCGAGTACNNATCGGCCTCGCCCGCTGCATTGCCATGGTCATCGTGTGGAACGACCTGGCCAAAGGTGACAGCGAGTACTGCGCGGGCCTGGTCGCCTTCAACTCGATCTTCCAAGTCCTCTTCTTCTCGGTCTACGCCTACCTGTTCATCACGGTCGTGCCGACCTGGTTCGGGCTCCAAGGTGTGGCCGTCCACATCACCATCGGCGAGATCGCCAAGAGCGTCTTCATCTACCTCGGCATCCCGTTCCTGGCCGGGCTGATCACGCGGTTCTCGCTTATCAAGCTCAAGAACAAGGACTGGTACCAGAGCAAATTCATTCCGAAGATCAACCCCGTTACGCTCATCGCGCTGCTCTTCACCATCGTGGTGATGTTCTCGCTGAAGGGCGAAAAGATTGTGGAGCTGCCGCTCGACGTGGTGCGCATCGCGATCCCTCTGCTCATCTACTTCGTGGTGATGTTCTTTCTCTCCTTCTTCATGTCGAAGAAGGTCGGCGCGACCTACGGCCAGGCCACGACGTTGTCCTTCACCGCGGCCTCCAACAATTTCGAGCTCGCCATCGCAGTGGCCGTTGCGACCTTCACCATCAACCATGGCGCGGCGTTCGCCGCGGTGATCGGGCCGCTCGTCGAAGTGCCCGTGATGATCGGTCTGGTCCACGTCGCGCTCTGGCTGGGCCGGAGGTACTACGGCAGCGCGGAGGCCGTGCGATGAAGGGTATCCTCTTCCTGTGCGTGGCCAACTCGGCGCGCAGCCAGATGGCCGAGGGCATCGCTCGGGTGCTGCTGCCGCCCGAGGTGAAGGTATGGTCGGCGGGTTCGCGCCCGACGAGCGTGCGTCCCGAGGCCATCGCGGTCCTGCGGGAGATCGGCATCGACATCTCCCACCATCGCGCCAAGGCCGTGGCCGAGATCCCCGCCGGCGAGGTCGACACGGTCATCACCCTGTGCGGAGAAGAGGAATGTCCGGTCTTTCTTGGCCGAGCGACACGCCTGCACTGGGGCCTGCCCGATCCCGCGGCGGTGGCAGGCGTCGAGGCCAAGCGCCTGGCCGCGTTCCGGCGGGTGCGCGACGAGCTGCGGGCTCGCATAGCGGAACTGTGCGTGGGTTGGCAGAACCCGGGGTGATTTCAGCGAGGAATGTCGCATCCATGCGCTGGCGCGGGTAGCATGCGCCCATGGCGACGGAATACTTCACTGTCCCCGAGAACACCTCGCCGCTTGACCATCGAGCCATGCAACTCGAACAGTATGGCGCGCGCACCTACGACATGGTGGTCAGCGCCTGGGAGTGCACCGCGTGTAAGGTCACGGTTGGGGGACCACCAGCCATGATCCTGCCAGTCGTGAACTACCGCCTGCCCGCGGACCTGGAGGAATGGGTGGCCGAGGCCGGCGCCAGCGCGGTCGAAAACGCCGAGATCCCATGCTGCGAAGCATGCGGGGAGGCGGCCGAGCTTGGTCACGTCGACTACTTCGCGCACCACTCGACGATGCAGGTGGACATGGTCGTGCGCTGGAGCCCTGCGGGCGGCGCGCGGATCTTTCGGTGGTCACCCTCGCTGGGCTTTGGACCGATGCCCGCGATGTCCGAGGATGAGGAACGACTCTTCGTGCGGGATGCGCTGCTGCGCGGGGCCTCCGCGGCGCGCGATCACAACGCCAGCGAGGAGGCGGACGAGATCCTGCTCGAGGCGGCCGAGAGGTTCCCCGGCGAGAACGAGTGGCTCGAATTCCTGCCGTGGCTATCGGGGAGCGGGAAATTTTCCGTCGCCGGGGCCATCGCCGCGGGCCACGCCGAGGCGCACCCGGAGGACCCGGAGGGGCACTTCTGGCTGGGCCAGATCGCGGTTGACCTGGTGGCGCTGAAGATCTGGGGAGAGGAGAAGCTGGGCGAGGCCGAGGCTCATTTTGAACGAGCGCTGGCCTGCCAGCCGCAGCATCCCTTGGCGCGGCTGGGCCTGGCCAATGTGGCGAGGATGCGTGGTGACCTGGCGGCGGCCCGGCGGCACCTCGAGAGCTTGCTGGCGAAGACGCCGAATCACGCCGAAGGCCTCTACACCTTGGCCCTTATCGAGCTAGACGGGAACCCCGGGAGGGCGCTGGCGCTCTTCGAACAAGGGGCGGCGCTCCGGCCGCGCGACGCGGACTACCTGAGGGGCATGGCGCGCGCCTTGCTGGCCCTGGGGCATCCCGCCGAGGCGCAAGCAGCGGCCTTCCGCGCCAAACAACACGCGCCCGGCGACCAGCGAATCGACGAATTGCTCTTGGCCGCTCTCGCGGCCGTGAAAGGTTAGAGACGCTCATTCAGCGCTTGCCGGCGGTGGGCTTGGGGGGCACGAGGTGCGGGATGCCGGCCTTGTCCAGCTCGACGGGGATGATGTCGAGGGTGGGGCGTTCCGTCTTGCCGAAGGTCAGCTTCACCATCCAGCCCGTCCACACCGGTGGATCGTACGGGTAGTAGTCGAAAACGAAGTTGCCCAGGCTGTAGACGATGGGCCGGTTGTTGTGCCACTCCACGCTCTGCGTGACGTGCGAGTGTCCTCCGATGACGGCGTCGGCTCCGGCGTCGATGAGCTTGCGCGCCAGCGCCTTCTGGTCGGGTNNGGCGTGCGCGGCCTTGATGTCGGCAATCACGTCCTTCTCGACCAGCCAGGCCGTGCCCGGGCTCGATGGCCCGGCCGCAAACGACCGGGGAGGGAAGTCGTTGTAGCCGAGGAAGGCGACACGCCGGCCCCTGGCCGTCAAGACGAGAGGCTGGTGGGCCTCGCGCGTGTTGGCGCCGCCGCCGAAGTAGGGCAGCTTCGTCTCGCGCAGCAGCTCGAGCTCGGTGAGAAAGCCCGCTTTGCCCCAGTCACCGGCATGGTTGTTGGCGAGAGAGACGGCCGCGAAATGCTGCTTGAGCAGGGGCAGCGCTTTCTCGGGACCGCGGAAGGTGTATGGCTTGTCGACCGCGTGTCCCTTCTTCACGATGGCGCATTCCAGATTGCCAACGGTCAGATCGGCGTCGC
>PNBO01000018.1:0-745 GCA_003136095.1 Myxococcales bacterium
TGCCGCAGCTCTGGGCAGTTTCGGTGTCACCCGCGCAGTATTCACCTGCGCTGCACACCTCGCACACCGTTGGCGAGGTCGAGGTGGCCGCCGCGGTTTGCACGGTTCCGGCCTGGCAGTCACCCACCGGGAGGCACGACGATAGATTGGCCGACGCGGAGTAGGTCCCCGCGGCGCAGGGGGCGCAGGCCCGATCGCTCGTGGTCGAGGGAAGGTTGGTTGCGTAGCTGCCCGCCGGACAGTCGGTCCACGCCGCGCACGTCACCGCGTTGTCCACGGTGCTGAAGCTTCCCGAGGTGCAAGCCACGCAGGTTTGGTCCGTCGTTGCCGATCCCGGGCTATCGATCTTGGCGCCGGCCTTGCACACGGTCTTGCCGACGCAGGCAGTGGCGGGATTGCGGTCGTTGTCCCAGCTGTCCTCAAGGCACGGAGCCGCCGGAGCGAGGTGGCCGGCGCAATATGCACCGACGCTACAAGGGGCACATACGGGTGCGGAAGTCGAGGTGGCAGCCCTCGTCTGCACGGTGCCGGCCTGGCACACCCCCACCGGGAGGCACGACGACAGATTGGCCGAGGCGGAGTAGGTGCCCGCGGCGCACGGAGCGCACCCCCTATCGGTCGTCGGCCAGGGAAAGGTGGAGTAGCTGCCCGCCGGGCAGTCGGTCCATGCTGCGCACGTCACCGCGTTGTCCACGGTGCTGAAGCTTCCCGAGGTGCACGACACGCAGATTCGGTCGGTCGTTGC
>PNBO01000018.1:847-4228 GCA_003136095.1 Myxococcales bacterium
GCCGGGCAGGTACTCCAGGTCGAACATGCCGCCGCATTGGTCGTTGTGCTGAAGCTGCCGGAAGCGCAGGGCGAGCAGGCGCGGTCGGTGGTCGGCGAACCTGACTGGGAGACGTAGGCCCCGGGCGCGCAGAGCGTTTTGACCGCGCAGGCCGTGCTGGGATTGCCATCATCGTCCCAGGTGTCTCCCGTACAAGAGACCGCGGCAGCGAGGCCGCCGGCGCAAAACTCACCACTGCCGCACGACAGGCATGACCTTGCGGTGGTCGTCGTTGCAGAGGCCGTCTGAACGGTCCCGGCCGCGCAGCTCGTCGCGGCCAGGCATGCGGACTGGTTGTCAGCCGTCGCGGAGGTGCCCGCGGCGCACGGGGTGCAGATGCGATCGGCCGCCGCGGTCGGCAGGTTGCTGACGAAGGTGCCGGCCGGGCAATTGCTCCACGGCGTGCACGAGGTCATGTTGTTCATCGTGCTGAACGAGCCCGGCGCGCAAGGCGTGCACGATCGATTGGCGGTCGCGGAGCCGGGTTGGGAGATGGAGGTGCCAGCATTGCAGATGGTCATGTCCACGCAGGCGGTTGCGGGGTTGCCGTCGTCGTCCCACGTATCACCCATGCAGGAGGCCGCGGCGGCACTGCCACCCGCGCAGTACTGTCCCGCACGGCAGGGAGCACATACCGGAGCCGACGATGCCGTGCCGGATCCAGTCTGAACGGTGCCAGCCGGGCAGTCCTCACTGGCGAGGCACGAGGATTGGTTCGCGCTCGCGGTGAGCGTCCCAGCCGGGCACTTCGCGCACCCACGGTCCGTCGTGGCCGAGGGCGCGACGCTCACGTAGTTGCCCGGATTGCACACGCTCCAGCTCGTGCAGGACACGCTGTTGGCGGAAGCACTGTAGGTTCCGGACGGGCAAGTGGCGCAGATTCGGTCCGTGACCTCGCTGCTCGCCTGCGCGATGTAGGTGCCGGGTGGGCAGGCCGAAGTGGCGACACACGCTCCGCCCGAAAGAAACGTGCCATCCGAGCACACCGGGGAACAGTTGCCACTTGGGCAGCTCGCGGCAGCATCGCTGCCGGCGTCACCGCCCGCACCACCGCATCCAACCGCCATGATGCCGACGACGAAAAGAGCCAGTGGCTTGCCGACCGAATGGGTCATGAGAGTCTCCTGTGCAAGGGTTCATGCGCGAGTGCTGTCTCGCACCCGTCTTCGACGACCTCTAGTCAACTCGCGCTGTTGCAATGCATACCGAGGTCCATTCGCGGATTGGCGCCTCGCCGTCACTTTCACGGCGGACCCACGGATATCAGACGGCGCCGGGGCCACGATCTCGTCGGTATCCCGACGGAAGAGGTCCACTAGGCTCCAGTCGGGCGAGACTCCTCCAAATCGACTGAGATACAACTTCAGTTTGATTGAGCAGGCCCGTCCGTTGCAGCAACCCACGCTGCAACCAGTTGAGATTGTTGCGTTTCGGTTGTGGCTCGAAAGCTGCTTGGGTTGACCGCAATCCGCGCGGATGCACCATCAACCCCAGAGAAAGACGTGTCCCATGGCACCGGAACTACATCTCAATCTCTACGAGATCACCGGCGGTGTTTGCCGAAAGCTCCCAGGTCAGTGCCAACACACCGTGTGCCGTTTCAACCTGACAGCCGAACGTCGAGACAACCGCGGCGCCAAGCCGGCGGAGATGCATCTTCCCGTCGTGCGCGAGGCGTGCGCGCTCGAGGCCGCCGAGCGCGGCGGTATGACCCTTGAGGAAATCGCCACTCGATTGTCGGTCACGCGCGAGCGTGTGCGTCAGATAGAGTTCGGCGCGCTTACGAAGCTGTGGCAGCGCCTCGGCGGGAACAATGGTGGGGATGAGGCGACGACGGTCGAAATGCGCCGGTGCTTGCGCAATGCTGCCTAACCATGCTGGCTAGGCGGGGTTTTCGCTTCCATGGGCGAAACGCGCCCCGACTCCCGTGATGACACATGACGAAGCGAAAGGCGACCTTCGCTCGATTGGGGGAAGGCCAGCCGTCGGAATTCCGCCCCGTGTCGCCACTTGGCCGTGACGGAAGTCCGACGTTCCTCATTCCGGGCCTGGCCGCCGAAGCCTCTTGACCCGCGAACATTGTTGGGGAAATTGGCCCGCGGATTCCTCCGCAGGCCGGCACGTACCTTGCTGTTGCCCAACGCATGTTCACCACCGCTGCTTCCGTGTCTGTCGAAAGTGTCGCGCCTGCCAAGGCGACTCGCTCCGCCCCAGCCGGCTCTCGCGTTCTCATTGCCGAGGATGACCCCCTGCTGTTGCGGGCCTATGGGCGCGCCCTCCGCAATGTGGGATTCGAAGTCGACAGTGCCGACAACGGCCAGGAGGCGGTGAATGCTCTCCTCACCAATGCCTATGACACGATTGTTAGCGACATCAACCTACCCTGCGTGGATGGGGTGGGGGTGTTGCAAGCCGCGCAGAAGTGCGATCCCGACGTTCCGGTCGTTCTCGTCACGGGGACTCCGCGCCTCGACACGGCGATCTCGGCCGTGGAGCACGCGGCCTTCCGCTATCTGTGCAAACCCTTGTCCGTGGAGCAGCTGCAAGAAACGGCCATCCTATCGGCCCAGACGCACCGTATCTTGGTGCTTCGCCGGATTGCGATCGAGCTGGCCGGCGCGGCGTGGAGACCGGCGGAAGATCGCGCAGGCCTCCAGCAGCTTTTCGACCGTGGGCTGCAATCCGTCTGGATGGCCTACCAACCGGTCTTCTCGTGTAAGGAAAAGCGAATCGTGTCGTATGAGGCCCTGCTGCGCACCGGCGAGCCAACCATGGTCGATCCCTGCGTGTTTCTCTCCGCGGCCGAGCGGCTTGACCGAATGGTCGAGATGGGACGCATCGTGCGCGACCGGGTGGCGGCCCAAATGCCGGGCGCACCCGTACCCTTCATCTTCGTCAATGTGCACAGTAGCGATCTGCTTGATGAGCACCTCTACGACCCTGGCTCGGCGCTGTCGAAGGTGGCGGACCGCGTGGTCCTGGAGGTGACCGAACGGGCCTCTCTCGCGTCGGTCCCGGATGTTAGGGCACGCCTCGATCGCCTGCGAGCCCTGGGATTCCGCATCGCGCTCGACAGCCTGGGGTCCGGCTACGCGGGTCTTGCCAGTTTCACCACCTTGAATCCCACGTTCGTCAAGTACGACATGTCCCTGGTCCGCGGCGTCGACAGCTCGCCCACCCGGCGCAAGGTCATCTCGGCGATGACGGCCTTGTTCGCCGAGACGGGAGTGAACGTGGTCGCCGTGGGGGTCGAAACCGAATCGGAATGCAGGACCTTGGTCGAGCTGGGGGTCGATCTCATGCAAGGCCATCTGTTAACCTGGCCAGGCCCGATGTCGATCA
>PNBO01000386.1 GCA_003136095.1 Myxococcales bacterium
TCGGGAATCAGGTCCTTGGGCTTGGCCACGTGGAAGGCGCCCGCCGCGATGAAGAGGACGTGATCGGTCTTGAGCGGCCCGTACTTGGTCGATACCGTCGAGCCCTCGACGATGGGCAGCAGGTCGCGCTGCACGCCCTCGCGNNAGCTCGTCGATGAAGATGATGCCGTCCTGCTCGGCGCGACGGATGGCCTCCTTGGTCACGCGCTCCATGTCGATGAGCTTGCCCAGCTCCTCCTCGGTCAGCGCCTCCAGGGCCTCGGGCACGCTGACGCGGTGGTGCTTGGTGCGCCGGTTCTGGGGCATCATGTTCTGCAGGTTGAGCACCATCTCCTCCATGCCGGTGCCCGAGAAGACGTCGGCGAACGCCTTGCCCGACTCGGTGGTGTCGATCTCGACCATGCGGTCGTCGAGCTTGCCGTCGCGCAGGAGGCGGCGCAGGCTCTCACGCGTGCTGGGCTCGGCGAGCGGTGGCTCGGTCCCGGCGCCGGCCCCCGGCAGGGGAATCGCGCCCGAGGGCGTGCGCGGGGCATGCGCCGGCGGCAAGAGCACGTCGAGCAGTCGCTCCTCGGCGTTTTCGCGGGCCCGCGGCATGGTACGCTCGCGCTCTTCCTCGCGCAGCATGGACACGGCGGTTTCCGCCAGGTCGCGCACCATGGAATCCACGTCCCGCCCGACGTAACCGACCTCGGTGAACTTGGACGCCTCGACCTTGATGAAGGGCGCGTGCGCCAGCTTGGCCAGGCGCCGCGCGATCTCGGTCTTGCCCACGCCGGTGGGTCCGATGAGCATGATGTTCTTCGGCGAGATCTCCTCGCGCATGGGCTCGGGCACCTGTTGCCGCCGCCAGCGGTTGCGTAGGGCCACGGCCACCGCGCGCTTGGCGGCGCNNTTGGTGTTGGTATAGACGCAGATGTCGGCGGCGATGCGCAGGCTGCGCTCGACGATGTCGCGGGCCGAGAGCTGGGTTTCGGCCAGCAGCGCCCGCGCCGCCGCCAGCGCGAAGTTGCCGCCCGAACCGACCGCGGCCGCGGCCGCGTCCGCGTCGGGCTCGATGATGTCGCCGGTGCCCGAGAGCATGAGGATGTGCTCGCGATCCGCGACGAGCAGCAAGGCCTCCAGGCGGCGCAGGATGCGATCGGTGCGCCAGTCCTTGGCCAGCTCGACCGCGGCGCGCATGAGGTTGCCGCTGGAATCCTTGAGCTTGGCTTCGAGCTTTTCGAAGAGGGTCAGGCCGTCGGCGGCCGANNGTGGTGGCGTGGGTCTTGGGAAGGTGCATGTGCGCAGCTTACCGCGTTCGCAGCGTGGCGCGAGGATGAGCGCGATCGTAGACCGCCATGAGGTGATCGATGTCCACCTGGGTGTAGCGCTGGGTGGTGCGCAGGCTGGCGTGGCCGAGCATCTCTTGGATCGAACGCAAGTCCGCGCCCTCGCCGAGCAGATGGGTGGCGAAGCTGTGGCGCAGGGCGTGCGGGGAAACGCGCTTCACCGCGTTCTCGCACTCGCGGCGGTCGAGCTTGCGCCGGGCCTCGCGATCACCCATGCGCAGCCCTCGCCGCGAGAGAAAGAGGGCCTCGCCATCGGCCGGCCGGCCCTGCGCGAGGATGTCGGCGACGAGAATCGCCCGCAGGGGCAGATAGGCGCGCAACGCCTGCCACGCCTTGCCGCCCGCCGGCACGATGCGATCTTTTCCGCCTTTGCCTTCATGCACGGTGATTTGCGCCCCGGTTCCGTCGGAAACCACGTCGCCGAGATCCAGGTTGCAGGCCTCGGAGATGCGCAGGCCGCTGCCGTAGAGCACCTCGAAGAGCGTCTGGTCGCGCGCTCTCTCGAAAGCGGTGTGCACTTTCGCTGGCCCGGTCTGCAGCAGGCGCGAGGCCTCCTCCTTGCCGAGGAAGGCGGGCAGGTGGTGGGCGCGCTTGGGGCCACGCAGGGCGGCGAGCGGACTTCCGGCGACCAGCTTGCGGCGCACGAGCAGGCGAAAGAAGGTCTTGAGCGAGGAGAGCTTGCGGCCCACGCTGGCGGGGTCGTTCTTGCCATGCAGCGAGGCCAGAAAGGAACGGCATGCGATGATGTCGAGGTCCTCGCAGCGCAGGGGAGCGGAGCCTGGCTGCTCGCCTCGCCGAGCGCGCACATGCGCGAAGAACTCCTCCAGATCCGCCAGGTAGGCGCGCACGGTATTGGGCGAGGCGCGCTTCTCGCTCTCCAGGTGCTGGCGGAATAGCTCGACGAGCGGCTCCATCTACCGCGATCCTATCCCCAGCAAGGCACTGCCGCCAAAAACTCGGGATCTCTCGGTTTTTTCACCACAAAGGACACAGAGAACACAGAGGGCCGGAGGGAAAGAGGGCTCGGATCCGGATCCGGAAACCCTTCCTTTCCGGCTCTGTGTCCTCTGTGTCCTCTGTGGTTATTTCCGGCCTACGACGCTTGCTCGAGGTCGCCGTCGTCGAGGTCCGCGCCCCAGCCGCAGCCCTCGGCGAGGCAACGCAGGCGCCCGCCGGAACGCAGAACCTTTTGCACGACGAAGACCGCGCCACAGCTNNTAGCCGCCGCAGCCGGGCCGCGGGCACGCCACGCCGAGCGACACCGGGCTGGTCGTCTTGCATTCCGGGTAGCGCGAGCAGGCCAGGAATTCGCCGAAGCGCCCCCGCCGGATAACCATGGGCGAGCCGCAGGTCGGGCAGACCTGATCCGACGGCCGCGTGGTGGGCAGCACGGTCAGGGTGCCGTCGGGATTGCGCGTATATTCCTTGGTGTTGCGGCACTCGGGATAGCCCGAGCACGCCAGGAAGTAGCCATTGCGGCCCCACTTGATGACCATGGGNNTTGCCGCACTTCTCGCAGACCTCCTCGGTCGGCTCTTCCTCGCGCTTGAGGTCGCGCATCTCGACCTTGGCGCGGCTCAAGTCGCGCTCGAAGGGGGCATAGAAGTCCCGAAGCAGTTGGATCCAATCGGCCGTGCCCTCCTCGACCAGATCCAGCCGTTCTTCCATCTGCGCGGTGAAGTCGGCGTTGAGGATGTCGGGAAAGCTCTTGACCAGCAGGCCGTTCACCACCACGCCAAGCTCGGTCGGCGCGAGGCGGCCTTCGCGCTTCTCGGCGTAGCCACGGTCCTGCACCGTGGAGAGGATGGCGGCGTAGGTCGAGGGGCGGCCGATGCCTTTCTCCTCCAGCTCGCGCACCAGGGTCGCCTCGGAGAAGCGTGGCGGCGGCTGGGTGAAGTGCTGCTCCGGCCGCTCGCCGAGCAGGCGCAGGGTTTCGCCCTCCTTCACATCGGGCAGGCTGCCGCCGCTCTCGTCCTCGCTGGCCGCGTCTTCCTGGGCCTCGGCGTAGACCTCGAGGAACCCGGGAAAGCGCATGACCTGGCCGCTCGCGCGCAAGCCCACGCGGCCGGCCGCGATGTCGATGGTGGTCTGGTCGAACACGGCAGGCGCCATCTGACAGGCCACAAAGCGGTTCCAGATGAGGGTGTAGAGCTTGACCAGGTCGTCGATCTCACGCGCGTCGCGGCCAGCGCCCGCGTCCGTCAGCAAGGCGCGTACGCGTTCGGGGTCGTGATCGAGCAGCGTCGGCCGGATGGCCTCGTGGGCGTCCTGGGCGCTCTTCCTGCTCTTGAAGACGTTGGGCTCGGCGGGCAGATGGGCCGGGGAGAAGCGGCTGCCGATGAGGGCGCGCACGGCNNAGCCGCTGGGCCAGGGCCATGGTCCGTTTGGGCGAGAAGCGCAGCTTGCTCGACGCCTCTTGCTGCAGACGCGAGGTGATGAACGGCGCCGGCGGATTCTTGCGCCGCTCCTTGCGCTCCACGGACACCACTTGCAGCGTCGCCTGGCGCACGAGCTCGACGATCTCCGTGGCCTGGCCCTCGTGCACGAGGGTCGGCTTCCCGCCGTCCAGCTTGACGACCCGGATGGCGAAGGCCGGGGGCCGCTCGCCCTCGACGTCGAACTCCACGGTCCAGTACTCCTCGCTGCGGAAGGCCCGGATTTCCTCTTCGCGCTCGACGAGCANNGACTGGACACGCCCCGCGGAGAGCCCGCGCCGGACCTTGGACCACAAAATGGGGCTGATCTGGTAGCCCACCAGCCGGTCGAGCACCCGCCGCGCCTGCTGCGATTCATATTTCTTGGCGTCGAGCGCGAGCGGATGCTCGATGGCCTCGAGCACCGCCTTCTTGGTGATCTCGTTGAAAAGAACGCGTTGGATGTTGCCGTTGCACGGGCGGATCTCTTCGGCGATGTGCCAGGCGATGGCCTCCCCTTCACGATCCGGGTCGGGCGCCAGGAGGACCCGCGCGGCCCGCTTCGCCGCGGACCTGATTTCCGCGATGACCTTCTTCTTGGCGTCGATGACGACGTAGACGGGTTGGAAATCGTGCTCGATGTCGATACCGAGGGACGCCTTGGGCAGATCCTTGACGTGCCCCACCGACGCCTTCACCTCGAAACCCTCGCCCAGATACTTCTTGATCGTGCTCGCCTTGGCCGGCGACTCGACGATGACCAGGGT
>PNBO01000431.1 GCA_003136095.1 Myxococcales bacterium
AGGTGGGCGAGCAGCGAGAAGAAGACGATGACCTGTCCCTCGACCTCGACCTCGTGGCGGATGAGCACGAAGGAGGTCGACGAGCCGTTGCGCTCGCCCCGGCGCGCGGCGACCAGGCGGCCGCGCGTGGGCGCCACCACGGGCGAACCGGTGCGGGCGCGGAGGTGGACGCCCGAGTGCCACAGGCGGCCGGGCGCCAGCGGGAAGAAGCCGGTGGCGCGTTCCTCGCTCATATAAAAAACGGCCTTGCGGGCGGCGAGCAGGTCGTCGCGCGTGCGCGGCACCTCGGTGAAGGCGCGGATCTGGACGGGAAAGACGAAGCCCTGCAAGGCGCGCAGGATGCGTTTCCAGTCGAGCGCGCCGGGGTCCCACTTCTGCTTGTCTAGGTCGACGTGCAGGTGGCCGACGATGCCGTGGAACGACAGGGGGTCTTCGAGAGTGTCCATGATGACCTCGCCGTTCTTCTCGGGCACCTCGGGCTTCATCTTGGGAAAGATGCGCAGCAGGGTGCGGGTCAGCGCCACGATGGACTCGTACTGCTCGGGCCGGAAATCGTAGGCGTCGTACTTGGCGCCGTTGATGATGACGACCTTGCGCGGGCGCGTGCGCCACTCGGGGGGGAGCTTGTGCATCTCGTCCGGGTTGTAGCGGCCGCGGTTGCAGATCTCGACGCCCACCGAGATCGAGTTTTCCTGCTCCGCGTGGTAGGCGCGTTCGGCAAGATCCAGGGTCTGGTAGATCGTGCCGTCGGTGTCGATCATGAAATGGGCCGACAGGCCACAGCCCGTGCCGCCGCCGGGCCGCGTGCGGTTGTGCATCGACTTGAAGCACGAGCGCGAGTTCACGCAGCCGTCGAAGTGCAGCACGAACTGCGAAACGATGGCCTGCAGGTTCTCGAGGGTGCGCTTGGTGAAGCCCTTGCGCGTGCCGAAGCGAGGGGAGTCGAAGTCGCAGCACCCGCCGGTCTGGTCGATGCAGCGCACGTGGTAGGCGTCAAAGCCCTGCTCGTCGTTCCACAGGACGACCGTGCGCCCCACGTCGAAAGGCTGGCCAGCGGCAATGATCGAGGTGCCGCGGGTGGGGCCGGGTGTCGGAGGCCCGGGGGGAGGGGCCGCAGCGGGTTCGTCCCCTGGCGCCGCCGCGAGGAGGACCAAGAGAATGTGAGGGAGAGTGCTGACCATAGGCCGCCAGATGATACTTCAGGTGTCTGTAATCTTTACGATAGGTGTTTGACCATCGGGGCTGCCAAACTTATCATCCGTGGCGTCTTGAACCCACGTCGATCCAAGCCAGTCGTCAAGGCGAAGCCCAAGGTTGCGCGGGCCTGGAGGAGTGCCGACGGCGATCCCACGCCCGACGAAGCCAGGGCGTCGATGTCCGCGCCCGCGCGGATGGAGGAGCAGGCCTGCCCGAACTGCGGCCAGCCCATGCTGGCGGCGTGGGGCTCGACCTGCGGCAACTGCCGGCCGCGCATGGCCTCGCCCAAGACCATGTTCATGTCGACCGTCGACGCCAGCGGCCTGGTGCCGGCGCCCGGCCTCAGCCTGGGCTGGTTCGTCGTGCTCTCGTCGCTGGATGCGCAACAGAGCGGCGCCCTGCTCGAGCTGACCACGCCCGTGACCATCCTCTCGCGCGGTGCGCAGGCGAACACCGCCATGGAAACGTGGATCGATTTCAACGACAAGTTCATCTCCAACGGCCACGCCGTGGTCCACCGGCCCAAGCGGGCCGCCGCCGACGAGGCCTTCACCATCCGTGACCGCGAAGTCCCCGGGCCGTCGGCAAACGGCACCTTCGTCAACTCGCACAAGCTGAGCAAGGGCGAGATGGTCGAGCTGAGCGAGGGTGACATCGTGCGGGTGGGCCGCACCGAGCTGATGTTCAAGTCCCTGTGGCTGTCGCCCAGCGGAAGAGGTGGCGCGTGAGACGCGGACGCGGCTTGCTGACCGCTATCCTGCTCTTCGCCGGGCTGGCGTCCGCGGCCCAAGCCGCGCCGGTGTTCATCGCCTCGCCGCCAGTCGTGGACCGCGCGGCGGGCGAGATGGAGCTGCTCGTCGGCGGGATCTCCGAGGACGGGACCACGCTCAAGCCGTCGGCGATCGAGGTCGAGATCGACGGGGAGGCCGGGCCGGCGCCCAGGGCGATGGAGGTCTTTTCCGAGTACGCGCAGACGGCGGCCGAGGCGAGCCAGACCTGGAAGTCGCCGCTCGCGGTCGGCCTGGTCTACTTGTGGGTCAAGGAGGTTCCGGCGGGAACCGCGGATGCCATCCTCGAGGGCGTAAGTGGATTCTTCCGCCGCATTCCCGCGCGCACCAACGTCTACGCCACGCTCTACGGCCGCAAGCGCCAACCGATTCCCAGGCTGAAGGCCGCCGAGATTGGCGGCCAGCTGCACGACCTCGGCTTTCTGCCCGGGGACCGGCCCAATCTAGCGGACGCTATCCGCGTGGATCTCAAGGCCCTGCTCGGAGACGAGGGCCCGTTCAAGGTGCTGCTGGTCGTCACGGACGGGCGCGATGCCACCGACTCGTCGGGCGACAGCTCGGCGGATTTCTCCGCGGTCGCCGACGAAATCGAGAAGGCCGGCGTCAAGCTGATGGTGGTGTCGTTCCCCCCCTCGGAGGCCGACGCCGAGCAGAGCACGAAGAATCTGGTCGACCTGGCCAGCTCGGGCGCGGTTCGCCGCGCCACGGAGCAGCCGCTGGAGGTGCAGACCGCTCTCGAATCGCTCGGCCAATCGATCGCGGACATGCGTCGCGTGCGCCTGGAGATCCCCTGGGGCTGGCGCAATCTCGGCGGCACGCACAAGCTTCGCCTGAACCTGACGACCGATGGCAAGCGACGAGCTCTCGAGGTCGGCAAGGTGACGGTATCGGCCGGCGTGACCTGGTTGCTGCTGCCGCTCGGGATCTTGATCGGACTCCTGGCGATTGCCGCCGGCGTCGTGGTCTTCCTGCGCAAGCGCGGGCGGCAGGGGGAAGCCGAGGCGGGCGACGATGAGGAGCAGGCGGTGGTGGCCGCGGCGCACGCCCTCATCCAGCGCGGCCTGTCCGCGCCGCGCGCCCTGGTCGAGCTGACGCGGAGCTACCCCAACGACGTTTCGAGCTTGGCCGAGCTCGACCCCTCGGTGTTCGCCGACGAGCGCTACCCCTTGTTCAAGACCAAGGCGGGGCGGCGGCGTTTCGAGGAGCTGCAGGCCCTGCTCACCCACAAGGCGAACGACGACAGCCTGCTCGGCAACGATCTCGCCGAGATCCTGTCGCAATCCATCTCCGGGCAGGCCGCGCCCGATCAGGTCGCGAGCAGCATCGCCGCGCGCGTGCCCGAGGATCAGTGGGGCGCCTTCTCGCGCATGGGCCTCGACGAGCTGGCCCGTGCCCTGCGCGCCTCGGGCGGAAGCTTTCCGGTGCTGGCCTCGCCGCGCGCTCGCGGCGTGGCCCTGGAGATCCAGGCCGCGCTGCGCAACGAGAGCCTGAACAGCGCCAAGAACTCCATGACCGTCGGCTGGCTGGTGCGCGCCGCGGGGCAGGGCAAGCGTGGCGAAACCCTGCGGCTGCCCTCTGGCCGCGCGGTCCTGGGGCGGGGGCCGGGGTGCGAGGTGCGCATGGACGGCGACACGCAGATCGCCCAGCAGCACGCCGCGATCAGCGAGCGGCGCGGGGCGTTCACCATCGAGCCGATGCAAGGGACCATCAGGGTCGAGACCAAGCCCGTGAGCGGCCGCGCCCCCCTGGGCGACGGCGACACCATCGAGATCGGTCAAAGCCGCTACGTCTTCAAGTGTGTCTCCAGCGGCAACGTGGGACAGAGCCGTTTCGGCATCTAGAGGAAACCCTTCAGCCGAGGCGCCATCGTGGCCACGCCCGCCTGCCCGCACTGTGGCCAGCCGATTCGCAGCGCCAAGGGGTGCGAGTGCCGCGCCGGGAATCCGCCGGAGAAGTGGGCGTTGCCGGCGCTGGAGGCGGCCATCGAGCGCCGTTTTCGCATCTTCGCCATCCCCGTAGCCCTGGTCATCGCCTGGGGTGTGGTGCACGCGGGATTTGGGCACATGCTGCTGCGGACCGTGCTGAGCATGTGGATTCACGAGCTGGGGCACGCGGTGGCGGCCTGGCTGTGTGGCCGCTTCGCCTTCCCCGGGCCGTGGTTCACGCCGGTCGGCAGCGGGCGTTCCTTGATCGTCGTTGCGGTGCTGGCGGGCGCCCTGGGCGGGGGCGCGTTCCGCCTGTGGCGCGCGCGCAGGTTGTGGTCGGTGGCTTTGCTGCTGCTGCTGCCCGTGCAGATCTACTGTTCCTTTCTCCTGCCCGAGGGCAAGGCCTCGGCCTTCATCATCTGGAGCGGCGACGGCGGCTGCATGGTCATCGGCACCTTGCTCATGCTGTCGCTCTACGCGCGCAAGGGGAGTCAGATTCGCGTGGGCTGGCTGCGCTGGGGCTTCCTGGTCATCGGCGCGGCGGCGTTCGCCGATGGCTTCGCCACCTGGTGGACGGCGCGCACGGATCGCGACGCGATTCCCTTTGGCGAGAACGAAGGCCGCGGCCTCTCCGATCCCACGGTCCTGGTCTTCGAGCAGGGCTTTTCCATCCCGGGACTGGTGAGTAGCTACGTCTGGGCCGGCGTTGCGTGCCTGGCCGTGCTCGCCGTGGCCTATGCGCTCGGCCTGCGCAAGGAACCGGAGCCCGACGACAAGGGCGAGGCATGAAGCGGCGCCGGTGGCTGATCATGCTGACGGCCCTGATTCTTGGGCCGGCGCTGGCGTACTGGCAGCCTTGGCAGACGCGCCTGCAGGTGATCGCCAAGGGTGGCAAGGGCCCCCCTGACATCATGCTGCTGCACGGGTATGGCTCAGCCGCCGAGTACTGGCTGCCCTACACCCAGACGATTCCATTCCCGCCCGCGGGGCGGTTTCTGTTTCCCCAGGCGCCCGAGACGGTGGCGCGCAAGGATGGCCGGCGCGACGGTCGCGCCTGGTGGGATCTGGACCTGGCGGCGCACCTGCGGCCTGGCAATCTGGGTGTGGATTTGACGCAAGAGGATCCGCGCGGGATCGAGCGGGCTGCGCACCTGGTGCGCCGGGCGCTGGCCAGGGAGGGCAATGCCGCGGATCGTCTCTTCGTGCTGGGTGGGTTCTCCCAGGGCGCGATGGTCTCCTGCCAGGTAGCCTTCACCTCGGACGAGCCCCTGGCGGCGCTGGTGTTGCTCTCGGGTACGCCGGTTGACCGCGCGGGTTGGCGCGAGCAGATGTCCCGGCGAAAGGGGCTGCCCGTCTTCATGGCGCATGGCCGCGCCGACAACATCTTGCCCTACGACCTGGCCGACCGGTTGCGCGCGGATCTCGTCGCGGCCGGGCTGGCCGTGACCTTCGTTCCGTTCGACGGCGGGCACGAGATCCCCGGCGAGGTGGTGGCCGCCCTGGGCAAGTTCCTGGCCGGGCTCAAGCGTTGATTAGCGCCCCGCGGCTTCGTCCCGCCTGAGCTCGCGGCCGAGGAGCAGCAGACCGGCAAGCAGGGCGTAGGCGAGGGCGAACTGCCAGGCCTTGCCGAAGGCAAGATCCTGGACCGTGTCGGCCGGGGTGAAGGCATAGCTGTGCACCAGCCCGATCAGGCTGAGCGCGGCGCCCCCCAGCGCCCACAGGGCGGCCCGGCCGAAGCGCCGTTCGATGATCTCGACGGTGATGGCGGCCCATACCATGCTGGTCAGCAGAAAGCCCTGTTCCAGGGCAAACGCGCCCTGCGCGGCCACGTCGGCCTGGCCGAGGATGCCGAGCAGCGATTCCGAGAAGGGGCGCCCGGCGGTTCCCAGGCCGCCCGCGCGCAGACCGGTCTTGAGCATGAGCGCGCCCCAGGCGGCGATTCCGGGCAAAAGCCCCACCGCCACCGCCGGGGCGTGCTCGCGCGGCGTCGCCTGGAAGGCCTGCGCCACCATGACGATGCCAATCCAGAGCACGATGGCCATGCCCGCCTCGATGGGCACCAGGTAGCCGACCAGGGCGGCGGCGCCGGTGCAACCGATGATGGTGAAGAAGACTCCGTTGATCACCGAGTAGCCGATGCGCGCGCCCAGCGCCTTCCAGCCGGGGTGGCCGATGTAGATCGTGGTGGGGAAAGGCGAGCCGAAGCCCGCGCCGAGGAGAGTGCCGATGCCATTGGCGAGGAGCGAGGGCCGGGTCGGGTAGTCGTCGCCGGCCGCGGCCGCGCTATCCAAGTTTTGCAGCGAGCCGATGACGGTGAAGAGCCCCATGGGGATGACCACGCCCAGCGTGGTCCACAGCGCGCCGTCGCCGAGGCCACGGACCACGCTGCCGAGGACCGGCATGGGCAGGTGCAGGCCGAGTTGCGAGCTAGCCGCCGCGAAGGCCGTGGCATCGAAATGCAGCATGGGGGTTAGCCAAGCCAGGGCGGTGCCGAGGACCACGGCGACCAGGCCGCCGGGCAGGCCGAAGGGAAAACGCACGCGACCGAAGTAGGTCAGCAGCACCGCGCCGAGGGGCAGGAACGCGACGAGCGGCGAGGCGAAGGTCTTCCACAGAAAGCCCGCCGCGATGAAGGTGATGGCGATCCCCCCAAGGGTGGCGAGCATGGCGGCGCGCGGGGTCCAGCGGCGCAACCAGCCGACCACGAAGGCGCCGCCCGCCTCGATGAGGCCGGAGCCGATGGCGGCCACCACGCCGGCCGCGAAGGCGATCTGCTCGGCCTCGGCGGCCGTGGCGCCACGATTGGCCGCCGCGAGCTTGGCCGGGAGCATGACCAGGAAGACGTAGCCGATGAGGGAAACCGTGTTGATGCCGTAGGGCAGGGCACAGACGTCCGCGCGGCCCGTCCGGCGCGCCAGCTCGCGGGCCTGCCACGCGTAGAAGAGATTGCCCACCACCAGGGAGATGGCCACACCGGGCAAGATTCTCCCGTAGAGCCGCGCCGTGGAGAAGCCCAAGACCTGCGTCCACAGCGAGGAGATGAGCAGCACCTGGATGAGGTTGTCGAGCGCGAGACCGAAGAAACCGTCGACGTCGCCGCGCACGAAGAGGCGAGGACGGAAGTGGGTGGGGGCTTCAGGTGCCATGGGGCAGGTGCAGATGGGGACGCAGTCTATTGCATCGAGAGCGGCGGGAACGGTGAAGTAGCCCGCTTCGTTCCCAATGCGGCCTGCATTCTATTGACTTTCCCCCCTCAGAAACTAACCTTTCCTCCCTCAGCTTTGGATCTTAGCAATGCGTCGGCGATTATCTGTCCTGAAGACGTCTGAGCCTGCCCCGCCCTCCGAGATCCCTCGGATGGCACCTCCTTCCGGGATCACCTTTGAGGCCACTGTCGATGGTTCACGCCTGCGTATCGGCGCCAAGGACGAGGTCGTGATCCAATGCGGCAAGGCATCCATCACCCTCCGGCGCAACGGACGCGTCATCATTCGGGGCACTCACGTCGAGACCAGCTCGAGCGGCACGAACCGGATCAAAGGCGGCCAAGTACGAGTGAACTGATGCTCGTCCCCCAAGAGCCGGGCCTCCCGACACGGTCGTCGTCCCCTCCCGTCTTCTGGAGTATCGTCGAGGAGAGCCTCGACGAGGCCGAATTCCTGTGGCATCGCCGGCGCCAGATGCTGGCAGCCCACGATCAGACCCTCGACACTGTCGAGAAATGGGTCGAGGACCGGCTCATGGGGGCGCTCGACGGGCTCACGGTGGGTGGCGAGGCCGGCATCACCCTTGTCCTGGGCCCGGCGCTTGGCAGTGAAGAGCCGTCGCGGGTGGCCGTGGCTGCCTACGCCTTGCTGGCCAGCGGCATCCCGCAAGCTGGTGAGGCATTCAAGACCGCGTTCCTGAGCTGCCCGCCTGAACGATTGACGGCGCTTCGCCGTGGGCTCGAGCTGGTTCCGGTCGCGGTTGACGCCCTTGCGCCGGTGATGAAGGACGGGTCCCCGGCCGTGGTCGCAGCTTTCCTCGAGGCTTGCGCCTTCCAGCGGAAGACGGCGGGCCAGGAAATCCATGCTCTGGTCGCCAGCCCGAACGTCGAGGTGCAACGGGCGGCCGCGCGCTTGCTCCGCTTCGCCCCGCGTCCAGTTCAAGAAGCCTGCTATGCCTATGCCCTCGGTCTACCCGATCCCGAGGCGCGTGATTGGGCGGTAGAGAGCAACCTCATCGCCGGATTTCCGCAGGCCCGGGCAGTCTGCCGGGATCTGGCCGGCGCCGAGCTGCATGCCAGCGCCCGCATGCTCTTGCTGCTTGCCATGATCGGATCGGTTGCCGATCAAAAGATCGTCGTCGCCGCTCTCGGCGATGAGGCGCGGCAAGCCTCGGCGCTGTGGGCGCTTGGCTTTGGCGGGAGGAGGGAAGGCGCCGATTCCTGCATCGAGATGCTGGCCCAAGAGCGCCAGGTGAAGCTTGCCGCAGAGGCCTTTTGCGCGATCACCGGTCTCGATCTTGAAGCCGCCGGCTTGACGGTGCCTACGCCGCCCGAATCCGACGAGCTCATCGCATTCGAGCAAGAAGATCTCGACGCCGATCTCGAGCCCAAGCCGGAGGACCTACTGCCCATGCCGGACATCGCGGGGGTCATCGCCTGGTGGAACAAGCAGCGCTCGCGCTTCGACAGCGAGGCCCGATTTCAGGCGGGACGTCCGGCCACCACCGAGGTCGTGCAAGAGCTTCTGGCGAACGGGCCCACACGCCGGCGGCACGCCTGGGCCGTGGAGTTGGCCATTCGTACGCAGGGGCGCGTTCAGGTGGAAACGTGGGCCTTCGTGCCCGACCAGCGCCAGCAAATGGNNCACCGATGCTGAACATCCTGGCGGACGAAACCGGGCTCGACACGTTGTACGTGGTGGTCAAGGGAACGTTCACCCTAACCGCGCAGCCGAGTCTCGCGGAGACCCAGGTGCCGCCCACCCCGGGCGACGTCTACTGGGGCGACCCGGCCACGTCCAGCCTGAAGTACGCCTCGGAAATCCACGTCGGCAAGCGCGGCACGGACGTGGTGCTGCTGGGCCATGCCCATGCGCCTGAGGGGCGGCCCGTACCGGAGATGTTCGTGGCCATCCGGGTTGCGGCCAAGCAGAAGGCGGTGCGGGTGGTGGGCGATCGTTCCTGGCGCCCCATGCTGGGAGGAATCACCAGCCCGCAGCCGTTCGCAAAGATGCCCCTGCTCTACGAGCGGGCTTTCGGCGGCCGCGACGACGACGGTCGCGGCCGTTTGCTGGCTGAAGAACGCAACCCGGTCGGCGTGGGTTTTCGCGGCAAGCGCTCCGAGGCCGAATCGGTCGCTTGCAAGGTCCCGAACCTCGAGGATCCCAAGCTTGCGCTGAAGAAGTTCGGGGACAACCCTCCGCCCGCCGGATTTGGCTTCATTGCGCCCGCGTGGCAGCCTCGACGCAGCTTCGCGGGCACCTACGATGCTGCCTGGCAGAAAGACCGGGCGCCCTATTTGCCCGAGGATTTCGATCGGCGTTTCGACAATGCCGCGTCACCGGACCTGGCGTTCGAGAGCTTTCTCGAGGGCGGCGAACCGGTCTCGATCATGGGGACGAGTCCAGCCGGCGCCATCCAATCGTCGATCCCGAAAGTCAAGCCCGCGATTCGGGTGAGCTTCGATGGCCGAGGCGTAACCCTGCCCGTGCAGCTCGAAACCGTGATCGTCGAACCGGATGAGGGCCGGCTTTGTCTCTCCTGGCGCGGAGCCATGGCGTGTGACAAGCGAGTCCTCAAGATCAGCAGCGTGCTCGTCTCAGGAGGTGCGTAGTCATGTCTTGTACGGTCTTCGTCAACGGCCGCGGCGTCGTGCACAAGGGCAGCAACGGCATGAACATGGTCTTCCCGGACGTTTGCAAGACGCCGACGCCGGCCGGGCCGATACCCATCCCCTATCCCAACATGGGCAAGGCGGCGGACACCATCAGCGGTCCTCCCACGGTCAAGGTCGACGGCTGCATGCCCATGACCAAGGATGCCAAGTACGTCATGACGACCGGTGACGAAGCCGGCAGCGCCGGCGGCGTGATCAGCGGGGTCATCAAGGGCGAGGCCGAATTCATGATGTATTCGTTCGACGTAAAGTACGAGGGCAAGAACGTGTGCCGCTTGGGCGATCCGATGTTCCACAACAAGAAGAACATCATGGGTTGACGTCCCTGTTGGAGAGAGAGCCACATGCCCGATTTCGGCGAGCCGATTTGTGTTGCCCCTCCGTCGACGCTTCCGCCCGAGAAGGATTTCGCGGCCGAGCTGGTCTCCGTGACCTTCAAGTCCGGCGTAAAGGCCAGCCACGGGCAAGCCGAGATCACGGCGGCGAACTGGGAGGCCGGCAAGGAAGGCGAGGTCACCGACGACTGGAAGGCGACCGCGCAGAAGCTCGGCCTGCCCGAAGAGCCATACTCGAAACGCGCGGCGGTCTTCCTGATCAAGGGCGCCGCCGGGGCCAAGTACGACGTGGAGGTCAAGGTCAGGGTCACCAAGTCCGAGAACGTCAGCGGCGGTGGCAAGCTGATCGGGAACTTCAATGGACTGGTCATCGAGGGCACCTGCCCGACGTCGGCTGGCGAGCACACCGTTGCCGCGACGATCAATGAGCCGCCGGACACCATCCAAGGCTATCGGGGCAAGGTCTCCTGGGGCATCGAAGTCGCGGACATTCCGCTTTCCTTGAGCCTGGGCACATCCTTGGCCGAGGTGTATTTCCTCATCGCCAAGCCCAAGGCCAGGCCCTATAGAAATGGGGTCTGGTCGGAGGTCCTGCGCTTTCTCTGTGGCAAGGTCGGGGTCGCAGGCGAGAAGGAAGAGAAGGCCGTCGCCGCCAAGATCACCGCCTACTGCCATACCTCGCACAAGCTGAAGTACGACACCAGCCGTGGCGCTCCGCGCTATGGGGTAGGCAATCTCGGCGGGCTCTTCGAGCTCGGCAATTACATGACTAGAGCCAGTGAACGCTGCAATTGCTACGACCAGGCCGCAGCGGTGCAGGCGTTGTCCTTGGCAGTGGGCGCGACCGTGGGCTGGCGCTATCTCGCCCCCTTCGGCTATATCAAGCCAACGAACCTGGTTGGCTTCGGTCAGTGCAACAACCCCTTCTTCGGATTAGACGAGTCGCAGAAGATGATAGACGAGGATTCCCCCGACCGAACTGCCTTCGGCAACCATGCGTTTGCCGATGTCACGGGCGGCAACATCCTCGACGCCTGCGCAGGCCCGCACACGGGCTCTGAAACCCCTGATCAATACGTCACGGCAAGCATTGACGACAAGGCGTCGCTCTACCCCACGGGGTACCGGCCCGGCAATGCCTCAGACATCATACCTGGCGTGGGGGCCACGGGAGTCATCTGAGAATGCCGGTCTGGCTTCTGGCGGTCCTACTCGCAATCCCCTCCGCAAAAACCACGGAGCGCACCATGGATCATAGAGATCTCGAAGATTTCAAGAACCGCATCGGATTTTCGTCGCTGGCTAGTGTCAATCCCACGGATGGGGTGCAAGCGAACTGGGACGAGTTGCCGGCCGTACTGTCCGGGATCGTCAAGGGCAAGCGCGCCTACGCGGACCACGCAAACGTATCTCGGTCGGGCGTCGGGCAGAAAGGCGTGGTTTGGCGGCTCAAGCAGGGCACGCTTTCCATCAAGGTGGTTGTCTGCGGCGCGGGGCCGGCTGGAGCCCACCAGGTCTTTCTGGAGAAGGCCTCCGCCACCATGATGATGAAGATACCCTACGAGCGGACACCCCAGCCGTTGGGCGATCTCGCTGTCTACTCGCCCCGCTCCCCTTCGGGCGTCCTCATGTGGGTCTATCGCAACGTGGCCGTGGAGGTCGACAACGACGGTACGACACTTGCTGTCGAGCCCGCCGCCCACGCGATTCAGAAGTTCATGGAGGCCCACAAAGTCACGCGCCTGGCCGACCACCTGCCCGTTGTGGAGCAGGTCAAGGTGTCCAGCAAGGAGATCCACGTCGGCGAGGAATTCCAGGTCACCATCGTGCTCGGAAAGCAGACCCCGCTCGACTCCGTGCTGACGGACTTTTCGGAGGTGCTGGACCTGAAGACCATGGAGGACAAGCTCGAGTTGATGACCAGAACCGCCTTGTCCGCGACCTTCAGGGCGGAGAAGCCTGGTCAGACGCACATCGACGTCCCGGTCATGGATCGCAAGACCCTGCTGTCGCCTCCGCTAAGGGTCACCATCGACGTGCTGCCCGCGCGCTGAACCACGATGCCCGCCGAGATCCTCGCCCTTGGAATGGCCACCCCCGTCGGGCTCTGCACGGCCCAGACCGCGGCGTCCGTGCGCACCGGCATCGGCCGGCTGGTCGAATCACACATGCCCGACGTGCACGGACAGATGCTCGTCATGGGCCTTGCCGACCGGGAGCAGTTACCGCCCATGGTCGAGCAACTGGAGGACGAGGAGCTTTCCCCCAGGCATCGGCGCATGGCCTGGTTGGGTGGTCCGGCGCTGGCCGAGGCACTGGCCGATTGGCCCATGCCGAGTCTTCCCCTACTGCTCGGTGTGGCCGAGCCGATCGAGAAGGCCAAGTATCGCGTGGGGCCGGAGATGCTTCGGATCCTTTCGCTGCAGGCCGGCCGCGAGATCGACGCTGCTCGCAGTCGCGTGTGCCCGCTGGGGCGTGCCGCCGGCCTGCTGGCGTTGGCCGACGCCGTCGCCATGATCGGCCGACGCGAGGTCGAGGCAGTGCTGGTGGGCGGCGTCGACAGCTACCTCGACTATACGCTCTTGTCTGCGCTCGACAACGAGGGCCGGCTCAAGTCCGGGGAGATCTCCGACGGCTTCGTGCCGGGCGAAGGCGCGGCTTTTGCGTTGGTCGCGGCCACGGGAACGGCCCGACGGCAAGGGCGCAAGCCCCTGGCGGTGGTCAAGGGCGTGGGCCGGGGCAGCGAGCCAGGGCACCGCTACAGTCGTGCCCCCCATCGTGGTGAGGGCCTGGCCGCGGCATTTCGCGCCCTGTTTGCCAGCGTGGCCATGACCGATCCCAGCGAACGCATCGGCTGCGTGTACGCCGGCCTCAATGGTGAAAGCTTCTGGTCCAAGGAATGGGGCGTGGCCAGCATCCGCTTCGCGGACCACTTGGGCGACCCGCTGCGCATCGAGCACCCCGCTGACTGCATGGGCGATCCTGGAGCCGCGTATGGTGCAATCATGCTCGCGCTCGCCGCGCATGACATCGCCCGCGGTCGTTGCCCGACTCCGTGTCTCGTGTGGGCGGCCTCGGATGGCGAGGAGCGCGCGGTCGCGCTGCTGTCATCCGCCAAGGATTGAGCGCGCAGCCGCTGGCAGTCCGCGCCGCTAGTTGCCGCTAACCTTGCTGCCCTTGAAAATGATGTCCCCGGACGCCTTTCCATTGATCTTACCCGACGCGTTGAGGGTGATGTCCTTCCCCTTCAGGATGATGGTCCCATCCTTCTTCAGGGTAATGCTCGCGTCGCCGCTCTTGATCAGAATCTCCTCGCCGCTGTCGAAGGTGATCTTTTTTGCGGCTTGCAGTTGATCGCTGCCCCCCACGCTTTGACTCCGGCTAGAGCCGACGGTCAACGTGTCGTTCTTGGCAATGTCGACTTGCCGGGCACCACCGATGGACACCGACTCGTTCTTGCCGATGGCGGCGCTGCGCGCACCGCCAATGGCGAAGGATTCGTTCTTGGCGA
>PNBO01000172.1 GCA_003136095.1 Myxococcales bacterium
AGCATCTGGGCCGGCTTCCTCATCCATTCGACGGTGGCGATCCTGATGGACCTGCTCGCCTTGCACCAGAGCGGCCGCATGCCGGTACGCCTTGGCCCCTATACGCCGGCGCACCACAAGTTCGTCCACACCACGCACGTCCTGTGGACCGTGTGGGCGCTCTCCCTCGTGGGACTCCTCCTGCTGCTGCGGCGCCGACGCCGCAGGCGACGAGCCTAGTGTCCTGCCGCCCCCCCCGTTCCCGATCACGTTCCAAGCGAGATGTGAGAGAGCCGTTTGTATCGAGATCGGAAACGGGGGCGAGGGCAGGGCGGGCTAGACCGGAAAAACTTTCAGGGTTCGCCGAACCAGCTTGATGAGCTTCTGCGTGGGGCTCGGAAAATTCGGCCGGGACAAGAGCAGCGGCTTACACACGGAATACCCGTCGGTTTCCGTGCAGGTTGGTATGGAGGGGGATGGTGCATGGCCTGCAGAACCCGCCTGCCTTTGTCCCGGCCTATCGAAGATCAATTCCATCTCCGCAATGCTCAAATTACTGGAAGGCACCCTCGTTCGTAACCCGGCCGTCCCTGATTTGCGTGTCCTCCTAGTGGAAGCATGGCGTGTCGGGTTTTGTCCTACACGCGCGTCACGGGCGGCGGTGAGTGGCTTCCGCTATGATGGCGAAATCTTGAGCGAGCCAACCGCACCCCGAGGCTCCGTACGCGACCGGCTCGTCGTCGCGCTCGCCGATCCCGAGGTCGCGGGCCAGGCCGGGCGCACGGCGGCCGCCCTGGTCGCCTTTCACGAACCCATGGCGGTGTTCGAGTGGCTCGGGACGGGCAGGGGGCTGGTTCTTCTCGATCGCGCGGGCATTCCCGAGGGCGAGCTGCGCGTGCTTCTCGATCGAGTGTTGGGCGCGCACGAGAAGGGACTGCTCTTCGTCGTGGTGGCGGGCGGCGGCGCGGAGGTGGTCGAGGCACTGCGCGCGGCGGACGCGGCGGCCCGCAATCGCGACCACATCGGCCTCTACCACGCCGAGGAGACTGGCCAGATCCATCGCGTGGCCGGCCGCCGCCTGCCCGACCTGGAGAAGGCCGGCCGCGCCCTGCCCGAGACAGGACCGCTTTCGCCCGAGAAGGTGGCCGCCATCGTCGAACGCGGACGCCGGGAGCGACTCGAGGCCATGGAGTTCGTGCGCAGCACCGCTCACCGCTTTCCCCATCTCACGGTCGCTTACATTGCGATCTGTTTTTTGCTCTTTGCCCTGACGTCCGGCGACGACGTGCGCGCGCAGCAGCTCTTCGCCCTGCTCTGCAACCGCCCGGACGAGATTGCCCATGGCGAGCTGTGGCGGCTGCTCACCTACGCCTTGCTCCACAATCCGAGTAATCCAACCCACCTGATCGTAAACATGCTGTCCCTCTACAGCCTGGGCAGCTTCCTCGAACCTATGCTCGGCCGCCGCCGCATGGGCCTGCTCTGCGCCGCGACCGCCCTCGCCGGCGGGGCGGCGAGCGCGCTCTTCACCCACGCCATTTCCGTGGGCGCCTCGGGCGCGGTCTGGGGACTGCTCGGCGCGACCTTCGGGCTTTTGCAAAGAAAGAACCCTGGCAGGGTTCTTTCGAGCTCCCGCGATGAGCGCCGTCCGGGAGAGCCGGCCGCCGCTCGCGCGATCGACGGCCGGCAGCAGCTGTTCCCGGCGCTTATCGCGCGCCGGTTGCGCCAGCAGCTGGTCGTCATCCTGGCCATCAATATCGCCATCTCGTTCCTGCCCGGCATCGACCGCTACTGCCACTTCGGCGGCGGCCTCTGCGGCTACGTTCTCGCGCGGTACTTCGCGCGCGGCCCCGCGCGCAGTGCTTGACCGCGGGCGAGGCCGTCGGCCATCACGCCGAATCCCTCCTGAAGCCAATCCGTCGCCTGGCCTTCTCCGGTATGGCCATCAAGCCGCGGATGGCAGCGAACAGAGCCCCGATGCGCTTGTCGTGGGTGGCAACCTTTCGTTCCAGCTCACCGAGCTTGCCGGCAAGCTGGTGATTCGCGGCCAAGATATGGCGGAGACGAACGAAAGCGCGCACCACCAGGATGCTCATCTCGACCGCCTTGGCCGAGCTCAGAACCGATGCGGCCATGAGCGCGCCGTGCTCGGTGAAGGCATAGGGCGGCGACTGCCTACCCCCTCTGCGCTCGGTTTTTGAGGTCGCAATTTGCGACCTCAAACCTGCAAACTCCCCGGGCAAGAGGCGGAACACGAAATCGTCCGGAAAACGGGCCGCGTTTCTCTTGACCTGTTCGTTCAACCTCTTGACCGGCACACCGTAGAGGGAAGCCAGGTCGGCGTCCAGGATGACCCTGCGCCCACGCAAGATGAGGAGCGCGCGCTGCACGCGCTCAACAGGAACCAGACTCTTCTCGGCCATGAACGTCCTCTCGGCAACTTGGGGCTGGAAGTTGCTCGTGGCCCGTATGGCACGTGTGACCGGGGCGTGAGATTCCGCCCGGTTACTTGCTCCGCAGCCGCGTCTTGAGCCGGGCCAGCTCGGCCTTGAGCTTGGCGATTTCCTCGCCCTGCGCCTGCACGGCGGCCACCAGCATGCTGGCGTAGCCGTACAGATCGACCATGTTGCCGTCACGGTCTACGGCGGGGCTGTCCGGCACGTCATCGATGATGAACCCGAGGTGGCGAGTGCCAGCCAGGGCCGGATCGCGGTACTCGTAGGTGGCCAGCTTGAAGGCAGCGAGGTCGCGGGCAATGCGCTCGCGTTCGGCGGCGCCGAGGTAGACGATGTTCTTCTTCGCCCGCCGCGCGGACACCGGGCAGGGGCCGCCATTCGCCGTGTACCACGCGCCGCTCTTGCACAAGCGCGCGCCGCCCGTTCCGCAGGCGTAGGTGCAGGTCTTGTCGGCCGTCGTGCAGGCCGAGCCCAGGAGAGGGATGCCGGACGGACAGGCGGCGTCGGCGTTCGGCGTCGCACAATGCCAGGTGAAGTCACCACCGCACGATGTGACCGGCCCATTCGTGCAGTTCGTGCAGACACAGGAAAGATCGCCGTACACGCAGTAGGCGCCGTCGGTAGGACAGAGCTGCCCGGCGGCGGCGTCGCGTGTGGCCGGACAGGTCACCGGAGGAAGTTGCGTGCATTTCGCCAGTAGGATCGACCAGGCGCCGCCGGTGCAGGTCGCGCTGGTCCGGCAGCTCGGGCGCGGATCCGTGCCGTACTCGCAGGTCAGGCCCTCGGTGCATGGCCAAGTACTGATCTGCGAGATGTCGGCCGGACAGGCTGGCGTTGACGTGGGGCACGCGCCGTCGGAGGCCTTGGATACGCCTGCGGCCAGACGGCCGCACTCGTTCGAGTAGGTCACGCCGTCGCAGCCACAGACCGGGGCGTAGTTGGCCGGGCACATATCCGGCCCGACGGCCACGCAGGTTCCCGCCGCGTCGGAGATCTTCGCGCAAGCGCCCACGGGCATGTCGCAGATCTGGCCGCTCGGACAGAGCAGTCCCGCGACGGTGCCGCAGGTACGGCCGGTGCCACCGCCGGTGCCAGGCGTGCCGCCCGTGCCCACCGCGCCGCCGCTGCCGGTCTTGCCGCCGGCGCCGATCGCCCCGCCCGTGCCGATCGCGCCCCCCGTGCCGATCGCGTCCCCCGTGCCGATGCCGCCGCCGGTGCCGATGCCGCCGCCGGTGCCGATGCCGCCGCCGGTGGCCAGGACCCCACCAGTTCCCGTCCCCTTGCCCCCGGTACCCCCGCCACTCGACAGCCCTTCCTTCTGACACGCCATCGTGCACAGCAAGAGCGGTATTCCGAGCCCGTTGACGATTGCTGACTTCTTCATGATTGCCCCCAAGTGGTCAGGTTCGAGCAAAGAGCATTCCACGTCCGACCCGAGCCGGAGGCGCGGGAAAGGCTGGAAAGACCGATTGCCGGGTACGGTTGCTCTTCAGAAATCTGAGAGCGCCGCTCCTATTTTGTCTCGGTGGCCGCCGCCGAACCAGGGGCAGGGGCGACGTCCGGCGCGGCATCCTGCCGTGATGCGAAGTGGTTGCGCACGGCGTGGGCGGCGGCTTGGTTCATGCCGGACACGGCCAGCAGGGCTTCGAGCGAGGCTTCGCCGACCTGCCGCAGGCTGCCGAAATGGCGCAGCAGCGCACGCTGCCGGACCGGGCCGACGCAGGGGATGGTCGCCAGGGCCGAACGGATGGTGCGGCGCTTGCGCCGGCTGCGATGAAACCCGACGGCGAAGCGGTGGGCCTCGTCGCGCAATCGGGCGAGCACGAACATCTCGGCGCTGGTTGGCCCGATGGCGAGGGGATCCTTGGCGTACGCGAGAAACACGCGGTCGGGCCGGCGCTTTACCGCGTCGCCGCTCGGGCCCGGGGTCGGAGCTCCCACCTGGGCGGAAGCGGGGCCGACCTCGCCCGTCGCGAAGTCGCGTTCTTTGGCCAGCGCCACGATGGGCAAGCCCACCCCCGGCCGCACGTCCACGCCCGCATCGCGCGCGGCTGCCAGCGCGACCGAGAGTTGGCCCTTGCCACCGTCGACGACCAGGAGGTCGGGCAGCCGCCACGAGCTGTCGTTGCTCCCCGCCTCGCGGCCACGCCGGAAGCGGCGCGAGAGTACCTCGTACATCGAGGCGAAGTCGTCGCCGCCCTCGGCGTGCTTGATGCGATAGGTGCGATAGCGTGCCTTCGCGGGCTCGCCGTCCTCGAACACGACCATCGACGCCACGGGATCGGTCCCTTGCACGTGCGAGATGTCGAAGCACTCGATCACGCGCGGCGGCCGGGGCAGGCCTAGGCGGCGCTGCAGGCGGGCCAGGGTGGCGGCGCTATCCTGGCCGCGATCGCGGCGGCTGACGAAGCTCGCGGCCGCGTTCTTGCGCGCCAGCTCGACGAGCGCGCGGCGCGGACCGCGTTGCGGAATCAGCACGGCGACCTTCTGGCCGCGCCTGTCCGACAGCCACTCGGCCTTCACCTCCGCGTCGGCAATCGCGAAGGGCAGGAGCACCTCCTCGGGCGGGGACGCCTGCAGGTCGTAGAAGAGGCCGACGAAGCTCGACAGGATCTCGTCGTCGGGAAACTCCTGCTTGCCGAACGAGAAGGCGCGGTTGCCCACCAGCTTCCCCTGCCGCACGAAGAGGACCACGATTTCCACGGCCTGGCCCTCGCGGTGAAAGCCGACGACATCCTGGTCGACGAAGGTGCCCGAGACCACGCGTTGCGATTCGAGCACGCTCTCGAGGGCGCGAACTTGATCGCGCAGGGTGGCCGCGTGCTCGAAGGCCGTGCGGCCCGCGGCCTCTTTCATGCGGCGACGCAGGTCTTCCAGCAGCTCGTCGTTCTTGCCTTCGAGGAAGAGCCCGACGAAGCGCACCTGCTCGGCGTAGTCGCCGGCCGGCACCTCGAGCACGCAGGGCGCGAGGCAGCGCTTGATCTGGTACTGCAGGCACGGGCGCTGCCGGGTTTGCAAGGTGTGGTCGGTGCACACCCGCAGCTGGAAGTGGCGGTTGACCACGCGCAGGGCCTCGCGGCACGCGGTCGGCGAATGGTAGGGGCCGAAGTACTGCGCGCCGTCGTCGGCGATCTTGCGCACGACCTCCAGGCGTGGCCACCGCGTCCGCCGATCCAGGCGCAGCACCAGGAAGTTCTTGTCGTCGGTGAGCTTGACGTTGAAGCGCGGCTGGTGCTGCTTGATGAGGTTGTTCTCCAGCAGCAGGGCTTCCTTCTCGTTGCCCGTGACCACGGTTTCGATGTCGGCGACGATGCCCTCCAGCAAGGGCACGAAGGCGCGCGTGTCGCCGCTCGCCGGTTGGAAATACTGGCGAACGCGGCCGCGCAGATTGACGGCCTTGCCCACGTAGATGACCTTCCCGCGCCGGTCCTTCATCAGATAGACGCCCGGATCCGTGGGCAGGCGCTCGACGATCTCGGCGATGGTGCGCTTCGCCGGCGCCAGCTCGGCGTCGCGCAGCATCGGCCTATCGAAGGTTGGGGGAGGCGGCTCGTCGGTTGCGGACACGGCTGGGCAAGTCTACCGTCGAATCGACGCGCGTGGCCAGCCGGCGGCCGGAATTCAGCAAACCCCACTCGTCAATCATCGTGAGCCACACCGTCGTCGACTGAGCCAAGGCCGAGCAGGGAGCCCCAAAGCGGTTTCGAACCTGCCTCATCGCGCTGAGGAAGTTTTGAAAAAGCTTCTAGCGCAGTAGTTCACCTCATCATACATCATGAAAGTGACGCGTCGGCCGGCTGGGCCAGCGACACCCAATCGAGGCGCGCTATGTCATCCAGGCTCAGGATCAGGGCCTGCCCAGCCGATTATCTACATGCTGCGCCGCTTGCCGCAGGTCCTGGGCTTGTCGCGCATGGATCGGAGGCGGCAAAGACCATGACACCAGAAGATCGGCGTGGGGTGATGTCGAGGCGGCTCGCGCCTGGGAACACCATCGGCGAGATGTGCCCCCGCCGGGCTAGCGGGGAGCCGTTCTTGGCGGTGGACGAGTAGGGAATCAGGTGGAAAAGGTCATCCAGCTCTGGTCGCAACACCAGACGGCGTTCGCCGTCGGCGCCGTGGTGGTGCTCGTCTTCGCGCTGCTCGTCCTCGTGCGGCTGGTGATTCGGGCTCGCCGCCGGCAGCAGGGCGAGAGGCTCGGTCGCAAGCTGGCCCATGACCTGGTCAAGGGCAACTACGAGGGAGCGGCCGAACGCGAGCTGGAGGCCGGCCATCTGAGCGCGGCGTATGACCTGTTCCTGCGCGCCCGGCAGCCCGTGCGGGCGGCGCACATCGCGGTTCGTCAGGGACGCCTGCAAGAGGCGGCCGAGCTGTTCGAGAAGGCCGGCAGCCGCAAGCGCGCGGCCGACCTCTACAACCAGGCCGGGATGGAGACGAAGGCCGAGGAACTGCTGGCCGAGGAGGAACGGATGGCCCGGGAGCGGCAGGAGCAGAAGGCCGCCCTCCGCAAGCGGCTGGAGGCGGAGCCCGAGGAGGACGTGGCTAGTCTCGACCGGTCGCCGCCGCCCGCCAAGCCCGCGCCGAGGGCTTCCGATCTCGGCGACCCGGCCGCGGCGCCGCGGGGGAGCGAGGTGAATCTGGCCTCGGCGCCGGCGCGCGAGACACCCAGTCATTTCGGCATACAGGCCCTGGTGGACCCGGCGGCGGGGAAGGCAGCGTCGCAGGACCTGGCCCTGGCGCCGACCCAGGCGGCCATGGCCTCGTTCGCGGCCGCCTTCGAGACGTCGATCGTCACGCGCGGCGTGGAGCCAGAGGACCTGGCGTTGTGCTACGTCGCCGACGCGGCGGTGAGCGAGGCCAGGCAAGGCCCGGCCGTCGAGGACCTGCAACGCGCCCTGGCCGCCAGGGGCGGCGCCGAGGGCGCCGAGGATACGCTCTATCAGCTCGGTCTGGCCCTGGTGGGCGCGGCATCGGTTGCGGGCCTGCCCACCCTGCCGGCCTTGGCCAGCCCGGCCACGCCCGCGCCGCCGCCCGGCGAGGAGCTGTCCTGGGATGAGGCGAGGCCGGTACGGGAGAAGCTGTCCTTCGGCGACGTAAATCCGGCGGTGGAGGAGCTGCCGTCGGGCGGGGCGAAGTCGGCCAAAGCGGAGATCTTGATCGATAGCCCTCCGCCCACGCCGGAGCCGCCGGCCGCGATCGTCGAGGGGTTGGCCGAGACAGCTCCGCGCGCGACCCGCACCACGCCGCGCACGCCGATACCCGTGGTCAGCCCCAGCCTCGGAGCCTACCGGATGGTGCGGCCCTCCGAACCGGAAGTGTTCACGCCGCCGCCGTCGTTGCGGCCAAACTCGGGCGAAGGCGCGAAGTCTCGCCTGGCCCAGTTGCCGCGGCCGGCGAGTGGAGAGCATCCGATCGGGGAAGTGCGCCTCCCCACTCCGACCCCCCGGCTGGCACTTGGCACGAAGCCGGGAAGGGGAGAGTCGCCGCCGCGCCACACGCACACCCCCGCGGGGAGCACGCTGCCACTGCCAGACGGACCCCGGCCAACCCCGCCGCCTCCGGCTCCGGTCCCGCGCGCCTGTCCCCAGGGCACGGTTCTGGGCATCGGCCCGGGCCGGCCGGGGAAGTAGGCAGTGTTGCGAGCGCTCGCAGTGATAGGTGACAGAGAAAGACGGATTGATGAGTTGCACTTCCCCGATCGCCATCGGACACTTGTCACCATGGAAGACACATTCGAGGCGGTCGCGGCGCGAGGTGGGGCAAGGTTTTTCGACCGAAAGAGACGCGACCTCGGCTGGGCGACGAAGGTTTCAAGACGCAAGCCTTCGCTGGGTGGCCTGACGGTTCTCGACGTGACGACCTCCGAGCCATCGCTGGCTTCCTGCCTGGTCACGCTGGACAAGGTCCGGCTCTTCGTGACAAGTGGCGACGACTTGGGCGAATCCTACGCGTTTGCGTGGGCGTCAGGGTACGCGAACGGCCACGAGATCCGCATCCAAGGCATGCTCGAAGGCCAATAGACCCTGCCCTTCGCCAAGTCGCCGTCCGCGTCCGGTGCTTTCCGACCGTGGCGATGCCGTGTGGCTCGGTCTGGCCGTTTGTGTGCCACGCCGACGCCCGAGCTGGGTAGTCTAGCCGACTGATCGCGACCTCGGGGAACTTGGCCCCAATTCTGACCATGGGCGAAGGACAGCCTGGTGGAAAGTGGAAGTCGCCCTGGGTGGTTGCGGAACGTTTTTTGTGTTAGGCGATTCTTCGCGTGAAACGCCCGTGATGGCAGGAGAAGAACAGACCCCTCCAGATCTCGGCACGACCCTGCGGGAAGGGCAGGTCGTGGGCGGCAATTACCGCATCGATCGGCTGATCGGGAAGGGCGGCATGGCGGCGGTGTGGGAGGCGACCAACCAGCGCACCGGCAAGCGCATCGCGCTCAAGGCGATCTTGAACGCGTCGGGCAGCGGCGCGGCCGCGGCCGAGATGCTTCGCCGCGAGGCTCTGGCCGCGAGCCGCGTGAACCACCCCAATGTGGTCAACATCTACGACGTCATCGAGCACGGGGGCTTGACCTGCATCGTGATGGAGATACTCGACGGCGAGCCCCTGAGCGCCCACCTCGGCCGCAAGGGCTACCTTGGCATCGAGGAGGCCGCGACCCTGCTGCTTCCCGCCATGCGCGGGGTGGCCGCAGCCAACGCCCTGGGCGTGATTCACCGCGATCTCAAACCCCAGAACATCTTCATCTGTCTCGGCTCCGACGGCCGCATTCTCACCACCAAGGTGCTCGATTTCGGCATCTCGGTGGTGATGGAGAAGGCCCGCGGCTCACTGCTCGCGGCGCAGGTGTTGCCCACCCACGGCACGCCGGCCTACATGTCGCCCGAGCACATCCAGGGTCTCGCCGACATCGACGCCCGCGCCGATGTCTACGGGTTCGGCGTGCTCTTCTTCGAGGCGCTGACCGGCCAGCTGCCTTTCCTCGGTGAGCCCGGCCCGGACCTGCTCATGCGCATCATCAACGATCCGGCTCCGAAGTTGACGTTGTTCCGACCGGACCTGCCCGCGCCCATCGTCGCCATCGTGGAGCGCGCGATGGCCAAGGTTCCCCAGGATCGATTTCCTGGTCTCGAACCGTTCATCGCGGCCATCGAGGACCATCTGCTGCCGCCTTCGCCGCTGCCGCGCGCGCTCACGCCCATGGCGGGGGTGCCCCTGTTCTCTCTCTCCGAGCCGAGATCGGGCGTCGCGGATCCGGCGGTGCAGGTCATGCACCGAAGCGAGCCATCGGCTCCGGGGGATGCGGCCGACACCAAGGAACTTTTCGCCGTCCCGCGCGAAACGCCAGGTGGCGGCCGCACGGCATCGCGCAGGATCGTGACCCTTGCCGCCGATGGCGAGACGCCAGCCATCCCCAGCCCAGCGAGTCCCGAGGCGTCCCCCGCACACGAGGCGCCGCGTCCGTGGGTGAGGCGCGCGGCCAGCTTCGCGATGTTCGGCGGGGCATTGCTGCTCGTCGCCTGGCTGGCCTTCCCCAACTTGCCGCTGTCGTCGGACATCGAGGAACCGGCAGCCCCGAGCCGACCGCGGCCCGGTCCGACGCTGGGGGAAGAGGGGGCAGCCCAAGCGTCAGGCCCAGCCCTCCCAGCCGAACCACGGGCCCTTGTCCAGCCCGACGGTGGGCGCTAGCCGGCGCCGCCTGCGTCCGACGCTCACGCCATCGCGTCATCGGTAGGTTTAGCCCTATGTGGGATCTGCCGATGTTCGCTGGTGATGCACATCGCACCGTGGGAGGGCCCGGCGCCGGCCGCGAACGGGCTTGCAAGCCCGTTCGTCTGCCGTCTGGGCGGCGGGCGCCGGGATGAGCGCGGCGCGATTCTCGTCGCGGTCATGCTCATCATGATCGTGCTGCTCGGGCTCGGCATGTCGGGGCTCTTCCTGACCAAGTCCAACGTGCAGATGCTGACCAACACCAACCTGCGCAACCAGGCTCTCTACGTCGCCGAGGCAGGGTTGGAAAGAGCCCGAGATATTCTCAACGGCCCCGTTTCTCCGGATTTGACATCGCTGCTCGGGGGCACCGGCCACGTCTCCAATCCCGCCGACGAGATCCCAAACTCGGTGGATTCCGTCTACGGCTTGCCCATCGGGCGCGGGGCGGTCCTGATCGACACCTCGGGGACGCCGCTGCTCAGAATCAACTATCCCACCAGCGTCTATCACGCCGAGGCGGTTCCCGGTAATCCCGATGGGCTGAGCGCTCCGCTCATGGGCCTGTACACCGTCTACATTCGCAACGACGTCGCCGAGTGCAGGAAGGGGAGGTTCACGGTCGACGGGCTAGCCGCGGGCGGGAATCAGATCGTGGTCATTCGCTCCGAGGGAACGGCAATGGATGGCCGGACCACCGTGGTTCTGGAGATGACCATGGGCGGTGGAACGAGCGGCGGCGGCCAACAGGGCGCAGGCGGCATCGCGGCCGTCCTCTGCAACTCAGGCAAGAACGCCTGCGACGACAACAACTCCGTCCAGAACAACGTCGTGGTCAACAACTGAGCCGCCAGGGCGAAGCGGCCTCCGCAGCTCAACGGAGGTGGTAGAACTTCGCCTGCGAAGGTCATGTCCACCATCGACGCCAGTTTCAAAGTCTGCGCGCTCCTCGGATTTCCCGCGCACCATTCCATGGGCCCGGCGATACACAACGCCGCCTTCGAGGCCCTGGGGCTGCCCCTGGTCTACGTCGCCCACGACGTGGCGCCGGCTGACCTCGCGGCCGCCGTCGCGGGGACACGCGTCCTCGGCTACCGTGGGCTTTCCGTCACCATGCCGCACAAGGTGGCGGCGCTCTCCCTGGTCGACGAGGTCGATGCCATGGCTCGGGCCATCGGTTGCATCAACACCGTGGTCAACCAGAATGGGCGACTCGTTGGCTACAACTCCGACGGGCAGGGCGCCCTTGACGCGCTCGGCCGGGCCGGAGTTTCGACGCGGGGCCGGCGTGTGCTGGTGCTGGGCTCGGGGGGCGCGGCGCGCGCCGTGGCCATGACCGTGGCCGTGCGCGGTCAGCCCGCCGAACTGGAAATCCTTGGCGTGGTCGAGGACGAGCTTGTCCGCCTGGGACGCGACGTCGCCGAACGGGCCGGCGCGGTGGTGAACGCGCGGATGCTCGACGACAAGGCTTTGGTCGCCGCGGTCGCCCAGGCGGACGTGCTCCTCCACTGCACGCCCGTCGGCATGACCCCTGACACGGCCCACTCGCTGGTCCCGCGCGAGCTGCTGCGGCCGGCCCTGGCCGTGTTCGACGCTGTCTACAATCCCCGCCGCACCCTGCTCGTCGCGCAAGCCGCCGAGCGCGGCTGCCGGGTGGTCGAAGGCATGGAGATGTTCCTCGGCCAGGCCATGGTGCAGTTTGAGCTGTGGACGGGACAGAAGGCTCCGGCCGAGGTCATGCGCAAGGTCATCGAGGCGCGGCTGTGAACCTGGTTCTCGTCGGGTATCGTGGCACGGGCAAAAGTGCCATCGCGCGGCGGCTGGGGGACCTGCTCGAGCGGCGAGTGGTTAGCCTGGATGAGGAAATCGTGCGCGCGGCCGGTCAGCCGATTCCCGCTATCGTCGAGGCCCATGGCTGGAGTCACTTTCGCGAGCGGGAGGAGGCCGTGTGCCGCGAGCTCGGCGGCCAGGATGGCCTGGTCATCGACTGCGGGGGCGGAGTGGTCGAGCGCGAGGCCAACCACGCCTCGCTGCGCGCCAGGGGCCGCGTGTTCTGGCTGCGGGCCACACCGGAGACCATCGTCGGCCGGATCGGCGGCGACAAGTCGCGCCCCTCGCTGACCGGCACCAAGAGTTTCACCGCGGAGGTGGAAGAGGTGCTCCAGCGCCGGACGCCGCTCTACGAGCGGGTGGCCCACGACACCATCGACACCGACGGACGGAGCCTCGACGATCTGGCCGCCACCATCGCGCGGCGCTTTCGCGCGGCCGCACCCGGCTCGTCACGGTAACGTCCACTGCCTCCCGCGGCTGGCGGGGGATGGCGGTGCCACGACGCGCGTTCGCTTGGCCCGGGAATTGTGTTAGATATCCATCCATCATCGCCCTTGCGGGTGCGACCCAGGCACAAGGAGCAAAACGTTGGACTCACGCGATAATTCGGTCCTCAAGTCTCTCAAGGAACTGCGCAAGCAGGAGGAAGACAGGGTCAAGAAGGAACGCGCCGAAGCCGAGGCTCGTGCCGAGGCCGAGCGTCGGGCCAAAGAGGAAGCCGAGCGCAAGGCCCGGGAAGATGCCGAGCGCGCTCGGCGCGGGGAAGAGGAACGGGTGCGCCGGATGGAGGAGGAAAAGCAGGCCCAGGATCGCGAGGGGCGGCTGCGCCTGGAAGAGTCCGAGCGCCGCGCGCGCATCGAGGCCGAAACCAAGCTCCAACAGGAGCGTATGCGCCTCGAAGCCCAGGCCAAGACCGCCGCCAAGGAGAAGGGCGTACCGGTGGGCCTCATCGTCGCCGTGGCGGCGGTGGTCCTGGTCATCGCGGGCGGCATCATCTACAAGATCAAGTCCGACCACGAGCAGCAGCTCGCCGCGCAGCAGGCCGAGCGCGATAAGGAGCGCGAGATGGAGAAGCTCCGGCAGGCCGAGCAGGAGAAGAAGATGGAGCAGCTCGAGACCAGCTTCAAGAAGCAGCTCGCCGAGGCCAAGAGCGACGCCGAGCGCCTCGCCATCCAGAAGCAGCTCGACGACGCCCGCGCCAGGACGCGCGCGGCGGGTGGCGGAGCCAAGCACGCGGCGCCGTCAGACAAGAAGGATTCCACGCCCACGGTCGCGCCCGACCTCATCAAGAAGAAGAAGGATGTCTCGCTCGACCCACTCGAAGGGCTCAAGCTGTAACCCGCCACCAAGGCGGGCGACCGTGGTAAAACCGGCCGCATGAGCGGCAGCGAGCTTTTCGAACGTCACCGGGCCAGGCTTCTCGATCTTCTCAAGCTCCTGGCCTACGAGGAGCGCGAGGTCGTGCTCGCGTCCGGGCAGAAGAGCAACTTCTACATCGACTGCAAGCAGGCCGTGCTCAGCGCGGAAGGCCACTATCTGGTGGGCTGGCTCTTCGGACATGTCATCGCCGAGCGCGCGCCGGAGGTCGAGGCCGTCGGTGGTCTCACCATGGGCGCCGACCCCTTGGCCTCGGCGGTGTCCACGGTCAGCTACCTCTGCCACAAGCCGCTATCCGCCTTCTACGTGCGCAAGGAGCCCAAGGGCCATGGTACCGGACAGTGGATCGAGGGGCGCAAGCTGCTCCGTCCGGGCATGCCGGTCGCCATCCTCGAGGACGTGGTCACCACCGGTGGCTCGGCGCTCAAGGCGGTGGCGCGCGCGCGGGAGTTCGGCCTCAAGGTCAGCCTTATCGTCGGTCTGGTCGACCGCGAGGAAGGTGGGCGCGAAGCTCTGGAGAAGGAAGCCCCACTCGTGACCCTCTTCCGCAGGCGCGAATTCGCATGAAAAGCCGATGCTACCTGGCCTATACGCTCATCGCGGCGGCCGCCGGGTGCGCGTCGACTCGCGTGCAAACCGTCGACTTCTCCGAAGCGTCCAAGAACTACCGCAACGAGGACTACGGCACCGTCTTCGAGGCGTGGACGCGCCACGTGAAACTGGTCCAGGACATTGGCACGGTCATGGAGGTGTGGGCCACGTTCAAGAGTTGGGATTTTCGTCAGGCCTACATGGCCAAGTACGCCAAGATCTACGACCTGGCCGACGGCGAGCGCGAGTCACTCGCCAAGTCACAGATGGAAACCGCGCGCGCGGTCTACGAGATCCACCTCGTCGCCCAGAGCACCAACGATCGCTGGAACGATTTTGCGAACCGCAGCTCGCCCTGGCGGCTCACCCTGCTCGACGGGACCGGGGCGGAGATCGCGCCCACGACAGTCAAGGTCGAGAAGCTTCCCGATGCCTATGAGAGCGAGTTTTTCCCCACGCGCACCCCGTTTTCCCACACCTACACCGTGCGCTTCGTACGCCCGGAAGGCGCGGGCGATGCCTTCATCGGCCCCGCGTCCGGCCGTCTGATCCTCCGCCTCGCCTCGCCCGTGGGCAAGGTCGAGGTTGCCTGGGAAGCCAAGGATAGCGGCGCCGCGGCTCGTTGAGATGGGAACCCTGGGAGGGTTAGCCCTGCACTCGGCACCCGCCACCCACCCTTCCTCCCCCCTCGCTGCGCTCGGCCTCGCCAAGCCCTCCCGCGCTCTGGCGGAGCTGCGACGGGTCGCGGCCGCAGGCCGCGACGGGCAGGGTGGGTTGGGTGTGGTCCCTAGCGCCGACGAAGTCGGCG
>PNBO01000146.1:0-3111 GCA_003136095.1 Myxococcales bacterium
AAGCCCGCCTCCGCCTACGCGATCATGGGAAGCCCGGAACGGTTTACGCCGAGCTCAGTACCCACCCTTCGGAGGGGTGCGATTCATCGCGCTCGCGCGACGGGGCGGCCCGTTTCACGTCCCCACATACCGAAGGACCAGCAGGGTGGCGTCGTCCTGCGGGTTTCCGGCGCAGAAGTCGAGCACCGTGCGCATGACGCCGTCCAGGATCGCTTCCACTGGTTGGGCGTGGCGCTTCTCGATCTCGGCGAGCAGGCGCGGCAGGCCGTAGGACTCGTGGTTGTGTCGGGCCTCGGGAATCCCATCGGTGTAGAGCACCACGAGATCGCCCTTGTCGAGCTCGAGGAACCGGCTCTCCAGGTCGTGGCTGATGTCCTCGCTGATGCCGACCCAGGTTCCGTGGGTGGCGATGGTGCGAACCTGGCCAGCCTGGTTGCACATGATGATGTCTTCGTGCGCGCCCGCGTAGGCCAGCCGGCCGTCTGCGAAGAATCGGAACATGGTGAGCGTCGCGTGATCGTCCCGTCCCATGCGCTGGCGCAGATTCTGGAAGAGCATGTGATTCAAGGCGGGTAGGATCTGGTGCGGGAGTGCATCCGGGCTGTGCAGGACCAGCGAGGACAGCCCGCTTTGGATCATGAGCATGACCAGTCCGGCAGAAAGCCCGTGCCCGGCCACGTCGCCGATACCGAGCCAACAGCCATCGTGGGTGGGGCGGACATCGTAGTAGTCCCCGCCCACCTCGGAGGCGGCGATCATGTGCGCCGCGATCTGCAAACCGGGCACCGCGAACCGCGCGGGCAAAATGGAGGTCTGGATGGTGCGCGCGATCTCCACCTCCTTGCGCAGTGGCGCGAGCTCGGCTTCGCGTTCGAGCGCGGCCTCGCGCCGGAGGCGCTCTTCGAGCAGGCGGCCTTGCTCGGCCACCCGGCGTTCCAGCCCTTCGTTCACCCGGATGAGGTCNNACGGTTTCGAGGATGAGCGACATCGCGGCTTCCTCGCTCAGAATAATGACCGGCAGCAGGGGATCCATGGCGTAGAGGCGGCGGAAGACCTCGATGCCGTTCATGTCCGGCATGTTGAGATCCGCTATGACCGCGTCCAGATCCGGTGCGGAGGCCATCTTCAGAGCTTCTGTGCCGCTCTGCGCCGTGAGGACCGTCCAGCCCATGTCGCCAAGGAACGCGGAAACCGTATCCAGCGCGAGAAGGGAGTCGTCGATGAGCAGAATCTTGCCCGGGGGGCTGGCGGTTTCCTGCGTCGTGCACAGGAAGGCGAGTCGTCCGTGGAGGGAATCCACGGGCACGGCCACTTCGGCGGCGGCCTGTTTTCGACTGCCATTGCCTTCGCTCACGGCTCGCGACCTCCTTCCCCGCCGATTATGCACGATTGGAGGGGGAGCGCGCCTAGCATTGGCCGCTCCCGTGGCCCACTTGACGGGGCCCGGCCGCACAGAGGACTGCCAGCCGGCAGAACGAGGAACTACCTGGTCTCTGATGGAAAACCTCAAGCCGGCTCGCCAATAGACCGATGGTGAGGAGTGAGACCATGTCCTCTGCCATGAGCGAGACGATGATCGCACGTCTGCTGGAGGTCGCGCGCCACAAGGTGGTGGCCGGCATGGCGGCGATGGGCAACCCGGCGCCTGACATCGCCTTGCAACTCGCGGCCGACCTGCACGCCATCGCGGGCGAGGCCACCCTCCTCGAACGGCCCGAGCTCTCGCGGGCGGCCCGCGAGGGAGAAGATGCGGCCCGTTTGCTGGCCCAGGACGGTGCGGTCGAGCCGTGCATGCGCTCGCTGCGCAGGTTGGGCTATCTCCTGCAAGAAGCATCGGATGCCCTGCGAGACGAGGGCGCCGCCACGGGTCGGCCGACCGCGATCATCGCGGCCAAGTTGCTCATCGTGGACGACAGTCCGGTCGCCGCGCTGGCTCTGGCGGACGTCTTCGAAATGCACGATTATACGGTGCGCGTGGCCTCGACCTTCGACAAGGCGCTGGAGTTGTTCTCGTCGTTTGCCCCCGATGTGCTGGTCAGCGACGTGCACATGCCCGTGCTCGACGTGGCCGAGCTGTGCCGCCGCTTCCGGGCCAGCGCGGCCGATCGGCGCTCCGCCGTGGTCCTCGTGTCCGGGCGCTCCGAGGCCGAGCTGCGCGAGCGGCTCGACGAGATCAAGCCGGATGTCTTCGTGTCCAAACTGGCCGGCGCCGTCGCTGTCGTCACGCGGGTGAACGCCGTGTGTCGGGACCTCTTCGCATGAGCGAGGAGGACCAGGCGCACGGCGGGGGCAAGGCCGATCCCGTCGAGCCACCCGCTTCGCCGGGCGGGCCGGTGGCCGTCTCGCTGATGCTGCTCCGACTGGGCCAGCGTTGGTTTGCCATGGATGCGAGGGCGATCGAGGAAGTAGCCTTGCGGGGGCCGGTCACGCGCGTTCCCATGGCGCCGAGCCACATTCTCGGCGTAACCTCCCTGCGTGGCCGGTTGGTAACGGTCGTAGGCTTGGAACAGATGCTCGGCGGCGCTGGCATGCTTCCGGTTGACAACTCGGCGACACTGCCGCGCTTGGTGGTCGTGCGCGACGGGGATTTCGAGATGGCCGTGGTGGCGCACGGGATCCACGGTCTCATCGAGCGCGCAGCGTCGGCGGCGCCGGTGCGCCCGGCGGACGCGCCCGATTTCGTGCGCGAGGAATTCGACTGGCAAGGCGGCCGGGTGTCCTTGCTCGACACATCCCGGCTGGTCGCGGCCGCGGCTCGGCTGGCGGGCATGACCTCAGCCGCGGAGGACGCGATTCCATGAGAGCGCTCGGCCTTCGCACCAAGCTGGTCGTCACTTTCACGGGCCTCTTCTTGGTGTTCACCCTGGTCTTCGCGTGGTACCTCATCCACCGGCAGGGAACCATTGCCTCGCAAGCGCTCGAGACGCGCGCCAAGGGGCTGTCCGGTATTCTCGCGAAATTGATCGCGCCGGCGGTGGATCTCGACCTCGACAAGTCCCAGGCCGAGAATTCGCTGGCGGCGATCAAGGGCCACAAGGATCTCCTCTACGTCGTCGTGCTCAAGGCCGATGGGACAGTCTATTTGCGCCACAGCGAGGCTCGCCTGCCGCC
>PNBO01000146.1:3166-14686 GCA_003136095.1 Myxococcales bacterium
TCGGATTTCTCGCTGCCTGGGTGGTTTCGGGCACCATCGCCCGGCCCATGCTCGAGATGGCCACCCAGCTCACGCGGCTGTCGCAGGAACTGGCCGGCCTCGCGCGCACCCAGGAATCCGCCAGCAGCCTGCAGGTCTCGGCCATCGAGGAGACCCGCGGAACCATGGAGGTCATGCTCGCCTCGGCGCAACAGATTGCCGAGAGCTCGTCGGTCGTGCTCGGCAACGCAGAGCGCACGGTGACCGGGAATCGGGACGTGGCCCACCGGGTGGAGGAGCTGAACAGCCACGCCGAACGCGTGGCGGAAATCCTGGCCGTCATCATGCAGGTCGCCGACCGTACCGATCTGCTGGCGCTCAACGCCGCGCTGGAGGGTACCAAGGCGGGTGAGGCGGGCCGCGGCTTCACCCTGGTCGCGGCGGAGATGCGCCGGCTCGCCGAGAGCGTGATGGAGTCGGTGGCTGGCATCCGACGGCTGATGACCGACATGCGCTCGGCCTCGCACTCCGCCGTCGCCGCCGGGCAGGAGGGCATCGCGCTCTCCGAGGAAACCACGCGGTCGGCGCGCGACATCGCCCAGGTCACGCAACAGCAGCGCAAGGCCACCGAGCAGGTCGGCCGCAGCATGGACAACATGGCCGCCACGGTTACCCAGGCCACGGCCAGCACGCGCCAGACCGCCGCCACCGCCCATGATTTGGTGAACGCGGCTTTGCGTCTCGACCGCCTCGTGGGCACGAGCAGCGTTGTGGCCCAGACCCAGCGCGCGCCGGCCCTGGCCGCGCCCGAGGACGGCGGCGGCGCCCACGAGCCGCGGACGGAGTAGCATGGCCGCTGGCGAAGAGGGGAGGCGGGAGCGGCGAGTCGCCCTGTTCCGTCAAATTGCGGCGGAGCGCATCGCCAAGCTCAATCTCCTGTGGATCGAAATCGAACGCCGGGCGGGCGATCCCGCGGCGTTTCTCCGCGAGGCTCACACCCTCAAGGGCGAAGCCAGTCTGACCGGCTTTGCGACGGTGACGAAGCTGGTACACGCCCTGGAGGACTACGTCAAGCTCGTCCGCGACCGGGGCGGGCTGCCCGCGGCGGGCGACGGTGATCTGGTCCTCGCGGGTCTCGAACTTGCCCTGCGGCTGACCCAGGGCGCGCCCGAGGCGGCGTCGGGCGAGGTGGACGCGCTCGTGGCCCAGGTGGCCTCCGCGCGCGGAACGCCCCCCCCGGTCGTGGGGACACCGTCGGCGCCGCCCGCGGCCTTGCTCGTCGAACCAGCCGGCGAGGCGGGCGCTGGCGAGGTCGGTGACAGGCCGGCAGCTGGCCAGGCGCCCGCGCGCATGGAGGGTTCGATCCGGGTCACCGCCGAAAAGATCGATCACCTCCGAGGCATGGTTTCCGATCTTTTGCTTTCGCACGTTCGCTGGCGGCAGCTCGCACGCGGGGCGAAGCGCTTGCGTGAATCGGCCGAGGCCGCGCGGCCCGTCCGGCGCCCCGGCGAAGGCACGCAGAACCTCGACGCCTGGTCGAGCATCGTGGCCGGGCTGTCCGACATGGAATCGCGCCTGCGCGACGAGACNNCGGATGATTCCCCTCTCCAGCCTCCTCGATCGCTATCCCGTGCCTCTGCGCCAACTCGCGCGCTCGCTGGGGCGCCGGATCCGTTTCAAGACCGTGGGAGAGCAGACCGAGGTCGACAAGGCCTTGCTGGAGATGTTGGAAGAGCCTCTCCTGCACCTGCTGCGCAACGCGGTCGATCACGGCGTCGAGCCGCCCGCCGAGCGGGCCGCCGCGGGCAAGCCCGCCGAGGCCTTCGTGCGCATCGCCGCCGGGTTGGTGGGTCAGCGCCTGCATCTGGAGGTTTCCGACGACGGCCGCGGCATCGACGTCGAAGCCGTGCGCCAGCGCGCGATCGAGAAGGGGCTTCTCGACGCGGCCGTGGCCGTTGCCACCGGGGAAAGGGAGATCCTGCGCACCCTCTTCGCCGCCGGCTTCTCGACGCGCGAGCAAGTGTCCGAGGTGTCGGGGCGCGGGATTGGGCTCAACGTCGTGCTCGACGTGGTGGAGAACGTCGGTGGTAAGGTCGAGGTTCGCACCGAACGTGGGCGCGGCACCACGTTCGATATCGAGGTGCCGCTCACCGTCGCCATCACGCGCGTAGTCCTCTTTCGCGTGGGCATGGGCAGCTACGCCCTGCCCGCGGCGTCGGTGCGCAGTTTGGTCGAGGCCCAGGCCATGCCGCGCGGCGAGGGGCCGGACGGCCCCACCGTTGCGTACGCGGGGACGGCCGTGCCTCTGCTCGATCTCGGCGAGGTGCTCGACGAACCCACGGCGGCGGCCGCGCAAGCCCGCATCGTCATCGCGCAGAGCGGAACCGATCTGGTGGCGCTGGCCGGCACCGAGGGGCATCTCGAACGCGAGGTGATGCTCAAGCCCATGGGAAAGTTCTTCGAGAGGCTGCCCCTGGTGCCGGCGGCCGTGAACGTGGAAGAGGGAGCGCTGGCCCTCGTGCTCAAAGTCGCCGAGCTGGTGTTGCTGGCGCGGTCGCGATCGAGAAGAAACGAGAAGCACGGCCAGGCGGAGGGGCGCCGCGCGGCTGGCCGCATCGCCCTGGTCGCGGATGACTCGTCCCTGGTTCGCGACGTCATCGCGCAGGCTCTGCGCGCCCATGGCCTGCAGGTTCTGCTGGCCAGTGACGGCGAGGAGGCCTTGGCCCTGCTGGCTTCCCACGCGCGCGTGGATATCGTGGTCACCGACATCGACATGCCCCATCTCGACGGCCTGGCCCTGGTGCGCGCCCTGCGCGGTCGGGCGGCCTCGAAGGATCTGCCGGTGGTGGCGATCTCCATGCGGGGGGGCGAGCCGGAAAGGCGCGCCGCCCTGGCGGCGGGCGTGTCGGCCTACATCGACAAGGGCGATTTCAATCAGGCCTTGCTCTGGCAGACCGTGCGGCCGCTGGTTGCCGGTTGGTGAGAGAACCCGCGCCTGCGTTAGAATACGTCTTCCCGTGCTCGAACAAATCCATCATTGGCTGCATGAGCACCGGGCCTTCGGCTGGATGGCCATCGCCGCGCCGGTGACCTTCATCCTGTCCCTCGGCGCGGGGTTCGCCGTGATGATTCTCTTGCCGCCGGACTACTTCGTGCGCGCCCCGGGCCGGCGCGGCTTCTGGCATTCGCACCCGGCCTTGCGCCTGGTCTTGCTGCTGACCAAGAACCTGACCGGGGTGGTGGTTTTCCTCGCGGGGTTCGTCATGGCGTTGCCGCTCGTGCCCGGCCCGGGCGTTCTCTTCATGCTCGTGGGGCTGGGCCTGGTCGATTTTCCCGGCAAGCGCGCCTTGGAGCGGCGTCTACTGCGCCTGCCGCGGGTGCTCGCCTCGGTCAACAGCCTGCGCGCGCGTTTCGGCAAGCCGCCTATCTTGACCGGTGACGGGAACGTCCCGCGCGTCTAGGTCACTCCCCGTCGCTGGGACGCTATTTCCCGAGACGAGGCGTGCCGAGTGGACCGCGACTGTGGTAAAGAGCGGCCCATGACTGGCGGTCCCGCATTCATCTGTTCCATGTGCCGCAAACCCATTCCGGTGGGCGGCAAGGTCATTCGCTGCTCCGTTTCCACATGCAACTCAGGGAAGATCAAGCTCGTCTTCTGCTCGCCTGCGTGTTGGGATTCGCACCTTCCGGACGCACGCCATCGCAGCGCCTATTTCGTGGAAGAGATCGCGCGACGGCCCTAGATCCGCGCACATGTAGGACCTGTGCCCACATGTGCTGCTCCTCACGCACTTGCTGTGCGCGCACCGCACAAAACGCTATGGGTGATGGTGTGGTCGATGGTATGTCTCTAATCCGGTGGTTGGCTAAGTTCTGAACCCTTTTGGAGGACATTCATGAAGACGCGTAAGTTCGCCTCGGATTTATTTGCACCGCGCATGTGGATCGCGTGCGCTGCTACGCTGGCGCTGGTCGCCGTCGGTTGCGGTGACTCGGGCACTTCGACGAAGAAGGACGGATCGGCGAAGGACGGATCGGCCACGGGCGGAAGCACTACGGCCCGCGGTGGCTCGGGTGGTACGACGACCGGTGCGGGCGGGACTACGGCCCGCGGTGGCTCGGGCGGTACGACGACCGGCGCGGGTGGCGTGGGCGCGGGTGGGACCACGCCGGGCGCGGGCGGGACCACGCCGGGCGCGGGCGGCACGACGACGGTAATCGATGGCGGACGCGGCGGCTCGGGCGGCACGGTGATCGACGGCGGAGCTGGCTCGGGCGGTCGTCTCGACGGCGGTGGAACCGGTGGCACGGGTGGGCGGATCGACGGCGGCGGTACGGGCGGCGTACGCATCGACGGTGGCACCGATGCCCCAATCACGAATGACGTCGCGGATGCTCCGATCACGCCGATTGACACGGCCGGAGTGGATGGCGCGACTTGCGGCGGTAACGGTGAGGTCTGCTGCGCCGGGGAGACCTGCAACAGCGGCGGTTGCTGCGTGCCGCCGACGGGTGGTGGCGGTGGCGGCAACTACCGATGCGTGGCAGCGGGTGACTCCTGCGGAACCAACGTCGGCGGCGTCTGCACCGCGGGTGGATGCGCTTCCGATGCCGGTATCTGCGGCACCTCGGCCGCGGATTGCTGCACGCGAACCGGTGGTGGCGGTGGCGGCACGACGCGGTTCTGCTCGGGCGGCGGCCTGACCTGTGGCACCGGCGATGCCTCGCCGGGCCTGTGCGTGGCTTGCGGTGTGTTGGATGAGCCTTGCTGCGGTACCGCCGGGAATAGAACCTGCACTGCCGCGGGCACCGAATGCACGGGCGACACCAACAACAGCACCGGCACGTGTACAGCCTGTGGCGCCTTGGGCGCGGCTTGCTGCGGCGGTGCGGGTGGAACCTGTGCCACGGACACGCTGGCTTGCGCAGCACCTGCTGGTGGCGGTGCCGATCGCTGCGTGGCCTGCGGCGCAGCTGGGGAGCCTTGCTGCGTTGTCGGCGGCACCCGGACGTGCAACACCGGCCTTGACTGCGCCCGACCGGACGGCGGGGGAGCGGGCGCTGCGCGTATCTGTCAGTAGCCCTCTGACCATATGAGCGGGCGTCTCACGAGCGCCCGCCAGACGAAAGGCTCCACGGCGAGGGGATTCCGCGAGGATTCCGCGCCGTGGAGTTTTTTTTTGCCGCTGATGGCCCCGGACCTCGATTTTTGGTGTTTTTCCGCATACAATTTGTAAGGCCGTGATTTCGACAGCTGGGCACCTGCGCGGCGGCCTGTTGCCTTTCCCGGCCGCACTTCCCGGAGGATGTTTCATGGACAAGCTCACGCAACGGGCCTCGACGCATGCGAAGCAAGGTTTGGCAGCGATGGCGATGCTGCTGTTCTTGGCCAACCCCGCCTGCTCGACCGACAAGAGCGGGCTTGTGAGTGCAACGGTAGGACAGGGCGGCAGCGATGGAGGGAATTCCGGAACCACAACCGATGCCGCGGTCCAAGGCGGGAGCGGGGGAACCGCCATCGGCACAGGTGGTGTTGGCGGCACTGGCGGCCTGGCGACTGGCGCGGGAGGAAGCGGTAGTTTGGCGGGTGGAACGACGGGCACCGTGGATGCGCCGGTCTTGGGTGGTGCGGGAGGAAACAGCACGGGCACGACTCTGGGGGGAACAGGTGGCGCTGCCACCGGCGGCGCCGGCGGGACCGTCAGACTCGATGGGGCGGCTGGAACCGGTGGTCTTGCCACGGCCACGGGCGGTGCGACGGGCGGGGCGGGGGGCACGGCCACCTCCGGCAGTGGCGGAACGGGAACCGGTGGAACCCTTGCGAACACGGGTGGCTCCACGGGCACGGGTGGTTCGACGGGCACGGGTGGTTCGACGGGCACGGGTGGTTCGACCAGCAGGGATGGCGGGACGGACGCTGCGGACAGCGCCCCTGACACTGCCAAGGCGGACGTCGCACCAGACACCGTGGACGCCGCGCCGGTCTCGACCTGCGGTGCCGCCCGCCAAGTCTGTTGCGCTGGCAATGCCTGCAAGAGTAGCGGGTGTTGCGTGGACGGCTTCTGCACGGCGGCCAATTCGACGTGCTCGATCGGTGGAACTTGCGCAGGCGGCGCGTGCGGGAATTGCGGCGGCAGCGGCGACAGTTGCTGCGCGAGCTCGACTTGCACGGCGGCCAACACCTCGTGCACGACCACCAGCTATCCCGCCACCTGCGACCCCTGCGGCGGTTCGGGAGAGCCCTGCTGCCCCGGCAATCTCTGTCTCGCAGGCGGGTGCTGTGTCTCGTCAGGAGGAGTTACTGGCACAGCGACTTGCAAGGCCGAGGGAGTCGCCTGCGGCGGTACCATCACCGGGAGCTGCGCGGCGGGCGCCTGCGGAACGTGCGGCGGCCTCGATAAGCCGTGTTGCGGGACCAACCGCTGCACGGCTCCGGGCACCGTCTGTCGTGCCGCCACTGCCGGGGGAACGTCGAGTTGCGTGGCCTGCGGCGGGGCCACGCAGCCGTGTTGCGCCAGCACGACCACGGGCGGAACCGCGACTTGCTCCCCTGGAAACGTCTGCCAGACGACCGGCGTATCCACGACCGGAACCTGCGCGGCCTGCGGCGGCTCGGGGCAGCCGTGTTGCACGAACAGCACCTGCGCCACGGGCTATGCCTGCCAGACCAATTCTCCCGCCGCGACGGGTAGCTGCACGGCGTGCGGCGGCGCGGGGCAGACCTGCTGCCCCACCGGGGACGCCTGCGCCAACGGCAACTGTCGCATGGTCACCAACACCTGCCCGTGAGCCGGCCCGTCCTTCAGCGCGAACAGTCGAGCCCGAGGTTGCGTTTCTCTAGATCCGCGACGAGGGGCTGAAAGTAGGCCAGCAGGGCGCGCGGGCCGATGTCCTCCCCGGTCGCCTCGCGCATGACCTCGCGCCAGTCGCGGGTGGCACCGAGGGCGAGGATCTTCTGCAAGAACCGCCCGGCCTCCTGGCTGCCCGAGTAGTCGCAGCTGCGCACGTCTTGCTTGAGGATCTTGGCGCAGATGGCGTCGTGGAGCTGGAACTTGATGAGGCTGGCGAGCGCATAGTCATAGTACTGCGCCGGATCGTCGTTGATGTGGGTCTTGGTGCAGGCGTCGCACATCTCGTCGGCGCGGGCGTGGGGCGCCTGCACGCCCTGGTAGCGCGCGACGTACTGCCACCAACGCGCCTGCCAGTCGCCGGGCGGCAGATCACCTACGTAGAGGTCGTGCTCGAAGTGGGTCATGGTGCCGGCCGCGAAGGGCAGAAAGACCACCGAATCGAGCGCGGATTGCAGGAGCGTGCCTGCGGCATCCGGCTCTTGCCCCTGCCGGACGATGCCCAGCTTGCGCAGGTAGGGGATCTGCTCGCTGGCTAGCCGTGCGAGATCGCCGACCGCCTCGTGGAAGGCGCGGTTGGCGCCCGCGCGCAGGAGGTAAGGCACCTCGGGGCGGGCGTAGGCCAGGTCGTAGTAGATGTGGCCAAGCTCGTGGTGGGCCGTGCCGAACCACTGCGGGTTGGGCTCGACGCTCATGAGCGAGCGCACGTCGCCCTCGCCGTCGATGTGCCAGGCCGAGGCGTGGCTGTTCTTCTTGCGCGGCGAGGTCCGCTCCACCGGATAGAGGTCGGACTTCCGCCAGAAGCTCTCGGGCAGGCGGGCAAAGCCGAGCGAGACGTAGAAGTCCTCGGCGGTGCGCACGATGAATTCGCGGCTCTTGCCCTTGAAGAAGGGATCGAGGCTGGCGCTTTCGACGAGGCCCGGCCACGACTGGGCCCAGCGGTTGCCGAGCCAGTGCGCCGGGATGAGGCGGGGAACCGGTTGCTTGTAGCGCTCGGCCAGGGTGTGCCTGGCGAAGCAGTGCAGCTGGTCGAAAAGCGGCGCCACCGCGGCAAGCGTGGCGTCCATGAGAGCTGTCATCTCGGGCACGGTCATGCCGTAGTCCGCGACCTGCAGGGCGAAGAACGACGCGTAGCCCATCTCGCGCGCGACCTGGTTGCGCAGGCCCACGAGCTCGGCGAGACCGGCCTTGAGCTTGCGGCCGATCTCCTTGCTGGCCGTCCACGCCTGCTCGCGCTCCTTCAAGACGCGCGACTTGCGGAGGATGTCGTCGATGTCGTTGGCCGAGACCGGGCGCGCGCAGGCGCCACCGGGACCGGGCTGCAGGCAGAAGGTGTAGCCGTCGAGCACCGCGGACTGGCGGGCCTCGGCGTCGATGCGCTTGGCGACCACCTCGGGAAGGGTGGCGGGACTATCGGCGGCCGCGAGCAGGAGCTTTTGCAGTTGCCGGAGCGAGAGTGGTTCGAGCGCGTTTTCCTGTTTGAGGAGCGCGCGCGTCTTTTGGATGACCAGCTTGGAACCCGACATTGCGGCCAGGGCCTTCTCGGCGGCGGCGCGCGCCGCCGTGTGTTCGGTTGTTACGTCGGTGGCGGCGGTCCACGCGGCCTGGTTGGCGATGGTGTGCAGTGGCTGCACGACACCGGTCATGGTTTCGAGGAATGCGCGCGCCTCGCGCTCCTCGGGCGTGACTTTCTTGGTCGGCTTGGCTTGCAGGCCGAGGGCGGCGAAGGAGGCGGCAGAGAGTACCGTGAAGGCGATGATAAGGGGCTGGCGGGGCGACATGCGGCGAACCTAGCACGGTCCGGGCTTTACGAACCGAGAGGAGGATGGTAAGTCAGCCCTCCATGCCACGCCTGTTTGCTTTCGGATCCTGCTTGCCCGGACTGGCGCTCTTTCTCCTCTTTGCGGGAGGGTGCGGCGAGGACGAGGGCGGCCGCTGTCAGATCAGCTCGGACTGCGCGAGTGGGCTCACGTGTTTCGGTGGCGGCGAGACGGGCAACGGGGTTTGCAGGTCCAACGCTTCGGGCAGCGCGAACGATGCCGCTACCGGGCACGACGCAACCCCGGATCTGATGTCGACAGCAGGCCCGGAGACCGAGCCCGCCGAGATCGAGGTCGAACCGGTCGAGGCTGAACCCGCCTCGACACCCCTCGACGCCGAAAGCAGCGAAAGCGGCGCCGTCGACTCGACCGAGATTGACTAGATATTCACGCCCAGCTTCGCGAGCTGGGCGCGGAAGGTCGGCGCGTCGGTGAACACGCGGCCGTGGATGCCCAGCGCGCACGCGGCCTCCACGAAGCGCGGGACGTCGTCGAAGTAGGCGACGTCTTGCGCAGGCACGGCGGCACGCTCGAGGGCGATCTGAAAGATCTCGGGGTCGGGCTTGGCCAGGAGGAGCTCGCACGAGATCACCAGGCCGTGGAACCGCTCGAACTGCGGAATCAGCGGCCGGACGAAGTCCCAGTGCAGCTCGTTGGTGTTCGAGAGCAGCAGGACCTTCACCTTGCCGAGGAGGGCGTCGACCATGGGCAGAAGCTCGTGGTGGACGCGAAAGTGGCAATTCCACATGTCGAAGAACGGCTCGGCGGCCATGGCTGATTCCGAACCAGCCGCCCGACATACCGCGCGGCGGAGCTCGTCGCCGGCCAGGGTTCCCCGGTTGATGGGATCCCACAGCGCGAGCATGCGCTCCCGGATCAGTTCCGGAGGTGCGCCGCCCCAGTCGGACATGCGCCGGAAAAGGACCGCGTCGTCATGGAAAGCGAGGACATTGCCCAGATCGAGGAAGACAGCTTGGATGCGCGGCACTAGGCCTCGTCCACGGCGATGAACTTCACTTCCTGGATCTGGTATTCGCGCGAGCCCTTGGCCGTGCGCAAGTTCACGGTGTCGCCCGTCTCGCGGCCGATGAGGGCGCGGGCCAGCGGCGCGGAGATGGCGATGCGGCCTTCCTTGATGTCACCCTCGTGATCCCCGACGATGCTGTACACGGTCTCCTCGCCGGACTCCGTGTCGGCCAGGCGCACGGTCGCGCCGAAGACCACACGCGCGCCGGACAGCTTGCCCGGATCGATGACCTCGGCCAGCGCGATGGTGCCTTCCACCTCGCGGATGCGGCCCTCGAGGAAGCTCTGCCGCTCCTTCGCGGCGTGGTACTCCGCGTTCTCCGAGAGGTCGCCGTGACCGCGCGCGATTTCGATGTCCTGCACGTTCTTGGGGCGCTCGACTTCGCGCAGGCGTTTGAGCTCGTCGCGCAGGCGTTTCTGCCCGCGCGGGGTCATGGGAATGCGATCAGCCATGTTGGTATTCCTGGAGCGAGCACACCGAGATGCTGCCGGCCTGCAGCCGGGCGATGGCGTCGGCGGCGGCGCGGGCCGCGGACATGGTGGTGTAGTAGGGCAGGCCGCGCATGAGCGTGGTCCGGCGTATCGAGAACGAATCACGAATGGACGTCGCGCCCGCCGTGGTGTTGACCACCAGATGCACGTCGCCGTCGAGGATGCGGTCCACGCAGTTGGGCCGGCCCTCGTGGACCTTGTTGACCCGCTCGCAGGCCACGCCAGCCGCCGACAGCCGGGCGTGCGTGCCGCCCGTGGCCATGATGCCGAAACCGAGCCCGACCAGGGTCGCCGCGACCTGCGTGGCCAGCTCCTTGTCGCTGTCTTTGACCGCGATGAAGGCGGTCATGGGCTTNNATGACCTCGCCGGTGGAGCGCATCTCAGGGCCGAGCAGCACGTCCACCCCGCCGAACTTCACGAAGGGGAACACCGCCTCCTTCACCGCGATGTGGGACGGCTCGACCTCGCGGATGCCCATCTCGCGCAGGGTCTTGCCCGCCGCGATTCTCGCCGCCACCTTGGCCAGGGGCACGCCGATGACCTTGGAAACGAAGGGAACCGTGCGCGAGGCGCGCGGGTTCACCTCCAGGATGAAGATGCCGCTGCCGTCGCGTGGCACCGCGAACTGTACATTCATGAGGCCACGCACGTCGAGCTCCCGCGCCAGGGCGCGTGACTGCTCCTTGATCGCCGCGATGGTGGGCTTGGGCAGCGAGAAGGGTGGCAGGGAACACGCCGAGTCGCCGGAGTGGATGCCCGCTTCCTCGATGTGCTCCATGACGCCGCCGATGACCACGTCCCGGCCATCGGCCACCACGTCGACATCGACCTCAATGGCATCGCGCAGGAACTGATCGACGAGAATGGGGGCGGACTCGTCGCCGCGGCCGCCGCCCGAGGCCAGACTTTCCTTGCGGCCGGCTTCCAGGGCGCGGCCGACGAAGGTCTCGAGGCCGGAGGCATCGTAGACGATCTCCATGGCACGCCCACCGAGCACGTAGGATGGCCGCACCATGACCGGGTAGCCGATGCGCTCGGCGATGGCACGGGCCTCCTCGAGGCCGTGGGCGGTGCCCCATACCGGCGCGCGCAGGCCAAGCTTGGTGACCAGCTCGCCGAACCGCTGGCGATCCTCGGCGCGGTCGATGGCATCCGCGCTGGTGCCGAGCAGCTTGACGCCGGCCTTCTGCAGCGGCACGGCCAGGCGCAGCGGGGTCTGGCCGCCGAACTGGACGATGACGCCTTCGGGCTTCTCGGCGTCGATGATTTCCAGCACGTCCTCGCGGGTCAGCGGCTCGAAATAGAGGCGGTCGGCGGTGTCGTAGTCGGTCGAGACCGTCTCGGGATTGCAGTT
>PNBO01000159.1 GCA_003136095.1 Myxococcales bacterium
ATCATCGTCGGCGGGACCGGGCTCTACTATCGCGCCCTGGTCAAAGGTCTCTTCGAGGCGCCCAGGCCCGACCCCGAGATCCGCGCGCGCCACCAGGCCGAGGCGAAAGCGCACGGCATCGCGGCCTTGCAAGCGCGCCTGCGCGCCATCGATCCCGAAGCGGCGGCGAAGATCCTGCCCGGCGATCTGGTGCGGACCAGCCGTGCCCTGGAGGTGTTCGAGCAGACTGGCATGACCATCAGCGCGCTTCGCCGGCAGAAGGTGGTGGCGCCACTGCCCCTCTGCCTCTTCACGGTGCTGCTTGATTTCGACCTGGCGTACCTGCGCCCGCGCATCGCGACCCGCGTCGATGCCATGATGGCGGCCGGATTTCTCGACGAGGTGCGCGCCTTGCGCGCGGCCGGCCACGGCTCTGCCCGTGCGATGCAAGGCCTGGGCTACAAGCAGCTTGGGCAGCACCTCGATGGCGCCCTTCCCCTCGACGAGGCGGTGACGGGAATCAAGTTCGCGACCGTGGCGTACGCCCGCCGTCAGCGAACATGGTTTCGCCGTGAGGAGATCCGGCTGCGCGCCGACCAGCCCCTGGTGGCGTCGGCCCTGGCTCGGCTGCTCCACGGATTCTTCCGCGTGCAGGGAGCCCGGCTGCGCGGCCCGCTAGAGGATTGGATGATGGAGCCATGAGCGATACTCGCGAGATTCTGGAACGCTCGTAGGGAACGGTTTCACCTGGGGCGCTCGACAGCACGGAGAGCGTCGGCGGCGATGGCCAGGGCGCGCATGCGGAGGGCATCGCGGGCGATGGGGGCTTGCGCGTCCGAGAACATGCCGTTGAACCCGACGGGGAGAACCCGCGCCTGGCCAGCGCACACGAAGGACTGCTCGTGATAGCTCCACAGCCAGAGGGTTGCGTACACGAGTCCGAGGTTGGACTGCCCGTAGGTGGAGTAGGAAGGCGTTTCGCGCGCCACGACCAGCGTGCCATCGCTGTCCCACGGCGCGGAAAGCGAGTGCTCGCGCACGCGCCGCCGCGCCTCCGTGGGTGCCACCACAATGTCCCGCTCGGGCCAGGGACCGCGCCACGCCTCCTCGTCAAGGCTGGTGAAGATGGCGCGGCGAAGGGGTCCCGCGAACCGGGGCGTCTGTCGCTCGTCATTCCGGGCCACGCCGGGGAGCCACGGGGTCACCTCGCGGTGCTCTCGCCAGGCATTCGCGGCTGTCACGACCGCGTGCCAATCCCTTGGTGGGTCCGCGAAGCGGCCAAGGGCACGCCACTCCTCCGGGAACGAGGGACATGGATCGGGCAGCAGGGCGGGGGCGTGACCAGCCACGATCTGCTGCAAGGCTTGGCCGCGGGGCCCGTCAAGTGTCTCGGCCCGCGCGCGCAGCGCCGCGCGTTCGTTCGCGGCGACCCAGCGAGAATTGCACCCCGTGCGTGGCAGGAGCAGCGTCGCGCACGCAACCAGGACGGCCAGACCGACCCCGGCGGCGGCGCCCAGCCGGTCCCGTCGCCGGCCGGGAACCTCGTGGCTTTGGCCTGCCCCACGGAGCAGCAGCCACGCCTCGATGTCCATGGCCAGGGCGAAGGGCAGAACGAAGGACGCGTAGTCACGGGCGCTGCCGGCGACGGATTGCTCTGCCCCGAGCTCGCCGGTCGGGAGGGGCAGCGGCGCGCCCAGGATCCATGGAAGCAACGCGAGCGCGACCGCGAGGCCGGCCGCAAGGCATGCCAGGCCCGTTCGTCCCGCACCCATCGCGACTTCTTGCAGGCACCGCACGTGCGCGCGGATGACGAAAAATGCAAGAACTGGCGCGAGGGCGGCGAACAAGAGGGCCAGACGGTAGTAGGGCCATTCGGCGGGTCCGTAGATCCCGAATGCGAGCGCGCAGAGTGGAAAGGCCAAGGCAAGCTCGGCGCCGATGCCAAGTCCGATCCAGTTCGACCAACGAGACGCCGCCGAGACCGGTGCCACGAGCACGACGTGAGCCGCGAGGAAGGGCGCCAGCAAGGCGGCGCCGAGCGCGGTCAGCAGCAAGAGCGGGAGCAGAATCATGACCCCTGCCAACTTCCTTGGATGATGTCGCGGATGAGCTTCAGCCGGCCGTGGAAGAAGTGGTCGGCGCCGGGAATCACGGTCACCGGCAGGCCCAGCGGTTCGGCGTAGGCCAGCACGTTGGCCAGGGGCACCGTGGTGTCGCGGTCGCCGTGAATCACGATGCTGCCCGGGGGAACGGGCTCGGCCTGGTAGGGCCACGACTCTTGCAGCCGGCCAGTTGCCAGCCCGACCAGGATCACCCGCTGCGCCGGTCGGCCCGCGTCCGCCAGCCGCCGGGCGACCCGGGTTTGCACGAACGCGCCGAAGGAAAAACCGGCGAGCACCACCGGCAGCGGTTCCTTGCCGCCCCAGCGGTTCGCCGCGTGCTCGAGCACGGCGAGGAGATCGTCGGTTTCGCCGTTGCCGTGGTCGTGCGTGCCCGCACTGCCGCCGACGCCGCGGAAGTTCGGTCGCAAGGCCAGGTAGCCCAGGTCGCACAGGCAGTGGGCCAGCGTGTACACCACCTTGTTGCCGTTGGTGCCGCCTAAGAGCGGGTGGGGGTGGGCCACCAGCGCGAGTCCGCGCCGGATCTCGGGCTCGTCCACGAGGGCCTGCACGGGACCGGCGAGACCCGCGAAGAAGATCGTCTGGCTGGGACGCGGCACGCGGCTACTCTAGCAGCCGCCCGCGAGCGTGTACGGCCACCGCCTTCGGCGGTTCGCGTGAGACTACGAGGACGCCGTAACAGTTGACTGTTGGCTCCGGGCGAAACAGGATGACGCCCTCGTATGCCCAGCAGAAAAGACAAGGTTCCTGAGGGTCCGGTCCTCGACTTCGAACGCCCCGTGGTCGAACTTCAGCGCAGGGTCGCCCTGCTCAAGGGCCGCTCGCGCATCTCGCCGGACCTGGCGCGGGAGATCCGGGTGATCGAGGAACGCGCCGAGATCCTGCAGAAGCAGATCTTCTCGGATCTCACGCCATGGCAGAAGGTGCAGCTGGCGCGGCACCCGGGCCGGCCCTACACGCTCGACTACCTGTCGCGCATCATTACCGATTTCCACGAATTGCACGGCGACCGCAACTTCGGCGACGACTCGGCCATGATCGCCGGCATCGGCTTCTTCGAAGGCACCGCGGTGGTATTGCTGGGGCAGCAGAAGGGGCGCAAGACCAAGGAAAAGCTGGCGCGCAACCTGGGCATGGCCAAGCCGGAGGGCTATCGCAAGTCCATGCGGCTCATGTCGCTGGCGGCGCGTTTCGGTCGGCCCGTGATTTGCCTGCTCGACACCCCCGGCGCGTTCCCCGGCATCGACGCCGAGGAACGTGGTCAGGCCGAGGCGGTGGCCAAGAGCCTGGAGGTCATGGCCGCCCTGCCGGTGCCCATCATCTCGGTGGTCATCGGCGAAGGCGGCTCGGGTGGGGCGCTGGCCATCGGTGTCGCGGACCGCGTGATGATGCTGGAGAACTCCGTCTACTCGGTCATCACGCCCGAGGGTTGCGCGTCCATTCTGTTTCGCAGCGACGAGCGCAAGGCCGAGGCGGCTGCGGCCATGAAGATGACCGCGCCCGAGATTATGCGGCTGGGCGTCATCGACGAAATCATCCCCGAGCCACCGGGCGGTGCGCACCGCGATTTCGACCTCACCGCGCGCAACCTCGCGGCGGCGATCAAGCGCAACTTGGCGGAGCTGATGCCGCTGCCGCCCAGGCAACTTAAGGATCAGCGCTACGACAAGTACCGCCGCATGGGCGCGTTCGTCGAGTCCGGCGGGCGCGACAGCCTGTCGTAGTCGCGTGGGGAGCCGGCGAGCCCTGCTCACGGCCTGCTGGCCTGCGCACCATCGCGGGAGGGTTTGGCGAGGCCGAGCGCAGCGAGGGGGTGGCAGGGCGGGTGCGGGCGCCGAGTGCAGAGCTAACCCTCCCAGGGTTCCCATATCGACGTCGCCTTCATGCTACTGTCGGCCCGTGGCAGAGGAAGCACAACCCAAGCAAACATTGCGCAGCATCAGCCCGGGCGCCGAGGAGATCCTGGGACGCTATTTCCCCGTCCTTGACCACGGCTTCGTCGCGCTGGTCGATTACATGGGCACCGACGAGGACATCTCGCGCGCGGCCCGCGTGAGCTATGGCTTCGGCACGCGTACGCGGAGCCAGACGCGTGGCCTCATCCGCTACCTGCGCCGGCACAAGCACACCACGCCCAGCGAGATGGTCGAGCTCAAGTTTCACTGCTCGATGCCCATCTTCGTGGCGCGGCAGTGGATTCGCCACCGCACCGCCAACGTCAACGAGATGTCGGGCCGCTACAGCCTGATGCCCATGCTCTTCTACCAGCCGTCCGCGGAGCAGATGCAAGGGCAGAGCGAGGGGAACCACCAGGGCCGGGCGGGCGCGCCGCTCGACGCCGATCTACGCGCGGAGGCCTTTCGCCGCTGGCACGAGCAGCGCGACTCCGCCGTCGCCACCTACGAGTGGCTGAACGCGCACGAGGTGGCGCGCGAGATCGCCCGCATCGACCTGCCGCTTTCAACCTACACGCAGTGGTACTGGAAGATCGACCTGCACAACCTGCTGCACTTTCTCACCCTGCGCGTGGACACGCACGCGCAGTGGGAGATCCAGGAGTACGGCCGCGTGATGGCGGGGATGCTCAAGCGCGTGGCGCCGCTGTCGTACGAGGCGTGGATTGACTACGACGTGTGCGGGGCGCGCCTGTCGCGCATGGAGATGGACGTGTTGCGAGCCCTCGTGCATCCCGCGGGCGACGGCATCGCGGCCCGGCCAGGCGAGCTGTCTCGCGCCGACATGGAAGGCAAGGGCCTCGCGCGGCGCGAGGTCGACGAGATGCTCGCCACGCTCGTCCACACGGAGGTGCCTGACTTCGAGCTCGACATCGCGCGCGCCAAGCCGGCCGCGTATTTCGAGGAGAAGGCCGCGGCCGCGGTGCCCGCCTCCGCTCCCGCGCCGAGCGAAGGATGAGGCACTGGTCCGCCATGGTCAAAACTGGAGACGTCCCGATGATCCAAGACCACAAGCACCGTTGGCTCGCATTCGGTTCCGCGGCCCTGGTCGCCACCTTCCTTGCGGTGTGTGGAGGGGGCAACCCCTGCGTTCCGTCCAGGTGCACGTCGGGAGCCTTGATGACAATCCCCATCACGTCGAGCGCGGCAAGCCTGGCCGGCACCACGGTGACCGTTTGCCGAAACGCCGAGTGCTACACGGCGACGTTGCCCGACGTGCCGGTCGCCGGAGGAGGCGGCACGGGCCTCTTCTTCTCGGGCACCACCTTCGTGCTGGGAACCCTGTGGCAGAACGCCAGCGGATCGATCGGGTTGGACCTCGAATGGCACTTGGATTCCAGCCAGCTCCAGGACGGGGACCATTACGTCGTTACCTTCACCAACGCGGCCGGCGTGGTGACTCCGGTGCTCGATAAGACCGCCACGTACACGCAACTTCCGCCCTCGCCCGAGGAGTGCGCCGGGGGGGCGACCTGCTCGATCGCCAACTTGACGAACTAGGATCAACCCAGCAAGTCGCCGTCGCTGGCGGGCAACGGCGTCTTGACCGTCTGACACAAGAGCTCGCAGGCGGCGGCGACGGCCTCGTGGGTGCCGGTCAGCACGAGAACGTCGTTCTCGCGCAGAACCTCGTCGGCGGAGGGGAACACCGCCTCGCCGGCGCCGCGCTCGATGGCGAGGACGGTGGCGCCGGTCAGACCGCGCAAGTTCAGCTCCTTCAGGCTGCGGCCGATGCACGGGGCATCGTTGCTCACGGGCAGGGCACGCGGCTCGCCGATGCCGGGGAGAAGGGTGCGCAGGTCATCGAGCTTGCTCGCCGCCGGCAGCCCGCTCCGGCTCTGCGCGACCAGGGCTTCGAGGATGGCCTGCGCGCCCGCGCGCACGTGCCCTTCCAAATTGGTGGCGCTGCGCCAGAAGGGCAGGCCGAGCAGGGCCACGCCGACGACGAGGACGATGGCGAAGGGAAAGGTGGTGGGCAAGAAGGGCTGGGTCAGGGCTACCAGCGGCGCCCCCGCGGCGAAGAGGATGGCCAGCTCGAGCGTGGCGCGCAGGGCCCGCCGCGGCGCCTCCGCCAGATCGACGCCACTGTTCGACGTGGGGAAGGCACCTTCGGCGAGCAAGCGCCCGAGGCGGCGGGCGGTGAGGAGGGCACTCCAGAAGAAGGGTAGGGCCAGGGTGATGGCCGACAGAGTCACGAGAGCGCGGGCCAGCGTGGGGTGAACTCGGCCAGTCAGCGCGTCGGCGACCCGGCCGCGGGCGAGCGACGAAGCGATGACCAATCCGGCGATGATGACCACGTCGAGAATCAGGAAACCGGCCCGGCGGCGAACGCGTGTCCATTCGGCGCGGCTGCGCGCCTCGCCCAGGGCCTGCACCCACGAGCCGTAGAGCGCGGCGAAGGTTTGGACCGCATGCGGCAGTCGGCGATCGACGTAGGCGGCGAAGCCCGCGGACCCACGAATCAGGAACGGCGTGAGCAGCGTGGTGACGGCGGAAACGGCGATGGCGACGGGAAAGAGAAAGCCGCGCAGCACACCGGCCGCGGCACCGAGTCCCGCGATGATGAACGAGAACTCGCCGATCTGGGCCAGGCTCATGCCGCTTTGAATCGACAGACGCACGCCATTGCCGGCGACGAACGCCCCGAGACTCACACCCAGCACCTTGCCGGCGACGACCACGGCCGAGAGCAGGAGCACCGCGGCCGCGTGGTCGCGAATGGCCAGCGGATCGATGAGCATGCCGATGGCGACGAAGAACACCCCGACGAAGACGTGACGGATGGGGCGCACCAGGCCTTCCACCCGCTTGGCCTCGCCGGATTCGGAGACCAGGGCGCCGGCCAGGAAGGCCCCGAAGGCGACGGAATAGCCGGCCTTCTGCGCCAGGAAGGCAAAGGCCAGGGCCAGGCCCAGGCAGGACATGAGCAGGGTCTCGGGCTGCTTGCCGCGCGCGATGAGGCGGACCAGCCTCGGCACGACGAGCATGCCCCCGGCCAGCATCACGGTCAGGAAGCCGAGCAGGCGGCCGGTGGTCTGGCCGAGGACCGCCGCGGACATGGTGCCGCCTCCGCTGATGGCCGTCAGAACCGCGAGCAAGACGATGGCGATCACATCCTCGGCGACTAGCACCGAGAAGACGATCTCGCCGAGCCGTCCCCCAATGCCCTTGTCGGCGAAGGTCTTGGCGATGATGGTAGTGCTCGAGATGGCGCAGAGCGCGCCCGCGAAGATGCTCTCGGTGGCGCCCCAGCCGAGGAGGCGGCCCGAGAAGTAGCCGAGCCACGCCACCAGGCTGCACTCGATGATGGCCACCAGCCCGCCGGTGGGTGCGGTGCGGAGCAAGCGGCGCAGGCTGAATTCCAGTCCGAGCGAGAACATGAGCAGGATGATGCCGAGGTCGGAAAGCGAGTGGGCGAGGTCGGGGTGGACGGCCAAGCTGGCCGGCATGTGCGGGCCGACCAGGAATCCGGCCAGCAGGTAGCCGAGCACGATGGGCAAGCCGAGGCGTTGAAAGAGGGTGGCGCAGACGGCCGCGACACCCACGATGAGCACGAGATCCGCCAAATAGGTCGTGGCCCCGGCGGAGGTCGCGGCGAGCAGGGGAAGTGTGCCGAGGCCGCTCATGGCAGCGTCCTCGCGCGCGCGACGAGCGATTCCGCCCGGCCGCTGTCCGCGCGCTGCTCCGGCAGCGAAGTTCTGCTACTCTCGACCTGCATGTCGTTCGGCACCTGCGCGCGGACCATGGTTTTCGTCGTTTGCCTCGGCCAGATCGTGGCCGGGTGTGGACAGAATACCCCGGACCGTCTCAACTTCGCCCTGCCAACCTTGAACTTCGAGTTTTCGAGCGAAAGTACGCAATGGCGGCAGGCTCCTCCGACGGCGGTGCCCAACATGGTGTGCGCGGGGCCGCAGGCGCTTGCCACCGACTGCTGTTCCCCGCCGGCCACCCTGCCGACCGTCGACTGCCAGCAATATCCCGTCGCGTGCGATCCGTTGAGCAACTTCTGCGCGCTTACCTTCGACATGGAAGTAGTGACAAAGGTGGATCTCGTCGCGGATGTCGCCGAGGTGGCGGCGGTGGATGGGCGCGTGTTTACTCGTGTGTCGCTCGTGTCGTTGAGCACGTCGGTCAGCGACCTCGACGATCTTCCCATCCGCGGCGCCAACTTGTACATCGGGCCCGGCAACGCGGGGGGGGCATCGAGTCAGGCTGCGACCCTGCTCGCACCGGTGAGCCTGACCCTGGGCACCACCCTCGTGACGCTCAGCGCGGAGGCCCAGCAGGCCTTTTCGGATTTCGCCCAAGACTACCGCACGCCCTTCTCGCTGTGGCTGGACGCGCATTTCGTGATCCCGAACGGCAGCACGCCGGTCGGCACGGACACCTTCCGCGTGAATGCTCGGGCCGAAGCGGTGTACTAGTGACGCCGGTCAGAAGAGCGGGCATGTTCTGGGCGTCGAGGCGCCCGGCCGGCAAGGCGCGACGAGGGAGCATACTTGACGTATGTGACCGAGGAGCAACGCAGCCGGCCGGGATGGATCGGCGGCCAGAACATGCCCGAAATTCTGAACGGCGGAACTGGCTCAGGCGCTGCGGGACTCGGCCTTGGGGACCAGCCGGAGACGGGTTTCCTCGACGGCCGGCATCTCCTGCGTCCGGCTCAGCTGCGCATTGATCAGATCCTTGAGCGCCTTGCCGACCTTGAAGAAGGGAAGACGCTTGGGCTTGACCGCGACCGCGGCGCCGGTGCGCGGGTTGCGCCCTTTGTACGAGCCGTAGTGACGGATCTCGAAACTGCCGATGCCGCGGATCTCGACGCGTTCGCCGTGACGGAGCGCCTCCTCGATGGCGTCGAACACCCGGTTGACCAGGGCCTCGGACCTCCCCTTGGATAGGTGCTTCACCTCCGCCAAATGCTTGATCAAGTCGGATTTCGTCATGTTGCCACCACGATCTGCTTGGCGCGACCACCGCCTTCAGCGAGCCGGATTGGCCGCACCCAGGAATCCATCGGTAGAAGCCGGTGGAACTTGACTGCTCGCCGGTTGCGCCCATGGTACGACTTTTTCTGCCTCCGCGAACAGCTAAGGTAAACTCCACTCGACTATGGCAGTGGTCACCTTCACGACCGACTTTGGCTCCGCTGACGCCTACGCGGGCGCCATGAAGGGGGTCGTGCTATCGCTCACGCCGGACGCGGTGCTGGTGGACATCACCCACGAAATCCCACGACGCAACGTCGCCGCGGGGGCGCTGACCTTGGCCCAGGCGGTCCCGTTCTTTCCCCCTGGATCCGTGCACGTTGCGGTCGTGGATCCGGGCGTGGGCGGACAGCGGGCCGACCTGGTCATCGAAGCCGGGGGCCGGGTATTCGTGGGCCCGGACAACGGCATCCTCTCCTTGGCCACGCGATCGCCGCGCCGGGCTTTCCGCATCGACAGCCCGCATTTCCGCCGCGAGCCCGTGAGCCCGACCTTTCATGGCCGCGATGTCTTCGCCGTGACCGCGGGCAGAATCGCCGGGGGCTGTCCGGCGAAGGAGGCGGGCCCGCCGATCGACGAGATTGTCGAGTTGCCAGCCCCGGAAGACGGTCCCTTGCAAGGCGAGTGCCGCGCCACCGTCATTCACGTCGATGGCTTCGGCAACCTCATGACCTCCCTGGGTGCCGGCCGCACCGATGGCCGCTGGCAGCTTTGCTGCGCGGACCGTCGCTTCGATCTCGCAGGGGGACGCACCTTTTCGGACGTGCCGGTGGGCGACCTCGTGCTCTACGAGGGGTCGAGTGGGCGCATCGAAATCGCCCTGCGCGATGGCTCGGCTGCGGACCTGACCGGCGCCATGGCCGGCGCTAAGTTCGAACTGAGGAGGCTGTCATGAAAGGCGCCAGCGTGTTTGCCCTGCTCGCCCTTGGGCTAGGTGGGTGCTCGATAGGCAAGGGCGTGGGTGCGGCCAGCGGGTACATCTACGAGTACGGCTGTTCGAAGAATGGGGACTACGGTCAGACCCCCGACGGGGGCGCCACCATGGCCAACCCGGCGCCCTACGATCTCAAGCCAACCTACTTCGCCGGCGAGCCCATCGATGACCTGCGCGAGCACAGCGCGGGGTCGGAAATCATGAGCAACCGATTGACGATCCGACTTCAACGTTCCGGCAAGCAAATCGAGCTCAACGACGTGCTCACCTTCGACGTGTCCAGTTCCTACGAGGTCGCGCGCTGCGTGCGCGGCTGCGTGGGGTCCAAGCCGGGCTGCGGCTGGGACGAGACCAACTGCTACCGGGCCTCGGACACGGGACCGGGGCGCATGCGCGTCCAGTACGACAGCGATGTGCATGCCGCCTTGACCCTCAAGTCGTCCTGCACGGCCAATCTGGTCGGCAGCGCGATTTCGCGGCCCGTGCCTCTCTCGTACGCCAACACACCGGCCCCGGTCGTGGCGAACGGGGCCTGGGACTCCTGGATCGAGCTCCAGGAATTCGGCACCGCCAGCCAGGCCAACCTGGCGCCGCAAGACCGCGCGGGCATCGACCCCAAGTTCCGCGTCGACTACGGCGAGCGCGTCTACGCCTCCAGCTTCTATCTCACGCTCATTGATGACCAGGTGGTGTCCGCGGCCATCAACAACCTGCCCCAGCCGGAGCCGCAGATGGGCGGTACGCTGGGGGGCGACCCGACCACCGGTAGGTTCGATTTCGATGTCCAGCGCGGCCAGGGCGCGCAGTTCTTCCCCTGAGCCTTCTGGCGATCCTTGCCGCGAACCCGCCTGCCGATTGACCCGTTGTTGCCGGAGATCGTGGCCGGCCTGGNNCGCGTGCCGCCAGCGCTCCTCGAAGGTGGGGTGGGGGATGGTGAGATCATCGTGCTCCAGCCGCGGCGCCTGCCCGCGCGCCTCGCCGCCGCGCGGGTCGCCGAGGAGATGGGCGAGGAGGTCGGCCGGACCGTCGGCTACACGGTCCGCTTCGAGGACGTGGGTGGCCCAGGAACCCGCATCCGTTTCATGACCGAGGGTATTCTCCTGCGCCGGCTGCTCGGCGAGCCGACCCTGCCGCGGGTCGCCGCCGTCCTCCTCGATGAGTTTCACGAGCGACACCTGGCCACGGATCTGGCCCTGGCACTGCTCGCCCGGCTGCAGAAGACAGCCCGGCCCGACCTTCGCCTGGCTGTGATGTCCGCGACTCTCGCAAGCGAACCCATTCGCGAGTTTCTCGGTGGTTGCCCAGCCGTGCGCAGCAAAGGCCGCCTCTTTCCTGTCGACGTCGAGTACCCGGAGTCGCCGGACGACCGGCACCTGGCCGAGCGGGTCGCGTCCGCCGTCCGCCGGCTTCACCAGGAAGGTTGCCCGGGCGACATTCTGGTCTTTCTGCCAGGTGCGGGCGAGATCCGCCGCGCGGCCGAAACCCTCGATCCCTTGGCGCGAGCCAAGGGCCTGCTCGTGCTGCCACTGCACGGCGATCTCTCTCCCGCCGAGCAGCGGCGGGCCATGACCCCGGCAGGCCAGCCCAAGGTCATTCTCTCGACCAACGTGGCCGAAACCTCGGTGACCATCGAGGGCGTGGTCGCGGTGATCGATTCGGGACTCGCCCGCATCGCGTCGCACTCGCCGTGGAGCGGGCTGCCCAGGCTGGCTGTGGGGAAGATCAGCCAGGCCTCGGCCATCCAACGCAGTGGGCGCGCCGGCCGCACCGCGCCCGGCCGGGCGCTGCGGCTCTACCCACGCAACGATTTCGAATCGCGCCGGCCCTACGAGATTCCGGAGATCTCTCGCCTCGACCTGTCCGAGGCGCTGCTCACGCTGGCCGCGCTCGGCATCCGGGATGCCAGCCGCTTCGACTGGTTCGAGGCGCCGGGGGCAGCGGCGCTGGAGGCGGCGACGGCGTTGCTGCGACGGCTCGACGCAATCGACGGGCAGGGCGGACTGAGCGCCACCGGCCAACGCATGCTGAGGTTCCCGGCCCATCCACGCCTTGCCCGTCTGCTCGTCGAGGGCGAACGGCTCGGGGTGGGGCAGGATGCCGCCGCGCTTGCGGGGATGCTGTCGGAGGGTGATATCGGCGACGAAGGCCGCGCCCGCTTCGGTGAGGCGAGAAATCGGCAGGCTCCCGAGAGCGCGGACCTACTCGAACGACTGGATCGCTTCGCGCAGGCCCGCCAGGCGCGCTTCGACCGCGGCCACATGCGCGCCCTGGGCGTTGACGGCCGGGCGGCCGAGGCCGCCGAGAAGGCGCGACGCCAGTACGCGGGCGCGCTCGGGAACGTCAAAGGGGCGGCGGCGAGGCCAACCGATCCGGAAGCCGTGGACGTGGCTTTGTCCATGGCCGTCTTGACTGCCTTCCCGGATCGGGTCATGCGGCGACGCACGCCCGGTGCCGGCCAGGCCGTGCTGACAACTGGTGGGGCCGCGGATGTCGGTCCACTGCCGCCTGGTGACCTGCTGGTGGCTGTGGATGCCGAGGAGCGCGCGACCGCGACCGGGCGGCAGGCGGGGCGTGGCCTGGTCGTGCGGCTGGCGGTGGGCGTGAAGCCAGAGTGGCTGCTCGACCTGGTGCCGGGCGGGCTTTCGGAGTTGGAGGAGACCTTGTGGAACGCGAAGAACGGGCGGGTCGAGGTGACGAGCCGGATGTGCTACGGGGCGGTGGTCCTCGACGAGACTCGGCGGGCCGCGGCGCCATCGCCCGAGGCCAGTCGGATGCTGGCCGATGCCGCCCTGGCGGCGGTCGCGGGCGAAGTCGGGATTTCCAGTGGGTCCACCCCAACCCTTCAAGCAAAACTTGAGCTTCTGCGTGGTGCCTTTCCGGACCAGGACATCCCCCTGCTGGACGGGGAGCAGGTGCGTGCGACGGTGGTCGCGGCGTGCGCCGGGTTGACCAGCATGGGCGAGTTCCTGGCGGTGCCGATGGAGGAGCGGCTGCGCCGGGCGCTGCCGCACAAGGTGACCGAGCTCTTGCGCAACGAGACCCCGGAGCGTATCCGGCTGCCGGGTGGTCGCCAGCTCGATGTGAACTACGAGGCCGGCAAGCCGCCCTGGGTGGCGTCGCGCCTGCAGGACTTTTTCGGCATGAGCGCGGGGCCGGCGGTCTGCCGAGGCCGCGTGCCGCTGACCTTGCATCTGCTGGCGCCCAACCAGCGGGCAGTCCAGGTTACAGCCGACCTGGCAGGCTTCTGGCGCAAGCACTACCCCGAGATCCGCCGCGAGCTGGGCCGGCGCTATCCCCGGCACGCCTGGCCCGAGGACGGCGCCACCGCCATCCCGCCCGCGCCCCAGCCGAGGCGATGAGCCCCTCATCCTAGCCTCCTCCCCGCGCGGACGCGAGGAGAAGGGGCCGAATAACGGGCGCGCGGCTAAAGTTTTCCGCGCGATACCCGATTCGCCCAGGTGATAGAGGGAGACTGACAGTCCCAATCCGAGCGTGTCTTTTTTTGCCGTATGTAGGAGTTCTCCATGACAATCAAGAACGTCGCGTTTCTACTCGGTTCCATGGCCATGGCCTTCGCCCTGTCGGGCTCGACCTGCGGCAGCGAAGACGCCTGCGTCGCCGCCAAGGAACACATGTGTAGCAAGATCACCGACATGAACTGCTACGCGGCGTTCATGGACAACGCCCAGCAGAAGATCATCGATGCCTGCGGCCAGGCCGAGCTCGATGCCTACATCCCGGCGGTGCAGAACGCGTGCAGCGCCGCCGTGTCGAGCGGCGTGGCCATGAATTGCGGCGCCATCGCGGGCAAGAGCTACGCGGGGCCGCAATCCGACGCCGGAGGCGGCACCTGCGACGCCGGCGCACCCATGAGCTTCAGCTACAGCGGCACGGCCACGGCGGACGGCCGCCCGGCCCAGCTCTCGTTCACCATCGCCGGCACCTCGGTCACCGCGGGCACGCTCTACGCCACTGGCACCTGCGCGACCAACATCCGTCTCACCACCACCAATGTCTCGTTCACCGGCGTGCTGAGCGGGAGCTGGGAATCGACGAGTGGCAGCATCAGTGCCACCTGGACGGGAGGCGACTCTGTATGCGGAACGCAGTTGACCGCAGCGGACGGCTACCCCACGAGCGGCTCGCTCACCATCAGCATGGCTGGCGGCAAGGTACAGTTGCAGCGAATCATCAGCGCCGCCGAGCCCTACGAGTTCTCGCCGAGCGGCCAGACCTATACGCCACCCTCGGCCACCTGCAGCTCGCCGCTTCCGGCGGACAGCGGTGCGGCGCGCGACACCAGCAGCGGCAGCGGTGCCCTCGGCCCGGTCTGTACCAAGCTGGCCGCCTGCTGCGCAACCCTCGGCAGCATCCCGGCCTTGCAGAGCCAGTGCAACACGGCAGTGGCGAACGGCGCGGGCGAGTCCGGCTGCCAGATCGGCTTGGACGACATCACGCGGGTTGGGTACTGCACGAGCATTTGAAGCAGCCGGACACCAAGCTCGCAAAATCTCGCGACAGGGTTTCGTTCTTGTGCCAGAACTCGTCTACCCATGCCCGAGGTATCCGTAGACAACGAATTCGAGGAAGGCGCCGGCACGCAGTCCCAGGTGCCGATCCTCCCGCCCGCCCAGCGCGCGCCGGTTCCCCCTGAAGCCCTGGCGCACCGTGAGCTGAGGAGCGGTCCATTCTGGCAGCGCATCCACGCCTATGCGCAGGTGTCCGAGACAGACTTTCTCGACCACCAGTGGCAGGCGAAGAACTCGATCACCAACATTCCCAGGCTGCTCGCCACGCTCGAGGGACTGGTGTCGCCCGAGTTCATCCGCGATGCCGAGCAGGGCTTCCAGCACGCCCCCATGCCGGTGCGCGTCTCGCCCTACCTGCTGTCCCTCATCGACTGGACGAACCCCTATGAAGATCCCATCCGCATCCAGTTCATCCCCCTGCTGTCGCGGCGGTTGCCCGATCATCCCAAGGTCGACCTCGATCCCCTGCACGAGCGCCAGGACATGCCGGTGCCCGGGCTCACGCATCGCTACCCGGACAAGGCGTTGTTCCTGCCCGTTGCCACCTGTCCCGTGTATTGCCGCTTCTGCACGCGCAGCTACGCCGTCGGTCTCGACACCGAGGAGGTGCACAAGCTGACGTTCAGCGTGGATCCCGAACGCTGGCGCGCGGCCATCGACTACGTGAACTCGCGGCCGGAACTCGAGGACATCCTCATTTCCGGCGGGGACGCCACGCAACTGCGCGCGGACCAGATCACCTTCCTCGGGGAAGCCTTCCTGGCCATTCCGCACGTGCGCCGGATTCGCTTCGCTACCAAGGGGCTGGCGGTCATCCCGCAGAAGTTCCTGACCGACGACGCGTGGACCGACGCCCTCACGCGCATCGTGGAGAAGGGTCGCAAGCAGCACGTGGACGTGATGATTCACACGCACATCAACCACCCCAACGAGATCACGTCGATCACGCAAGCCGCGGCCGACAAGCTCTACGAGCGTGGCATGCTCGTGCGCAACCAGACCGTGCTCATCCGCGGCGTGAACGACTCGGTCGCGACCATGGGCCTGCTCATCAAGCGCCTGGCGTATATCAACGTCCATCCGTACTACGTCTACGTGCACGACATGGTAAAGGGGGTCGAGGATCTGCGCACCACGGTGGCCACCGGCGCGGACATCGAGAAGCGGATTCGCGGNNTACTTCTGCTATTTCGATCCCATCCATCTCTTGCCCGCGGCGGGGCGCGCCCGTTGGGCGCAGCCCGAGGAGCACGACAAGATGATCGAGGAAGCTCTCGCCATCGCCCGGAGCAAGGCGTGAGCGCGGACGGCGCGGGCATCGACCAGGGGTGGCGGCAGTTCGAGGCGGGGAACCTCGCGGCCGCGCGCAAGTTCGCCGAGCGCGAGCTGCGCGAGGATCCCGAGCACCCCGATGCGCTGGTGTTGCTCGCGGCGTGCCAGCGCGGGCAGGGCGAGTTCGAAGATGCGCTGGGGCTCCTGGACAGGGCAGGGCGAGCCGCCCCCGAATGGAGCGAGCCCGCGCAGTGCATGGCCGAGATTCTGGGGCAGGAGCTCGACCGGCCGGCGGAAGCTCTCGTTCACGCGGCCGTGGCGCTCGACCGGGCCGAGGAGGAAGACGAATTCCTGGACGCACTTCTCCTCAAGGCCGGGCTGGAGATTCAGCTGGCCAAGACTAAGGCGGCACAAGCCACCTTGTCGGAACTGCCGCCCGCCGAAGAGGTCGCGTTGCCCCCGGACGTTTCCCTCGACCTGGCCTACTTATTCCTGGAGGCGGAGCTCGTCGAGGAGGCGGAGCACAGGTTCCAGTTGCTGGCGGACGTGGACGCGGAGAACGCCGAGGCGTGGTACGGGTTCGGGCTTTGCGCGGAGGAACGCGGCGACGAGGCGGCGAAACGCCAAGCCTGGTTGCGCGCCCTCGCCCTCGACGGCAAGGCCCCTCTGCAGAACCCGCACATGAGCGAGGCCGACATGGCCGAGGTGGCGGAACAGGCGCTGCGCGAGCTACCCGCGGCGGCGCGCCGGCTCATCGAGAACGTGCCCATCTTGATCGTCGACCTGCCGGCCAGGGACGAGGTCGAGCACGGGTTGGATCCGCGGTTGCTCGGTCTTTTCGCGGGCGCTGCCTACAGCGAAGAGTCGTCGGTGGGGGGGGCGCCGCAGTTGACGCAGATTCTGCTCTTCCGCAAGAACCTGGAACGGATGGCGATCGATCCCGAAGACCTGCGCGAGCAGATTCGCATCACCCTGCTGCACGAGACAGGCCACTTCTTTGGCATGTCCGAGGATGATCTGGCCGACGTCGGGCTCGACTAGACTGGTGGCTGCAGGAACCCTCCCAGGGTTTCCATGACCGCGTAGACGTAGCCGGGCTATGCCCGGCGGAGTCAGAGCGCGGGAGGGTTTGGGAACCCTCCCAGGTTTCCCATTTAGTTTGGTTAGAAGGTGAACAGATCAGGTCGGGCCGCGGCCTTGTCGATGGCGTCCCCGAGCTCTTTCCGTGTCGCCCCCAGGCGCGCCAGGATCTGGCGGATGTTGTTGTAGCGCTGCTTGTACTGCTCCATGCGCACCTGGTCGGGCGAACCGTTCATGACGGCGTCGAAGAGGGGCGTCTTCTCGATGGGAACGACCTTGTCGCCTTCCGGCTTGGGGCCGATCTTGCGCTCCGTCCACGGCGCACCCGTATTCGAGCGAATCTGGAAGCCTTCCATGTCCGCGGCATTGCAGGAATCACCGCCGCCCTTGCACACCGGCTTGCCCATCTCGACCAGGTTACCGATGGCCAGCTTGCCGCTCGACGAGAATACGACGCCGTAATTGACCGCGGGCTTGCCCGCGTCGCCGCCGCCCTTGTCGGCCATCTTGGCCGCGAAGGCTTCCAGCGTGGCCTTGTCGGCCTTGGTACGCTTGATGTGGCGCTCGACCTCGCCGTAGAGGTTGATGGTGTCGTAGTAGTAGTTCATCAGCCGATCGACCGCGAGGTCTTCGAGGAGGTAGTAGTTCGCCTTGAAAACGCGCGAGGTGTCTGGACGGGGATCCAGCTTCACCATTTCCAGATCGGAAATCAGCTTCGGGTCGTAGGAGAGTGGATCCTTCTTCTCGCCCGCCAGTCTCTGCTGGCTGAGCGCCACCGCGCTTCCGATCTGGGTGATCGTCTTCTGCATCTCTTCCAGCTCGCCCTTGACCTTCTTGGCGCCGCGGTTCGCATCGTTGAACATGCGGCGGCCGACGGCCGAAGCGCCGAAGCCGAAACCGACTGCCGCGGCGACGAGCACCGCGATGACGAGAATCACCCTGCTGGCCAGGCCGCCCCCCTTCTGCACGCTGATGGAGGGCCGTCCGTCGTCGGCGGTGGCGCGCAGATCGAAGTGCTTGCCCTCGGGCGGACGCATGGCCGCGAAAGGATCATTGAACGCGGGTGCCGCCGGCGGTGGCGCGGCCTGGGGCGGCGGCGCCGCGGGGCTGGGAATCGGCGCCATCGGGCTCGGCACCGCGCTCGGCGGCGGCATCGCGGGCATCCCAGGCATGCCGGGCATCCCAGGCATCGGCGCGGGGCCGGGCGCGGGAACTCCTCTGGCGAGGCCGAGTCGGGCCTTGAGGTCAGCGATATCTCTTCCAGGACCGGGCTTCTTCGGTTGCTCCAAGGCAGTATCTCCGTGCGTGAGGTGTCGAGTTGCTCCCGGGCGCTCTCCGCGGGGAGGGGTGGATGAAGATATGAGCGAGGACAGGGCGTGCCTGTCAAGGGCCGAAGTCAACTAAAAATTCATGGGTGGTCGGGTCGATACGAAGCCAGTGCCGCTTCTAGCATGACTTCCGGGAATCGACTTCGGTTTGTGCGCGTCGATTACCCCCCCGATGGTACGCCGCCGGCAAAGCCGGCGGCTCCCCACGCGAGGATGCACTGCCATCGATTGGTGGCGAGGTGAGTCTACTCGGGCTTTTGCGCGGCCAGAAAGCGGCCAATGCGCGCTGCGGAGATGGCGGGCATGCGCGTGAAGCGCACGCCGCAAGGGCCATCCTTCGTCGGGCCAGAGACGACCTCGCCAGAGGCCGTGATGATGTCCGCGCAGCCAGGGAGCTGGAACTGCAACCCGACGAAACGGGTCGCGGAGCTCGCGCCGCTGATCGGATGCAGGCGTATGCCCGTGCGACTGATGTCGGAAGCCCTGCACAGATAAGGGTAACCGTTGAGGAAGCGGTTCATGAGCAAATCGATCTCGCGACGGGCATCGGCGCGGCGTTCGTTGTTGCTCTTTGGTGTCCCGTGGTCACACGACGATGTATGCATAGTCCTACATGTAGGTCTTTGGCTTCGAGTTGTCAACTTTTCGCATTTCGCGCGCGGCGCGATGTTGGGCGAGCGGACGCGCCGCTTGACGCCACCTCACCCTGATGTTGATAATCCGCGCGGCGTCTGCGAGCCCGGTGCGGTTGTTGGGAAGCCTTCGCCTGCACGTCCACCCCGAAAAGTGCGAGGAATGAAATGCAACGAATGAAGATCGGACTCATCGCCGCGGCCATCCTGGCGGGACTCACGGCCCTCTTCCACGTCGCGATCACCGATTCGCTCAAGCAATCCGTTCGGCAGAGCGTGGAGGCGCGGGTGGCACGCGCGCAGAGGGTCTACCGCGACATCAGCCAGTTGAGCGGCCTCAAGCTCGCCAACCTCGCCTCGGGGCGCGCCCGCGCGCCGCAAGTGCTGGCGGTGTTCGACAAGACCGACCCGGCCGCGCGCCAGCAGGCCGCCTACGAGGTCTGCGAGGCACAGAACCAGCAACTCAAGCAGGAAGGCCGCAAGGCGGACATCGTGGCCATCCTCGACGCCAGCGGGAAGATCGTCGGCCGTGATCTGAATCCCAACGCGGATGTCGGCCTCGATCTCCAGGCCAAGTACCCGGCGGTGGGGCAGGCCTTGCACGGCACGGCGGTGAAGGATGTCTGGACCTGGCAGGAGCGCGTGCACGAGGTCGCGGTGGCGCCCGTGCTCAAGGCCGACAACTCGGTCGTGGGCGCGATGATGTTCGCGTGGGTGGTGAGCGCGGTGACCGCGCAGGCCAACCGCGATCTGCTCGATACCGAGATCGGCTTTTTCCACGACGGCAAGGTCTATGCGTCGAGTTTCGTCTCCAGCCTGGACAAGTCGAAGGAGGACGTGGGCAAGTCGCAGGCCCTGAGCAATCTGCTCTTTTCTGGCGAGAAGCTGGCCGAAGGCGCGCTCAAGAACGGTACGCCCACGCCGGTCGCCTCTTGGGGCAGCGAGGGCATCGAGTACGCCGTGGTGGCGGCACCCTCGCCCGGCAACTTCGCCGACAAGACGAGCGGCTTCGTGGTACTGGCGTCGATCTCCGAAAGCATGGCTGACGTTCACGCCGCGGGCATGAAGATCCTGTCGCTAGGCCTTCTGGCCATCATCGTCGCCCTGGTGGCCTCGGTCATGACGGCGCGGCGGTTCATCGCGCCGCTCGACAAGATCGAACTGGGCGTGGCCGAGGTCATCAACGGCAACATCGACTACACCTGGAAGCCGGTGGGCCAGGACTTCGAGGGGCTGTCCAACAGCCTCAATGTGATGATGGCGCGGCTTCTGGGCCGCGAGGAGCCCAGCGAGGATGCGGTCGAGGAAGAGGAGGACGGCGGCACCCCGACCTGGAAGGCCGAGGCCATGGTCATCGACGAAACCGACGGCCGCGCGCCCGTCGAGACGGTAGCTGCGCTGGGCGGCGAGCACGAATCCGCCTACTACCCGCGCCTCTACGGCGAGTACGTCGCGACCTTGCAGAAGCTGGGGCAGCCGACCGATGGCATGAGCGTGCTGGCGTTCATGGCCAAGCTGAGCCTGACCGAGGCCGGTCTGCGCGAGAAGTGGGAGTGCAAGGTCGTGCGCTTCGTGCTCGCCGTGCGTGGCAGCCAGATCTCTTTCCGCCCCGTCAAGATCTCGTAGTTCGTAGTAATGGGAACCCTGGGAGGGTTAGCTCTGCACTCGGCTCCTCCCCACCCCCGCCACCCCGCTCGCTTCGCTCGGCCTCGCCAAGCCCTCCCGCGATGGTACGCTGCCGGCAAAGCCAGCGAAGCGTAGGCTCCCCACGCGATCGCCAATTCGATTTTCGGCGAAGGCTGATCTAGGCTGCCGAACACCATGCTCACCGGCCTGGAGGTTCTTCTCGGGGAAAAGCTCGATCTGCTGGCCGGCCGTCGCGTGGGCGTGCTTTGCCATCCCGCGAGCGTGGACAGCCACCTGGTTCACATCGTCGACGCGCTGGCCGCGGCCAAGGTCAAGCTGACCCGCCTGCTGGGTCCCGAGCACGGCATCCGCGGCGAGGCGCAGGACATGATCGGTGTGGGCGGAGAACGCGACGGCCGCAGCGGGGTTCCCGTCGTGAGCTTGTACGGGGACGGTGTCGAGTCGCTCGCGCCGTCGCCCGAAGCGCTGGCCGATGTCGATGTCCTCGTCGTGGATTTGCAGGACGTCGGCTCTCGCTACTACACCTTCATCTGGACCATGGCCTTGTGCATGCAAAGCGCGGCGCGCGCGGGCATTTCGGTCGTCGTGCTCGATCGGCCGAATCCCATCGGCGGCACGGCCATCGAGGGGGGCGAGGTCCGGCCTTGGGCCGAGTCCTTCGTGGGCCTGGGTTCGATCCCGATCCGGCACGGTCTGACCATCGGCGAGGTCGCCCGGCTGGTCGCGGCCGGCATCCCGTGGGGCGGCGAGCGCTTCGCGCAACCTCTCGCCTGCGATTTGCAGGTGGTCGCCATGCGCGGCTGGCGGCGCGGCGACACCTTCGCGGCCACGTCGTTGCCCTGGGTCCTGCCGTCTCCCAACATGCCGACGCCCGACACCGCGCTGGTCTACCCAGGGCTGTGCCTCATCGAGGGCACCAATGTCTCCGAGGGCAGGGGCACCACGCGGCCGTTCGAGATCATTGGCGCGCCTTTTATCGACGGCTATCGCTTGGCCGAACACCTCGTCGCGGATCGGCTGCCAGGCGTAGGCTTCCGTCCCCTGACGTTCCGGCCGACCTTTCACAAGTTCGCCGGCCAGGTGTGCGGCGGCGCGCAGATCCACGTCCTGGACCGCGCCGCCTTCCGGCCCTACCTGACCGGTGTGGCCATCCTGCGCGCGCTTTTTGTGCTGGGCGGCGAGGCGTTTCGCTGGCGCACGGAACGCTACGAGTTCGTTTCCGACCGCCCCGCCATCGATCTCCTGACCGGTGGAGACGAAGTCCGCCGCGGCATCGAGGCGGGCAAGAGCCTCGACGAGCTCGTCGCGACCTGGAGCGAAGCCGAAGTCGCCTTCGTCGAGCGGCGCCGCGGCATTCTGCTGTACTGAATCGGCGAGCGGTCCGCGGGTTCTGTTGTATGGTCGGGCCCATGCGGGTGGCATTCTTCGGCGGCAGTTTCAATCCGCCGCACGTCGTGCACCAGCTCGTGTCCCTCTACGTGCTCGAAACCGCGGCGGTCGACGAGCTCTGGCTGGTTCCGTGCTGGAAACACCCGTTCGACAAGGCCCTGGCGCCCTACGAGCACCGGCTGCGTATGTGCGAGCTGGCCGTGGCCGCGCTCGGTCCCCGCGCGCGGGCGAGTGATGTCGAGAGGCGGCTGGGGGGCGAGAGCCGCACGCTGGTGACCGTCAAGGCCTTGCGCGCGGAGCATCCCGCGCACGTGTTCTCGCTCGTCGTGGGTGCCGACATCGAGCCTGAGTTGTCCTCCTGGTACGGCGCGGAGGAGCTGGTGCGCACGGTGCCGCGCATCGTGATCGGACGCGGTGGGTTCGCGGGCGGCGGCGGACTGGTGATGCCGGCGGTGAGCTCGACCGAGGTGCGCACCCGGCTGGCGCGGGGCGAGTCCGTCGCCGGGCTCCTGCCGCGCGCGGTGGATGAATACATCCGGCAGCACCGGCTCTATCCCCCCTAGAATCGTGGACGTGGTCGTGGAGGTGGCCGTAGACGTGGTCGTAGACGTGGTCGATCACTCGGCCACGGCCGCGCTGCGACCACGGCGATCCGCGGTTGTTGCGGGATGGGTGGGAGCTCATTGGTGACAGCACTCCCAACCTGATAATCTGCGTCGGTCTTGGTCTCACCCGTCCATTTTCCGCGCTTCGCTCTTCTCGGAGCCGGCTACATCGGCGGTTCGGCCGCGTTGGCCGGCCGGCGGTCTGGTTCGCTCGGCCGGGTGGTGGGCTACGACCCGGAGCCCCAGGCCACCGCCGCGGCGATTCGCCAAGGGGCGATCGACGAAGTTGCCGCCAGCCCCGAAATGGCGGTACGCGGGGCATCGCTCGTGCTCCTGGCCGCCCCGGTGCGGAGCCTGCAACCGCTCCTCGTGCGGATCGCTGCCGCGCTCGCGCCCGACGCCACCGTCATCGATGTCGGCAGCGTGAAACAAGCCCTGGTTGCCTCGGCCGAGACCGACCTGCCCTCGGGCCAGTTCGTGGGATGTCATCCCATGGCTGGCGCCGAGTATTCCGGGGTCGAGGCCGCGGACGTGGGCATCTTCGCCGGACGCGTGTGTTTCGTGTGTGCGCCCAAGAACGCGCGCGCCGAATGCGTCTCTGCGGCCCACGCTTTCTGGACCGGGATTGGCTGCCAGACCGTGGCCATCGATCCCGCGGTGCACGACCGGCTGATGGCGGCGCAGAGCCATCTGCCGCACGTCGCGGCCTTCGCACTCGCCGCCGCGCTAGCGCCAGAGATGCCCTTCCTTGACAGGACCACGAGCGCCGGCAGCCCGACCACCAGCCTGCGCGACACCACCCGTATCGCCGCCTCGGGGCCCGCCGTTTGGCGGGACATTCTGCTCGCCAACGCGAGCCATGTCCTGCCTCTCATCGAGCAACTCGGTGACCGCGTCCAAGACCTGGCCCGCGCCGTGGCTGCGCATGACGGCGAGGCGATCGAACGGATACTCGCGGCCGGCCAGGCTTGCCGTCAGTGGTTGGTCAAGGAATGAGCGCGCTGTCGTTCGGCAAGACGCTGCCACTCATCCTCTTGCTCGGGGCCTGCGCTGAGTCGACGGCGGCGCCTGGCGCCGCGTCTGTGCCGCGTCCAGTGCTGGACGAGGACGATCTCTGGGCCATGATTCCCGCGGAAGCGGATCTGGTGCTCTGGGTGGACATGGCCAAACTGCGCGCTTCGCCGTGGACGCGTGAAAGTTTCACGAAGGTCGCCGGGGACGCGAGCGCGGCCGAGTCCGGATTCGACCAGATTCGCGACCTGGACCGCATGGTGTTCGCCAAGGTGCCCTCGCTGCGCGATGGCGCCAGCGTGCTGGTCGCGCAAGGCAAGATCGACCGCGACCGCATGGCCAAGGCCTTCGCGCGGGCAGGCGGCGCGAATGAGAAGTCGGTGTATCGCGGCGCGGAGGTCTTGCTGCGCGGCGAGGAAGCCCTGGCCTTCGTGGGCAAGCGCACGGTGGTGTCGGGCCTGACCGTTGCCGTGCGCGCGGCCATCGACTGCAACTTCGGTGTGGCGCGCGCCTTCGAGACGGAATCCTGGTTCCAGCGCATGCAGACCGATCTCTTGCGGGGCAAGGATGCGGCCTCACTGGTCACCGCGCTCTACGTGCGCCTGCAACCGGCGACTCGCGAGGCGCTGATGCGCGAGATGGGCGAGGGCGCCACCCTGGAGGATTTCGCCGCGCGCATCGATCTGGGCGACGAGCTCGACGTGAGCACCATCGGCGTCGTGCGCACCGAGGCCGAGGCTCGGGATCTGGCCGGCCGCCTGACCGAACGCATCCGCGACGCGAGCGTGCGGCCCATCGTGGCCGCGTTTGGCTTCGCCAGCGTGCTCAATTCCGTCCACTTTCAGGCCAAGGAAAACCGCGTGCACGGCACCCTGCACATCTCGCAGAAGGAGCGCGCCGAGATCGCGGAACGCATGGCCGCGGTGGCCGACCTGATGGCCAAGATGCGGAGGAACGAGGCGAAAAGGCCGCCATGAACCCGGACCCACAACCCCTTCTGCGCCTCGGACGCAGCCCCGCCCTGCGGGGGGTGTGCCGTGTTCCAGGCGACAAGTCGATTTCCCACCGGGCGTTGCTCTTCGGTGCGCTTTGCCAGGGGACCGTCGAGATTCGTGGGCTCGGGCTGGGCGGCGACAATGCCTCGACCGCCGCTGCCCTGCGCGCGCTCGGCGTATCCGTGCAGATCTCCGGGGCGTCGGCGCGAGTGGAGGGAGTTGGTTTCGCCGGTCTGCGGGCAGCTGCGGCAGCGCTCGACTGCGGCAACTCCGGCACGACCATGCGACTCTTCTGTGGCCTTCTGGCCGGCCGGCCGTTCACGAGCACGCTGAGCGGCGATCCCTCGTTGTCTCGGCGACCCATGGGGCGCGTGGCCAAGCCTCTGCGGCTGATGGGCGCGCGGATCGAGGGGCACGTCGATCCTGCCCGTCCGCAAGGCATCCTGCCGCCGCTCGTGATTCGGGGAGGGAACTTGCGCGGCATTGACTACGTTCTGCCCGTGGCCAGCGCGCAGCTCAAGAGCGCGCTCGTGCTGGCGGGTTTGCAGGCGGCCGGGAAGACCCGCATCGAGGAGCCCGGGTTGTCGCGCGACCACACCGAACGCATGCTGCGCTTTCTCGGCGCGCCGATCAGCGCCGAACCCGGCGGGCGGCGGATTCTGGTGGATCCATCGGGATGGAACGGCGTACTGGCGCCGGCGCCGGTGGACGTTCCCGGCGACCTGTCATCCGCGGCATTCCTGCTGGTCGCGGCCGCGATCGTGCCCGGCAGCGACGTCACGATCGAGAACGTGGGGCTCAACCCCACGCGGACCGGCGTGCTCGATGCTCTGCGCGCGATGGCGGCCGACATCGAGAGCACGCAAACCGCGGAAGCCATGGGCGAGCCGGTCGGCCGCGTGCGCGTGCGCTGTGCGGGTCGGCTGCGGGCCGCCCGCATCGCCGGCGCTCTGGCCTTGCGGTCGATCGACGAGATTCCGGCCCTGGCGATCGCCGCCGCTCTCGCCGAGGGCCGTTCCGAGTTCGCCGATGTGGGCGAGTTGCGCGTGAAGGAATCGGACCGCATCGCCTCCATCACGCGTGAACTGCGGCGCGCGGGCATCGCCGTCGAGGAATCGAGCGAGGGGTTCACGGTCACGGGCAGCGCGGGCCGGCCACCCAAGGGTGGTCAGGTATCCCCCGACCGCGATCACCGCATCGCCATGGCCAGCGCCGTGCTGGGCTTGCTGGCCGAGGAAGAAACCCTGGTGCCGAGCGACGACATCGCGACGTCGTTCCCGACCTTCGCGGAGATCCTGCGCAGCCTCGGGGCGGATGTTTCCGAACGCTAGTAGCGGTGGCGGGACTCGGCTGTTGCCGAACCGCGTAGGTTGGCATTCGGGAGGGCGGCGCTCGGCTTCTGCGGGCTAGAACTTCCCCCCGACCGAAAGGCTGGCCGGCGTCTTGCCGGGTTCGGAGGGCAGGGCGACGAGGACGTAACAGCCGAGGATCGTCGCGCTGACGCCGAGGCCGACAAGCAGCCCGCCCACGCCGGGGCGCCAACGGCCGCCCGGGCTGCTGGCGTTGGCGACCAGGGCGCCGCCGGCCGTGGCGGCGGCGAAGCCGAAGGCGATGCCCACGGCGGCCACCGGACGCCGCCAGGACTTGGGCGGCGGCGGCGGCGGTGGCGGCGGGCGCCAGGCGGCGAGCCAGGTCTCCACGGGCCGTTTCATCTCGTCGCCAAGCTGGATCATCTTCTGGCGCGCCTCATCCACCGTGCACACGTTGCAGAAGCGCGTCTCGGTATCGACCGGAACCATGGCCGGGGTCGGCTCCTCGGTGCTGAGCAGGCGGGCCGTCATGGTGTAGCTGTTGCCGGTCACATTGACCGCGACCCGGATGAGGTGGCTGACGTCGAGAAGCTGCCCAAAGCGCTTCACGCAGATCGAACCGTCGCATTTCTGCAGCTCGGGGAAGGTGTCCGTGTAGCGCGCGACGTCCACCGAGTCGAGCACATAGATGGGCGCGGTCCGGGTCACGCCGACCACGAAACCGTCCTGAAGTTGCATGGACAGGGCAGGGGACGCGCCGTCGCCGTCGACCTTGAACTCGGTGATGGCCACGCGCGCGGCCATCACGCCGCCGTGGGCCGACGGCGGAGCGACGGGAGTCGACGGGCGCGTGGCGGCCGGAACGGGCACCAGCAACGGGACCGGCGCGGGCGTCAGCGTGGGCGGCGCGGTTGCCGTGGGCAACGGGACCGTCGGCGGGGGAGGAACCGCGGGCTGCGCTTTGGCTGCCGCCTCGTCGGGGGCGGCCTTCGGCTGCGCGAAGGCGGCCGCGCTGGCCGAAACCGCAATCGCGAAGACGGCTACCTGGGCCAGGGTAATGTCCTTGCAGAGCACGATAACCACAATTGTCGCACAGAGCGGGCCAGTCTACTCGGTCTTCTCCAGACGTTTCTTCATCCGTTTGAGGAGGGCGTCGAAGGATTCCTTGGTGATGATCTTGTTGAATTCCGCGCGGTAATTCTCCAGCATGCCCTGTTCGTCGGTGATGACGTCGTAGACCAGCCAGCGGTCCTTGTAGAGCAGCTTGTACTCCATTTCGACGGTGACCTTCTTGCCCTCGTTCGAGGTCTCGAGTGTCGCGGACACGGTAGCCTCGCTGCCCATGATGGCTTCCTTGGTGAAGCGCAGCTCGTAGTTGGGCTGGCCATGAACCTGTTTGATGTAGTTGCGCTCGATAAGCTCGCGCAAGACGCCGACGAACTCGGTGCGCTGCTTGTCATTGAGGCTGTCCCAGTGGCGGGCGAGGGCGCGGTGGGCCAGTTCCTCGAAATCGAGAAAGCTGCGGACGATCTTGTGCATCTCCGCCCGCTTGGCGTCATGCTCGGGCGACCACGTGGGCGCCGACTTGGCGAACAACTTCTTGAGCGCGGCGTTCGATTTCTTGAGATCCGCCATGGGGCTGGATCCGGCGGGAGGCTTCGAGAGCGCGCTGGCCGCGGCGGCCGGGCTGTCGATTTCGGCGGGCTTCGGCGTGGTTGCCGTGGTGGACTTCTTGGACTTGGCGGCGGAGATCTCGCCGCCCGGGAGCGTGAACGCCAGGGTGGCGGCGACGAAACAGGCTAGGGGATGGCAACGGCGGACGAGTGAAACAAACGGCATGGTGCCGAGTCTATACCGTGCCTTGCCGCGCGAGGGAATGGGCTCGGCGCAAGCAAGAAAATTGCGGGGCACTGGCCGTGCCCGGATACTGGGTAGTCGAGAGGGACCATGAGCCGAAGAAGCCGTACGAGGAATCCTTGGATCCTGCGGGTCTTGGCGGCCTTCGCGCTCGCCGCGACCTTCGGCTACGGCCCCTACTACCTGTACGCCAACTCGGGATTCGCCCGCTACCTGCAACTGCGGCGCGACTTGGCCGCCGTGGAGGTGCGGAATGCCCGCCTGCGCGCGGAGACCGAGCGCCTGGCGCGCGAGGCCGAGGCCCTGCGCACCAACTCGCGCGCCGTCGAGAACGTGGCGCGCGCCGATCTGGGCTGGGTGCGGCCGGGCGAGGTGGTCTTCGACCTGGGGCACGGCCCATGAGGACGCACAAGCTCTGCAACCGGGCAGTTTTCGAGGTCCGCCGCGCCTTTCGCGCTCTGTGGGGCACCGCGTTGGTGGTGGGGGTGGTGGCCCTGCTGTGGCAGGGGTGGTTTTCCGATCTCCGCCGGCCTGGCGCCGACTATGCCCGGGCCGTGGCCGCGGCCCTCCTGGCCGGCGCCCTCGCCATCAAGGTCGCCGCGCGCGTGACCACGGGGCAGCGGCGGCGCAGCCCCCGGCGCGAGATGCTCTCGGACATCGAGCTGGGGCTCTTGCTCCTCTCTGCCACCTACGTATTCCTGTCGGTGTTGGGTGGCATCACGTCGCCGATCTATCCCCTGGTCTATGCCCTGGTCAGCTTCCTGGTCACCTTCCACCCCTTGAAGACTGGCGCTCCGCTGGCCGCAGCCGCGCTGGGCTTCGAGGCCGTGCTGGCCTTCGGGCCGGGCGCCGCGCCGGGCGCCGCTCTGGCGTTTCCCGCCCACGCCGGCTTCATCGGCGTGTTCGCCGTGCTCAACGTCGCATTCTTGCACGCCGAAGTGGCGCGCCAGCGGCGCGAGCATCGCAAGCGCCTCGATGCGGAGGTGCAGTCCATGCGCGAGGAGGCGCGTGACTTCCGCCTCATCTCGCCGGGGCTCGGGGCCGAAAGCCGGCTGCGCACCCGCGCTGAGGAAGAAGAGAAGCTCTCCCAGGGCTCCATCGAGACCATCCACCAGCAGCTTCTCCACACCGTCGAGCTCTTGCGGCAGTCGCTTGGCCTCAAGACCTGTGCGCTCCTGTGGCTCGATGGCAGCGGCGAGAAGCTGAAGCTCAAGGAACTGTCGACCTCGGCGCAGAACCTCGCCGAGGGCGCGCTGTCCGCGCGCGCAGGCGTGTTCGCGGCGGTGCTGCGGGAAGGCCGGCCCTGCGCGCTGGAGTCGCCCCGGTTGGCGCTGCTTCCCTACTACCAGGGGCCGGAAGAAGTGGCAGCCTTCGTCGGGGTGCCCATTTTCGAGGGCAAGACCTTGCGCGGGCTGCTCGTCGGTGACCGCGCCATCGGCCCAGTGTTCACGGCGGCGGAAATCGACCTGTTCGTGTCGGCCGCGGCCCAGATCATGCGCATCGTGCAATCGGAGCGCGTGTTCCAGGCCGTCGAGCGCTCCAAGCACGAGCACGAGCGCTTCTACCGCGCCTCCACCGCGCTCAACCGCGCGCTGACCCTGGAGGAAGTCTACGTCGCCGCCCTCGAGGGCGCGCGTGGCGTGTGCGACTTCGACTTCGCGGCCATCGCGGCCTTCGACCAGCGCGACGGCGGTCACGTCATCAGCATGGCGATGGGCGAGGGCAGCGATGGCCTGCTTGGCACGCAACACCGCGACGCCGCCTCGGTTGCCTCGATGGTGGTGAAAAACAAGCTGGCCCTGCCGGTGAGCGGCGAGTGGCGCGATCACCACGAAACGCATATCTTCGACACGGGCGAGCGCATCAAGGGCTTCGAATCGCTCTACGTCCTGCCCTTGCTCGTGAAGGACGAGGTGCTGGGCACCTTTGCCATCGCCGCGCGACGGCCGGGCGCCTTCTCCAGCGACCGGCGCGAGATGTTGGGCGTGGTGGCGAACCAGGTGGCCATCTCGCTGCAGAACGGCCGCATGGTGCAATCGCTGGAGGAACAGGCGACCACCGACGGGCTCACCGGGCTGGTCAATCACCGCACGTTCCAGGAACGCTTCTCGGCCATGCTCGGGCGCGCCGACCGGCACAAGTTCCGCGTGGCCATGCTGCTCACCGACATCGACCACTTCAAGAAGGTGAACGATACCTACGGCCACCCCACCGGCGATGCCGTGCTCAAGCGGGTGGCCGCCATCCTCAAGGCCAGCGCGCGCAAGATTGACATCGTGGCCCGCTACGGCGGCGAGGAGTTCGCGCTGGTGCTGGAAGGCACGGACCGGGCCGGGGCGCGACAGCTCGCCGAGCGCATCCGCGAGGAAGTGGCGGCGCAGATCTTCGAGTCGAGCAAGGGGCCGTTCAAGGCGATGCTGTCGCTCGGCGTGGCCGTGTACCCCGACGATGGCAAGGCCAAGCCGGACATCATCGCGTGCGCCGACCAGGCGCTCTACGCCGCCAAGCACGGCGGCCGCAACCGCACCGTCTGCCACGGCGAAACGACGGCACTGCGAGTGGCAATCTAGAGCGGTGGGAGGGCGCAGAGGGAGAAGAGGGCGCGGAGGATACCGATCTGAAGTCACCCCGTCCCATGCTCTGTGCTCTCCTCCGTCCTCTGTGCCCTCGTCACTTTCTGCTAGATTCCCCCTTATGACTCGCTTGGCGAACAAGACCGTCGTGCTCGGGGTGACAGGCGGGATCGCGGCCTACAAGGCGGCGGAGATGTGCCGGCTGCTGGTTAAGGCGGGCGCGCAGGTCCAGGTGGTGATGACCACCGCGGCGTGCGAGTTCATCACGCCGCTGACCCTGCAGACCCTCTCCGGCAGGGAAGTCCTGCGCGATCTCTTCGCCGCGGGCGGGGAAGGCAAGATCGGCCACATCGAGCTCGCCGGCGCGGCCGACCTCATCGTTGTCGCGCCCGCCACCGCCGACGCCATCGCGCGTTTCGCCGCGGGCATGGCCAACGACCTGCTTGCGGCAGTGGTGCTGGCCACCAAGGCGCCCATCCTGCTTGCACCGGCCATGAACACCAATATGTGGGAAAACCCCATCACGCAGGAAAACCTCGCGCGGCTGTGCCGGGGTGGCCGCGTAACCGCCGTGGGCCCCGACGCGGGCGACCTGGCGTGCGGCTGGGTCGGGGCAGGGCGCATGGTGAATCCCGAGGAAATCGTGGCGGCCGCCGCCGAACGGCTCGGTCCCGGGGCGGCCAAGAGGCAAGGCGGGCTCGTCGGGGAGCGCGTGGTGGTGACCGCGGGCCCGACCTGGGAGGCCGTCGACGACGTGCGTTTCCTGGGCAACCGCTCGTCGGGTAAGATGGGGTTCGCCCTGGCCGAGGCCGCGGCCGCGATGGGCGCCGAGGTGACGCTCATCGCGGGCCCGGTCGCGCTCGCCACGCCCACCTTGGTGGCCAAGCGCATCGACGTCGAATCGGCGCTGGAAATGCGCGAGGCCCTGCACAAAGTCGCTGACCATGCCGACGTCGTGGTCATGTCGGCCGCCGTGGCGGATTTTCGTCCCAGCGTGCGCGTGCTGGGCAAGCTCTCGCGCCGCGATGGCAAGCGCGCGGCGCCCAAGACCGCGAAAGCCATTCCGCTGGTTCCCAACCCCGATTTGCTGGCCGAGTTGGGACGGGCGCGCAAGGGCCGTCGTCCCTACTTGGTGGGTTTCGCCGCGGAGGTCGGCGTGACCGGACAGGCGCTCGCCGAGCGTGCGCGCGGCAAGTTGCGCGAGAAGGCCTGCGATGTGGTCGTTGCCAACGAGGTCGGCCGGCCCGGCGTGGGCTTTGGCGCCGACCAGAACGCCGTCACGCTGGTTTTCGCCGACGGACGCTCGACCGAGCTGCCCGCAACGCGCAAGGACATTCTCGCGAGGACGATCTGGGATAGAATCGCCCTCGAGTTGGCCGTCAGCGACAGACTGGGGCCAGACCTGGCTGAAGCGAGAAGCAAGACAGAGCGGAGGATCGTGCGCCGAATGAAGGGAAGTCATGCCTAGTGCAGTCGTAGAAGAGAAGATTGGCCCGTATCGACCCAAGGTCATCGAACGCCTTTCCTCGGCGGGCGAGATGTTCGCGGCCCGGCAGGAAATGGGCGGCCCAACGCCGGGCAACATCCCCCCCTGGCCCGGCTCCAGCGACGGCGATTTCCACGGCAGTCTGTGCGCCGTCTGGGTGTGGTCGCGCGCGCAGCAGTTGCTCGGGGACGACCGTTTCTCGCTCAATATCGCCTCGGCCTGGAACTTCGTCGAGACCTCGTGGAGCGAATTCATTCCGCGCACGCTCGGCGCCCACGCCAGTGATGAGGCGGCCTACGACTGCGCGATGGTCCTGCGCGCCTGGCTAGCGGGCGGCGGGCATGCCGTCGACGATGAAAGCACGCGCCGCGAGCGGGTGGCCCAGGCCGCGCGCCTGCTGGGCGCCTACATGACCGATCTGGAAGACATGGGCGGGCGCGAGTTCAAGGATCCTGGGTTCCTGGCCTGGACGCTCGGCGAGTATGCCCGTGCCACCAACGACCGCGGCCTCGGCGCCACGTCACGCCGATTCGTCGAGGCGTCCTTCGGCATGAAGAGCCCACCACCCTTTGCCTCGGAGATGGCGGCGCGGGACGGTCTGTTCGATTTCTCGTGCACCACCGCCACGCGGGTGCTGGCAGTCATCGGCGCGGAAGGCCCGATTCCCTTCGTGGGGGCCTGGCTGCGCGAACGGGTGGCGCCGGCGGTGCCGCAATCCTTCGTGTCACGGCCAAGGGACGAGAATACCTGGAATGCCTGCGCAGCCGCGACCCTGGGCTATGCCTTCTCGATCTCGACCGACCCCACGTTCTTCGATGCCTACAAGCTGCTCATGGATGAGCTCGACTTGCGTGCCGAGGTGGGCGTATTGGGCCGCACGACCGGCTTTTCGGCCGAGACCGCGGCGACCTTCTACTACGCGATGGCCACGGCCTCGATCCTGGGGAAGATCTGATCGTTGTCCGACCCGCGCCAGGAGCTGCGAGACCTAACCGCCGCGTTTCGCGCGCATCTCGAGGCACGTGGGCGTTGCGGCGCCCTGGGCGTGTCGCTGCGGCCATCGCCAGCTGCACCGCCGTCGCCGCCCGAGGAGCCGGACGAAGCCTTGACCCCGTACCCTACGCCGCCTCCGGTGCTCTACGACGAGGGACAGGTCATGCATAGCGGTCGTGGGCTGACGGCCTTGCGCGCGGAGATCGGCGACTGCCAGCGTTGCAAGTTGGCCAAGGGACGGATGCACATCGTGTTCGGAACGGGCAATCCCGAGGCCAACCTCATGTTCGTGGGCGAGGCGCCCGGGGCCGACGAAGACGCGCAGGGCGAGCCGTTCGTGGGCGCGGCCGGGCAACTCCTGACCAAGATGATCCAGGCCATGGGCTACCAGCGCCAGGACGTCTACATCTGCAACATTCTCAAGTGCCGGCCGCCGCAGAACCGCAACCCCGAGCCCGACGAGATCGCGGCGTGCGAGCAGTTCCTGCGCAAGCAGATCGCCATCGTCCAGCCGCGCGTGATCGTGGCGTTGGGCAAGTTCGCGGCACAATTTCTGTGCGGCGAGACCACGCCGATCACGCGCCTGCGCGGCAACCTGCGCACCTTTCACGAGATCCCGGTCATGCCGACCTACCACCCGGCCTTCCTCCTGCGCGACGCGAGCCGCAAGGGCGAGGCCTGGGCTGACCTCAAGCAAGTGATGGCGCTGCTTGGCCATATGGGGCTGAGGTGAGGTCACGCGGCCCGGGCCTTCGGCTCAACTTGGGACTCTGAGCGATTGACACTCGGGATCGGCAACGATAACTTCCGCCCTGCGCCTGCGCAGAGGAGGATTTGATGGCGAGCGAAGACACTTGTTTCATCGGTAGCAAGACCACCGTCCGGGGCCAGGTTACGGGGAAGCAGGATCTCGTGGTCGAGGGCCGCATCGAGGGCCATATCGGCCTGGAAAGCCACCTCACGGTGGAGGAAGGCGGCAGTGTGGAGGCCGACGTCGAAGCCGCGGTCGCGACCCTGCGGGGCGAGGTCCGCGGCCCGGTCACGGCGCTGCGCTCGGTGACGGTCGAGGCGTCCGCCCGCGTGGCGGGAAAGCTCAAGGCGCCCGCCATCGCCATCGAGGACGGGGCGCGGTTTTCAGGTGAAATCGAGATGGATGTCGAGTTGCCGGCGGGCGTGACGCCCGGGAACGCATAGCCACCGGCCGCGTGAGTGCCGGCGGGCTTTGCCCGAGGGCACTCGGCGCGGGAGATGAAAAGAACCCTCCCAAGGTTCTTTTTCAGAAAGACGGAACTCATCATGGCAAAGGAAAAGGAAACGAAATCCATGGCGAACACGGTCATTGGCAGCAGCATCGTCGTCGACGGCGAGATCACCGGCGAGGAACCGCTCACCATCCTCGGCACGGTCAAGGGCAGGATCGCGACGGCCCAGAGCGTGGTCGTCGAAGCCGGCGCCACGGTCGAGGCCGACGTGGAAGGGCAGACCGTGACCCTGAGCGGCAAGCTCACCGGGAACGTGACGGCGCGCGAGAAGCTGGAACTGCGGCCCGAGTCCAAGATGGTCGGGAACGCCAAGGCCCCGCGCATCGTGTTCGCCGACGGCGCCACGTTCAAGGGCAACGTGGACATGGACGTGTAGGCCATGGCTGACATGCAAACGGTGATCGGCGTCGAGACCCGCGTCTCGGGTGAGATTCGCGGCGGCGAGGACCTGGTGGTCAAGGGCCGGGTAGACGGCAAGATCCAGCTCACGCACGCCCTGACCGTCGACAAGGGCGCCATCGTGCAAGCCGACGTCGACGTGAAGAACCTGGTCGTTTCCGGCACGCTGGTGGGGAACATCGTCGCCTCGGAGAGCGTGCGCCTGCATGCCAGCGCGCGCGTGGTCGGAGATTTGGCCTCGCCACGCGTGATGATGGAATCCGGCGCGGCCTATCGCGGCCGCGTCGACATGGGCGACATCGAGGCCGCCCGCGCCGCGGTCGCCTCCCGAGCGGTGGCCCGCCCCGCGGCTAGTTCCTTGGCGACGGCCAGGGAGAGACCCGCGCCACCGCGCATGGGTGCTCCGCCCAGAACGGTGGTCGTGGCGACGAAGGCCGCGCCGAGGTTCGTTGCCCCGACGGTAGGGGAAAGGCCAGCCGCTGTCTCTGCCGCACCTTCCGCTCCACCCGCGTTCCCGCGCGTTGCTGGCGCGGTCGGCGGCATGGCGCCGGCGTGGGCGAAGAAGAAGGTCCGCAGGCGGTAACCCATCCGGCCACGAGAAACTGCGGTAATTTTCGGGAACCAGTTTCGATCTGCGGCATGCATATCGTGACAGATGTGGTACGTTTCGCACGCCCATGTGCGGAGTGATCGGAATTTTCGGCCACCCGGAGGCGTCGAATCTCGCCTACCTGGGCCTGCACGCCCTGCAACACCGGGGGCAAGAGTCGGCCGGCATCGTGTCGAGCGACGGCCAGCACCTGCATTGGGTGCGCGAGATGGGCCACGTTGGCGAAATCTTCACCGAGGAGCGCCTGCGCCAATTGCCCGGTGCGGCGGCGATCGGCCATGTGCGTTATTCGACGACAGGCGACTCGGTGTCCAAGAACGCGCAGCCGCTGGCTGTCAACTATGCGCATGGCTCGCTCGCCATCGCGCACAACGGGAATCTGGTCGATGCCGCTGACGTGCGCGCGCGCCTGGAGAACGAGGGCTCGATCTTCCAGAGCACGAGCGACACCGAGATCATCCTCCACCTGATTGCCCATTCGCGCGAAGGGGACTTGCCCTCGCGGATCGCCGACGCCTTGCGCTCCGTGCACGGCGCCTACTCGCTCGTCTTCCTCTCCGAAACGTCCATGATCGTCGTGCGCGACCCGCTGGGCATCCGGCCATTGTCGCTCGGCCGTCACAAGAAGAACGGCTGGGTGGTGGCATCCGAGACCTGCGCCTTCGAGCTCATCGAGGCGGAACCCATCCGCGACATCGAGCCGGGCGAGATGCTGGTGGTGGACGCCGACGGCGCGCGCAGCCTGCGTCCCTTCATGCCCGAGGAGCCTCGCCACTGCGTCTTCGAGTGGATCTACTTCGCGCGTCCCGATTCCACCATCGATGGACAGTCGGTGTACAAGGCGCGCGAAGCCATGGGCCGCCGTCTGGCCGTCGAGCACCCGGTTGCGGCGGACATCGTGGTTCCGGTGCCCGATTCGGGTACGGCCGCGGCCATCGGCTACGCGCGCGAAAGCGGTATTGCCTTCGACCAGGGGCTCATCCGCTCGCACTACGTCGGGCGCACCTTCATCGAGCCGACCGACTCCATCCGCCACTTCGGCGTGAAACTCAAGCTGTCGCCCGTGCGCGACGTTCTGGCGGGCAAGCGCGTGATCGTGGTCGANNATCGATACCCCGGATCGCAACAAGCTCATCGCCAGTTCGCACACCGTGGAGGAAGTGCGCCGCTTCGTCGGCGCGGACACCCTCGGCTATCTCTCCCTCGAAGGGCTGCACCAGTCGGTGGGGAGCGCGCTGACCCAGCACGAGCATCGCGGCCTGTGCGATGGGTGCTTCTCGAATCGCTATCCCATCCCCCTGCCGGCCCCCGCACGCACGCGCCAGTTGCGGCTGATATCTGCCTGACATGGAAACCCTGGGCGGGTTAGCTCTGCACTCGGCACCTGCCTCCCACCCTGCCGCCCCCTCGCTTCGCTCGGCCTCGCCATTCCTTCCCGCGATGGATCGCGACCGGCAAAGCCGGCCGCGATCCACGCGATCCGGCCCGCGTCGCGATGTCTGAACGGGGGCGTAGCGCCACTTCCTGGCGTGGTCTGTTCCACCTCGGCGTGGTCTACCTGGTGTGGAGCAGCACCTATCTCGCGATTCGCGTGGCGGTGCGACCGGGCGCCGGATTCGCGCCATACTCGCTCGCGGCCCTGCGTTGCCTGATGGCCTTCCCGCTGCTGCTGCTGTGGGGACGGCTGCGCGGGCTGCGCCTGCTGCCCACGCGCCGCGAGCTACCAATCCTGGCGGCATCCGGCATTCTGCTGTGGACATTCGGCAACGCCCTCGTGGTGGTGGCCGAACAGCGCGTGGACAGCGCGTTGGCGGCCATCCTCATCGCCTCGACGCCGATCTGGGTCGCGCTGCTCGAGAGCCTGGCCGACTGGCGCATCCCTTCGCGGCTCAAGGTCGCCGCTCTGCTTGTCGGGTTCGCGGGCACCGGGCTGGTCGGCTATCCCGCGCTGCGCTCTGGGGTGCGCGCCGACGCCTTGGCGGTCATGGCGCTGCTCGTGGCTGCCCTGAGTTGGGGCGGCGGCTCGCTTCTGCAGCGGCGACATCCCGTCGAGCTCGACGCCCTGGCCAGCGCCGCCTACCAGATGCTCTTCGGCGGGCTCGCAACCACGGTCATGGCCATCGTCTTTCGCGAGCCCTGGCCCAAGCCGAGCGCGACGGCCTGGATGGGCTTCGCGTTCCTGCTCGTCTTCGGTTCTCTGATTTCCTTCACCTCGTTCCTCAAGGCGCTGCACCTCTTGCCCACGCGCGTGGTCTTCACCTACGCCTACGTCAATCCCGTCCTTGCGACCTTTCTGGGGTGGCTGATCCTGGGCGAGCGCGTCCCTTCCGTGGCTGTCGCGGGCGGCGGTCTGGTCCTGCTGGGCGTGGCCGGCGCGTTCCGAGCGCGGGACGATTGACATGGGAACCCTGGGAGGGTTAGCTCTGCACTCGGCACCTGCCGCTCGCCCTGCCGCCCCCTCGCTGCGCTCGGCCTCGCCAAACCCTCCTGCGATGGTTCGCGCCGAGCGAAGCTCGGCGGCTCCCCACGCACTCCGCTCTTGCCTCGCGCGTCCGGTTGTGACGTGGCCCCCTCCCGGCACTCACACCAGGGTCTTGACTAAGATCGCGTGATCCCTAATCGTTCTACCATGCGCAGATCTAGACAAACCTCATGGGTGCCTATGGTATTGGTTGGGATGATGTTGTTGCCCGCGGCCGCGTGGGGCCAGGCGAAGGTGGTGGTTCTCGACTCCGTACAAACCTCCCTCAAGCTCAAGCTGGGTGTCCGGCAGGCGGTGGCCTCCGCGTTGGACGATTTGTCGGTGGCCATGGTCCCGCTCGAGGACGTGCTGCCGGAGGATGCGGCCTGCGCCGATCCCGCCTGCTACGCGGCCATCGCCAAGCGGGTCGAGGCGACGCACGTTCTGCTCGTGCAAGGTGTGGCCAACCCGGCCGGGTACCGGCTGACGCTCGACGTTCGCGACGGCGAAAGCGGCCGCACGCTGGGCACCGACGGCAAGGACTGCGAGCTGTGCGCCGAGGATCAACTCGCGACCACGGTCCAGCAGAAGGTCACCTCCTTGTGGATCCGGGTGATGCAGGAGCAAGCCGGGCCGTCCGCGGCCGCCCCCCCGCCGCCGGCGGCCGCCGTGGTCCCGGCGCGGGCGCCGACCACCGGTGAGGAAACCTCCGGCACTTCCCCCTGGTGGCAGCAGCGCACGCCCTTGATGGGGCTGGGGTTCGTGACCGCGGGCCTCGTGGCCACGGGTTTCGGCGTCTACTACGTCATCCAGGACGGCAAGACCGTCACGACCGATCAGGTGAACCAAAAGCCCATCATGGTGCGCGATACCGGCAAGTGGGGCTGGAGCCTGGCGGGCGTGGGCGTGGTCTCCCTGCTCGCGGGCTCGGCGATGATGATCTGGGGCGGCGACGACGGCTCGAGTGTTGCGGTCGCCGTGGGGCCGCAGTCTATTGGCTTGCAGGGAAGGTTCTAGGAGATGAAAGCCATGCGCAAATACTTCATCGCTGCCTTGGTGTTGGCGGCTGGCTGCGATTCCACCCGGCGCGACTTCAGCGTGTGCGACCAGACCTACAAGGAATGCGGGAAAGGGTTCGCCTGCAACTTCGCCACGGGTATGTGCGAGCCTGACCTCGGCATCGACGGTGGGCCAGACACCAACCTGTCGCCCAGTGAGACCGGCACGCCGGTGGACGTGACGCCGGTCGATGTCGCCAACCCGGACACCAGGGACGCGCCTGTCATCGACGTGGCCCCGGTCGATGTCGCGCCGGTGGACGTGCTCATCACGGACGTTCCCATCACCGAGGCGGGTGGCCCCGACTTGCGCGTGCCCGACGCTCCGGGAAGCTGCACGCTGGACACCGACTGCGTGGGCAGCGGACGGCCTTTCTGTGTAAGCGGCATGTGCGTCGCCTGCAAGACCAGTAGCCAGTGCAACAACGACGCCGGCGCGCCCTTCTGCTCGGCGCAGAACACCTGCGTGTCGTGCGCCTCCGCCACCGGCGACGGCGGCATCTGCTCGGGCGCGGCCCCGATGTGCGACCCCGGCTCCGGCCGTTGCGTCGAATGCGTGCGGAACGGGGACTGCCCGACGGCGGCGAAGGCCTTCTGTGTCGCGAACCAGTGCCAGGGCTGCGACGTGCCCGGCGCCAGCGCGGGTGGCGGCGGCAGCGACGGCGGCGTCAGAGACGGCGGTGGCATCGACGCTGGCTTCCTCGGCCCGTGCGTCGGCGCCAAGCCCGTGTGCTCGAACACCGGCACGGTGGCCGGCCAGTGCGTGCAGTGCGGAACCGTGATCCACTCGGATGGGACCGTAACCGTAGATGGCTGCTCCGGCAGCACGCCAATCTGTAGCAGCGCCAACACCTGCACGACCTGCACCACCGACAGCCAGTGTTCCAGCCTCGGCGGCGGCCCCGGCATCTGCATGTTCCACCAGGACGGCCGTTGCGCGGCGGAGTCGGAAACGATCTACGTGAAGAATTCGTCGACCTGCAGCGGTGGCTCGGGCACCCAGTCTTCCCCGTACTGCGACACGCAGACCGGCGTCAATGCCGTGACCACGAGCAAGCGGGTGATCGTGGTCAAGGGGCCGGCTGCGGACGGACTCTCGGCGGTTTCCTCCACGCCCAGCGGAGCTCAGATCTCGATCATCGGTCAGAACATCGCCACGACCTCCGCTGGGGCCGCCATCGGAATCCACGTCACGGCTGGCGACGTATTTGTCAGAGGAGTGACAGTGGCCAATGGCACCAGCAAGGCCGGCATCGTCGTCGAGTCTGGCGCCACCCTCCGTCTTGATCGATGCATCATCAAGAACAACGCCGGCGGCGGTCTGATCGTACAGTCGGGGGCCAGCTTCGACGTCGCCAACTCGGTCCTCGACAACAACGGGCCCGGGGTGGTCAGCGGCGTCATCAACTTCGGGGGCGTCTATCTCGGTGGCTCGGCGCCGTCCTCCGGCCCGCATCGCTTCTGGTTCAGCACTATTGTCAACAATCAGGACCGCGGCGTGATCTGCTATGACAACACGCAGGCGCTCAGCGGGATGCTGCTGTACGGGAACGTGAACGGTGGCTGGCAGAACTGCACCATGGATTCCACGAACTCGAAGTGGGATTCCCCAGGCACGGGCAGCGACGTCTCGGATCCGGCGTTCAGCCCCACCAACCCCTACCACCTGACCAGTTCCTCGCACTGCCGCGACTACATCAGCGCCGGCCTGGCCCACCCGTCCGACGACATCGACGGCGATTCGCGCCCGAAACCCGCCACCGGGAAACTCGACTGCGGCGCCGACGAATATTGATCGTCGGGGTTGTCCAGCAAGACTGCCGCGGCCTTGCTGGTCGCGGCAATCTGCCCATCAGCTCGTGCTCCTGGTGTCCACGACGAGAAGAGGAAGAAATGCCGCAACTGAGAGCGCGAGAAGCATGCCGTGGAACGCACCGCGAATTCTGGAGAGCCAGCCTGCGCCAATGACCAACGAGCAGATCCCGAGCGAGGTCGCGATGAACGAGATCACCGGCCTTCCCTTCGCCCTAGCAGACGCAGACGGCGAAGGGCTTGGATCGGTCTTCTCGGCTGGCATGCCTCAAATTCTCCCCGGACTCGACGGCCTCGTACTCACGGCGGTGGCGTAGCCGAAGTGCATCGATGTCTCGACCCACTACGATGCGCCTGGGGTTGTCCTCGCTGGCCCAGTGGGGCGCAAGCGAAAGATGAGGGCAATCGAGAGCGATGGCGGCGTCCGGGGCAAAAGCGAAGAGCTGCCGTCCGACTCTAGTCTCTGGCGGGAGCGCGTCAAGCGCGTTGCGGAGACCTCTTCTTTCCCGCGCGAGGTCTATTCGGCGGCTCTTGTTCCTGGAAGCTCGTCAGCGGATCTTGCGCGACTGGCGGCCAGGATGCCGAGGGTGGCGAGGTTGTCGCGGACTTCTTCGATGTCGGTCAGGGCTCGAAAACGGCCCGTGGCAACCCCGACTGCCTGATGATCGACAGGAGGGTGCCAATCTTGATTTCGGCGTGATCGGGGACCGGAATCGTCACCGTCGTCTCGCCCTCGTGCTTCTGCATGACGATGTGGCTGCCGCGCTGGCGGACCTTGACGAATCCATGTTGCTCCAATAAGGCGCAGAGCTGTCGGCCCGAGAAGACCCTCAGTCTACCCAACGGCGACCTCAAGCCGGGTCACGAACACCTCGTTGTGCATGCGGCTCTGGATCTCCGAAGGGTCAGCCGCTTCAAAGAACAGCTCCAGGGCTTCGATCAAGTTCGCGCGTGCTTCGTCGATCGTGGTGCCTTGGCTGGCGACGTCAACCTCCGGGCACAGGGATACATAGCCGTCGCCCTCGCGCTCGATGATCGCCGTCAGCTGCCTGGTTTGCATGGTCCCAAAGCGTACCACGCAATCGTGCCAAGGACGACGTTTCCGGGGCACCTCGTCGCGCGCTACGCCGCCGGGCGGGTGGATTTCCAGCGACGGGTGCCGCGGGTATCATAGGTGGCCAGGATGCCGAGGGCGGCGAGGCTGTCGAGGACTTCTTCGATGTCGGCTTTCTTGGCGCCCTTGAAGGCGGCGGCGACTTCGGCCACGGTCCACTCGGCCGCGCCTTTGGTCAGGAGGTCGCGCACGGCCGCGATCTGCTCGGCCAGCTTCTTGGGCCAGGCGGTTGCGGTGGCCGCGGGTGCGGCTTCCTCGGGCTCGTCGGTGGCGGCGAGCTCTTCCTGCGTGGCCGCCTTGGCGCCGGTTGGGTTCTGGAATTCCGGGCGCAGCCAGCGGATGAGCCCGCGCCGCTCCTCGGCCGCGCGCTCGGCGTTGAGCGCCACCAGGCGTTCGAGGATCTGTTCGTCGGTGAGGTCGTGCGGCCAGCCGTAGGCATCGAAGACCGCGGCGTCGAGATCGTCGTGCAGCTTCTTGAGCACGGACACCAGGCCCTGCTCATGGATGACCTTGTCCTTGGCCGTGAGCGCCTCGCCCGAGCGTAGCTTTTCGAGCACGTTGTACATGCCAGTGATGGTGAGATCCGGATGCGCGGCTTGCTGTTGCTTTCTATGAGCGTCCAATTCTTCGGCGAGGGCGCGGATACGCGTTTGCTGAGATTTGGCCAACACGGGGAATGGAAATTTCTCGAAGCAAGCTGTCTTCACGTAAACGGGATCGTTGCCGACGCCGAGGTGTCCGCCAGTTGCAAGCGCCCAGGCAACGTGGAGCCGCGAGGACAGCACTCCCAAGAAGTAGGCGTCATCGAGAGCAATGTTCACGAGCTTGTTGTCGGGCAGAATCGATTTGTCGAGGAACACAAAGAATCGATGCTTGGACGTTTCCACCGTCGAAATGTATCGGGGGAGGCCTTCGACCATCTCTCGCCACTTTGAAACTGGCTCCCCAAAGATCCACCAGTACTTCCTGCGACTTTCCCTGGGGTTAACATTACGCTCGGGTTTCACGCGTTCGAAGACCCATTGGTACAGCGACGGCCACTGCTTGCGCAGGCCTTCCTCGGACAAGCCGAATAGATCGATGACCTTCGCGCCGCGCGAGCGTTGGGTGATGTCCTTGCCATTTCGATAGTCGCGGATGTGCCGCTCGATGCCGCCCGTGTGGCCCAGGCCAAGTCTCTCGGCCTCTTCGGGGGTGACGATGAACCCGGCACCGTGCAACTTCACACCGGGACAACTGACCCCATGATTGGAGAGAAGCGCTTGTGCTGACGGCACATTCGCGCCAGTCGTTAGATCGGCGTGAATCTTTCCGGCCTCGGTATCAAGGAGAACTTCAATCGAGTCTTCGCCCGTCTGGGTTTCCTTGGTGACTGTGCAAAGGGAGCCGTTATGCTCCCCCTTCATCGCGACAGTCATCGCGATGCGCACGGCTGCGCCATTTTCCGAATCCACCCAGGGATGATCCGGAATGGCGAAGAGCAGCGAAAGCGTGGGCGTTGCATCCATGTGTCGTTGAAGCACGCGACGGGCAAACGCCTGCGTGAGGCTGTTTGTGGTGATCAGTCCGAATCGCCTGATTTTCCCTCCTCGTGCGAGTTCAGCGGCTTTGTTCCACCAGTACATGACGTAGTCGACGTTCTCGGGAACTTCAGGATAGGTTGCGCGAAGGGCTTCTGTGTAGCCGTCCCCAAGAGCGGTGCGCATGCGCCAGTTCCCCACGAACGGCGGATTCCCCACGATGAAATCCGCCTCCGGCCACACGGCCTTGCGCGGGTTCTTGTATTTGTAGACGTTCACACGCTTGCTCTCGTCGGGGACCTTTTCGCCGGTGATGGGGTTCGTCTTCGTACTCTCGCCGTCCCAGCGGGTGACGGGCTTGCCTTTTTCGTCGCGCACCAACTCGGGATCGCCGTCGTAGGTGAGCACGGCGTCGCGGCACTCGATATTCTTGTAGTCGCGCAGAACGGGCTCGGGTAAGGGGATGCTTTTCCCGTACATGCGGAAGTGCCATTGCAGGTAGCCTATCCACAGCACCAGTTCTGCGATCTCCTTGGCCCATGGCTTGATTTCGATACCGTGGAATTGCTCGGGTGTGATCCGCACCTGGTGGAAGACTGCGCTTGCCCGAAGGGAATCCAGAAGGCTCAAGATCTCCCCCTCCAGCCTCTTGAATAGGTCCAGCGTGACGTACAAGAAATTGCCCGAACCGCACGCCGGATCGAGCACCCGAACCTCGCAGAGCCGCGCGTGGAACTGCTTGACGACCGCAATTGCCTCTTGCCGTTTCTGATTCTTGGTCTTCTCGGTGCTTGAACGCTCTGAGGCGAGAACGATGCGGCGGACTTGCGCCTGCACCACGTCCCAGTCGGCACGCAGCGGTTCTTCAATCGTCGGCCGGACCAGGCGCTCGACGTAGGCGCGCGGGGTGTAGTGCGCGCCCAGGGCGTGGCGCTCTTTGGGGTCCAAGGCGCGTTCCAGCAGGGTGCCGAAGATGGCGGGCTCGACATCGGACCAATTGCACTCTGCCGCTTCCAGCAGCAGCCCGAGCGCCTTCTTGTCGAGCTTGAGCGCCTTGGGGGTGGCGAAGAGCCCGCCGTTGAAGCGCAGGATCTTGCCCATCACGCCGAAGATCTCGCCGCCCGCGTCCATCTTTCGCCAGAGATCCTCGACGCCGCCCTGGAAGGAGGCCGGATGCGGTAGCCACATTTCCTTGAGCGCCCTTGTGAACAGCCCCTCGGGCAGCAGCCCCACGTCCTCGGCGAACATGGTGAACAGGCAGCGCATGAGGAACTGCGCGACCAGGGTCTGGTCGTGGCCGTCGTCTTCCAGCTTCTTGGCCAGGTTGGCGAGGTGGCCGGCCACTTCGCGGGTGATCTTGGCCGCGTGCTTGGATGGATCGAGGTCGTGCGGATTGGCGAAGAGGGCGGCCAGGGTGTCGCGGTGCTGGGCCAGGTCGCGCAGGAACAGGCGGTTGTTCTGCGCGTTGGGGAAGGGCTGGTAGTTGCCGCTGCCGTCGAAGGCGGCGTAGAGGTCGAAGCAGTGGCCGATGTCGCACACGACGATGAACGGCGGCGGCCGGTCGAAGCTGCGCGCGTAGCCCAAGGCCTGGCCGTAGGCATCCTTCATCAGGATGTTCCAGGCCGGGGTGCCGCGCTTGGCTTTGCCCAGCCGGCTGGTGCCTTCGCCGGACGCCTGCTTGGCTTCCAGGATGAAGCAGTCCTCCTTGTAGAGGTCGATGCGGCCGATGGTGGCCACGCCGCCTTCATGGGCCAACTTGGCCTCGCGCTCGAAGACGTAGCTGTCACGTTCGGGATTGCCGGTGGACGGGTCGGGTGGCGCCACGCCGAGGACGGCGCACAGGTCGGCGAGAAAGAGATCCTTGTTGGCCCGCTCCGCCGCGCCCGAGGCAGCCCACTTCGAGACGAACGCATCGAGGGATTGGCCCATCGGGGGCATTGTAGCCCAGGACCCTGACACGGCCGGAGCAAAGAAGACGGCCTGTGTCAACGCATGGTCGAGCTGCGGAGACTGCGAATGTCAGGCAACGGATTCGGCTGGCGCCGATTGCGCGGGCGCGTATAAACTCACGGCTCCTCTGGGCGGAGTGTGAGCATGGCTGACGACACGGGGCTGTCGCGGGAGCCGGCGGCCGAGAATACAGGCGTGACCAAGCAGGAAAGGCGGTTGGCTGTCGCGGCCACGGCCGGCGCACCGGCCGCACCGCCGGTTGGTTCTGCACAGGCCGGACTGCCGACTGGCACCAAGGTCGGGCGCTACGAGGTCATCCGGCTGGTGGGCGAGGGCGGCATGGGCACGGTCTACGAGGCCCTCGACGCCCGCCTCAATCGCCGGGTCGCGCTCAAGGTTCTGTCGCCCGCCCTGAAGAGCAAGCGCAAGGCGGCCAAGCGTTTCGCCATCGAGGCGCAGGCGGCCGCGCGTCTGGTGCACCCCAACGTCGTTCGCATCTACGACTTCGACATGGAATGCGCCAGCCCCTACATGGCCATGGAGTTTCTCGAGGGCGAAACCCTGGCGTGCGAGATCGCGCGCGGGCCGCTCGCCTTTGACCGCATGGCGGACATCATGCTGGCGGTCTGTGCCGGCGTGGAGGCGGCGCACCAGGCGGGCATCGTTCATCGCGATCTCAAGCCGAGCAACATCTTCCTCTGCTCGGACTGGCAGGGGCGCAAGAGCGCGCGCGTGCTCGATTTCGGCATCTCGAAGGTGGGCGGCGTTTCCGGTAGCGGGTTGACGGAAACCGGGGATATCGTAGGGACCTCGCAGTACCTCTCGCCCGAGCAGGCCGCCGGCCTGCGCCACGTGAGCGAGGCGAGCGACCAGTATTCTCTAGGAGTCGTGATGTACGAGTGCGCGACCCAGCGGACGCCGCAGCAGGGCTTGCCCATCCACAGCCTGCTTCGCAACGTCACGCAAGGCAGCCACCTCCCGCCCCACGAGCTGCGCCCGGATCTGCCAGTCGCAATCGAGGCCCTCATCGAACGCGCGATGAGCGTGCGGCCCAAAGACCGTTTTCGCTCGGTGCATGAGTTCGGGCGCGCCATCTTTCCGTTCGCTTCCGCCGACGGGCAGCGCCAGCTCGACGATTACTACCGCTCTGACCCCGTGGGGAGCTGGCCCGAGCGAGCGAATGCACGACGGCAGCGTGCGGGCTCCGGGACCGAGCCGGACGCGCCGCCCACCCTGCGGCAACCGGACGCGCCGCCGCCCGCGTGGCAAGCGCGCACCACGCGCACCTCGGCGCGCAGGCACCGCTCGGTCTCTGGACCGGCGGAAGCCCCCGCGACGCCGGCCGCGCGTTCGCGCGGCGTCTTGTACTCGGTGGCGATCGGCGCGGTGCTGGCCGCCGCTGCCTTGGCGATTCTGCTTCTCTTGCTTCGCCCGTGATGCCCGGCACCCGCAATGATTCTTGCAATCCGCTGGCGCGGAGGGCAGCTTACCGGCCGTGCAACCAACCGTCCTGCTGTTCGACGTTGACGGAACCTTGGTGACAACCTGCGGCGCCGGCCGGCGCGCCGTTGAGCGCGCCTTCGAATTGCGCCATGGAACGAAGGACGTGCTGACGTTTTCCTTCGGCGGCATGACCGACAAGGCCATCGTACGGAGCGGCCTGCTGGCCTTGGGCCGGACCTTCGCGGGCGAAGCCGAGCTGGCCCAAGAGATGGAGGCGACGCTGGCCTTCTACCTCGAGGTGCTGGCCGACGAGGTGGCCCACACGCGCATTCGCATCCACGACGGGATGGAGCGGGCCATGGACATGGCCGAGGCGCGCCAGGACGTCGCCCTGGGCCTGGGCACCGGCAACATCCGCAAGGGCGCCGAGATCAAGCTGGGGAGCGTTGGCATCTATCACCGCTTCACCTTCGGCGGGTTCGGCGACGATTCCATCGAGCGCCCTCCGCTGCTCATGGCGGGTGCGCGCCGAGGCGCGGACAAGCTGAGGGTTCCCATCGAGGAATGCCGGATCGTGGTGATCGGCGATACGCCGAAGGATGTGGCCGGGGCCAAGGCCATCGGCGCAGATTCGATCGCCGTGGCGACCGGCATGCACGACATCGCCGAGCTCGAAGCGTGCGAACCCACGGCTGCCTTCGTCAGCCTGGCCGACGAGAAAGCCCCAGCCGCTCTCTTCGGCCGCTAGGCATCCGGGAGAGCGGCGCTCGGCTTCCTCGGGCGGGATGGGGACGGCCCCTCGGCGGCCGCGCGCCATAGGCCGCGCTGCGCGCGTCCGTGGCGCCCTCAGGATCCGGGTTCCTACGCGACCAGCGAAGCTGGTCGCGGGCCCTTGTCCTGGCTCGCTGGCACGCGAGCGGGAACGCTCGCGGCGCTCGCCGATGCCGCCTCGGAGTCGTCCCCATCTCGCCCGCGCGCCGAGCTTGCATCCGCGAATGAAGTTCAGGTTGTCCAGATGGAGCTCGAAACGAGGATTTCCCAGAAGCAAGCCTCTGCACGAAATCGGACGGCGCGCAGGGTGAGGAAATTGTCCCGACCGTCGGCGTGAGGAGCTGCTCCGGCCGTCCGCGGCCGGATGCCAAGCAACGACCGAGAACGCCATGGACACGCGAAGCGCGGCCGAAGTCACGCGTAGGCGTAGCCGGGCTTCGCCTGGCGGAGCCAGAGCGCGGGAAGGTTTNNAACCCTCCCAGGGTTTCCATTTCAATCGTCCGGCGGGCGGGACAATTTCGTCACCCGTTGCAGCCGTCCGCTCGCCGAAGCCGAGCGCCACTTTTCGGAATCGCCACGTTTCGACGGGCGAGGGCCGCCAGCCCGGAAGCCTACTCTGGGACGCTGACGAGGATTCGCTCCCCGTCTACGATGGTTTGGTAGGTCTCCAGCGGGCGTGGCGGCGGGCCCGACAGGACCTTGCCGGTCAGGTCGAAGAGACCGTCATGGCAGGGACATTCGATCTTTTGGCGCTCGGAGGAGTAGTTGATATCGCATTGTTCGTGCGGGCACTTGGCCTCGAAGGCGTGGGCCGAGGCCTGGCCGTCCCGCACGAGGGGCAGCTCCTTGCCGCGAATTCGGGTGACCATCGACCCGCCGACCGTCTGGCTTCGGAAACGAACCATGAGTGCTCCTGTTTTCCCTTGCAGTACCCCGCCGGTGGCGCCGGCAGGCATGTCAGTCGACGATTGCCAAGAGTTTCCCCGATTTGCCCGCGGAAGCAGCAAGCGGCTTTGCTGGCCGGATGGCGGTGACGAAGGGTTTGGAAACCCTCCCAGGGTTTCCATGAACACGCGTTGGCGTAGCCGGGCTTTGCCCGGCGAAGCCAGAGCGCGGGAAGGGTTGGAAACCCTCCCAGGGTTTCCATTTCAATCAATGGGATCGGTCCGCACCATCACGCGTCCCAGGTTCGGGATCTGGCTGCGCAGGGTTCGTTCGATCTGCTCTGTAAAATCATGTGCGTCCTTGACCGAGGTCGCGGCGGGCAGGGCGCAACGGAACGAAAGCGACAATTCAGAGCCAGAACGTCTGATTTCAACGTCCTGCGGCGTAATGCCTCGCTCGGAGAGTGCGGGCGCGCGCAGCAGGAGTTCGCGGACGTGGGCCGCTTCGTCGGGGCTGGCCGAGGACGTGCCCCGTTGGCGGCCCGCTGGTTCGATGTGGGTTGTGACCCGCGCGAGGCGGGGATGCCTCCGCCGGAGCTCTTTGTCGATGTCCTCGGACCTGCGATGGGCCTCGGCGAGTGGCAAGTTGCCGTCCATCTCCAGGTGTAGCTCCAACGCCAGGCGTTCCCCCTCTTCGTAGACGAAGAGGTTGTGGGCGGCGGCGCCGTGCGCGGCCGCGATTCGGCGCGCAGAGGCGAGCATGTCCTCGCTGGCGATCTCGGCGGGCTCGATATGAACCACGATGTCGGCGGCGGGTAGCTCGCGCTTGATGGCGTTTTCCGCCCTGCAGGCGATCTCGTGACCGCGCTCCAGGGACTCGGTGTGATCCACGACAAGCACCAGATCGACGAAGAGCTCGGGACCGCTTCGCCGCACACGAACCTGCCGTGCTTCGCGCACGCCGTCGACCCGCGCCAGACTGGCGATGCGCACGGGCATGTTCGCGGGGACGGTGTCGAGCAGATCGGCGATGGCTTTTTTGCCCAGCTTGAGGCTGACCACGACCACGACCACCGCCACGCCGAGCGCGGCGACCGCGTCGGCTTTGCCCAGCCACGGGATGCCGAGGGCGTGCGCAGCGAGCACGCCGACCAGACCGAGCAGGACCACCAGGGAGGACCAGATGTCGGTCGAGAAGTGCAGGGCATCCGCCTCGAGGGCCTGGCTGTCGTACTTGCGGGCCACGCGTTGAAGCACGCGCGATCGCGAATAGTCCACGAAGATGGACAAGATGACGACGAGGAATGACCACAAGTTGGCGTCGACGTGAATCTCCATCCGAAAAAAGAGGCGCGCGATGCCCTCCTTGATGATCCACACGCAGGTCGCGAGCAGAAGCACGGTTTCGAACAAGGCGGAAAGGTTTTCGATCTTGCCGTGGCCGTAGGCGTGCTCCTGGTCGGCGGGGCGGCTGCTCAGCCTGACCGCCCACAGGGTCACCACGGCCGCCGCCATGTCGAGTCCGGAGTGGAGGGCTTCGGCGAGGATGCCGAGGCTCCCGGTCCAGAGCCCCACCCCCACCTTGGTTCCGGTGAGGAGGAGAGCCGCGATGACCGAAATGAGCGCGACGCGGTTCTTCTCTTGTTGGGGGCTCAGGCCGCCGGACGGCTGGGCAGGGGGCGGAACTGTCGGGGTGGTGGGCATCGGCGGTGGTTGGAGATTGTATCGCATGGAACGGAAAAGGGACTTCCTTGCGTGGTTTGCGGTCGAATTCGGTTGCGCTCGCCACGCGATGGCGATACTGACTTCGGTGCAGACTTCGGTGGCGGAAGGCCGATCGAGAGCGGTCGCGGATCCGAGTAACATCCCAAGCTCGTTCGCAGGCATGGCCCGTGCGAAATCCATTCTCCCTTCCCTCGATTCTCCCCAAGCGTCTCGTCCAGCCGGGACGGGCCGCGGTCGCGGCGGGTATCACCGCGCGCATCAGCGATGCCGCGGCCGCCGACGTCGAGACCCTGTATGCGGCCCAGGGGACCTCGGCGGCGGGACTCGCGCAGGAAGAGGCGGAAGCGCGCCTCGAGAAGTATGGCCAGAACGCGGTTGCCCAGGAGGAAGGCCATAGCTGGCGCGACCTGCTGGTCATGGCGGTGCTGAATCCGCTGGTGATTCTGCTGTCGCTCTTGGCCATTCTCTCCGCGGCGACAGGTGATCTGCGGGCCGCCATTGTCATGCTGCTCATGGTCGTGCTGGGGGTGGCCCTGCGCTTCGTGCAAGAGGCGCGCGCCGACACCGCGGCCGCCAAGCTCAAGGCGATGATCCGGGTCACCGCGACCGTGGTGCGCGATGGCGTGGCGCGGGAGATCGCGCTCGCCGAACTGGTGCCGGGCGACATCGTCAGGCTCGCCGCCGGCGACATGATTCCGGCCGACGTTCGCCTGCTGTCCTGCAAGGACCTCTTCGTCATTCAGGCCAGCCTCACCGGCGAGTCCATGCCGGTGGAGAAGTTCGACACCCGCGAGACGACCACGGGTGGCTCGCCGCTCGAGCTCAAGAACGTGTGTTTCCTCGGCACCAGCGTCGAGAGCGGCAGCGCAACGGCCGTCGTGGTCGGCACCGGCGGGAGCACCTACCTGGGCAGCATCGCCAAGGCCATCGTCGGCCAGCGGGTCAGCACCAGTTTCGACAAGGGGGTCAGCCGCTTCACCTGGCTGATGATCCGCTTCATGATCGTGATGGTGCCGCTGGTGTTTCTCATCAACGGCTTCGCGCGGCACAACTGGCACGAGGCGTTCTTCTTCGCGCTGGCCGTGGCGGTGGGCATGACCCCGGAAATGCTGCCCATGATCGTGACGGTGTGCCTGTCGAAGGGCGCCATCGCGATGTCCAAGAAGAAGGTCATCGTCAANNGGCGCCATGGATGTGCTGTGCACGGACAAGACCGGCACCCTGACCATGGACCACGTGGTACTGGAACGGCACTGCGACGTGCAGCTCGGTGAGGACGACGACGTTCTCATGCTGGCTTACTTGAACAGCCACTTCCAGACGGGTCTCAAGAACGTCCTCGATCGCGCGGTGCTCGCGCACAAAGAGGAGATTCACGATCAGTTCAAGGTGCAGGCCCACCGCAAGCTCGATGAGATCCCGTTCGACTTCGGCCGACGGCTGATGTCGGTGATCGTCGAGATGCCCGAGGGTCAGATTCGCCTCATCTGCAAGGGCGCGCCCGAGGAGGTGTTCGCGCGTTGCGGGCACTTCGAGTACGACGGCGAGGTCATGCCGATGGAGACGGTCCTCATCGAGGATCTGCGCGAGGAGTACCGCCGCCTCTCGGCCGACGGCTTTCGCGTTCTCGCCATCGCCTACCGCGACCTCGAACGCAAATCCGCCTACGCCAAGTCCGACGAATCCGATCTCGTCTTGCGCGGCTACGTGGCCTTCTTCGACCCGCCCAAGGAGACCACCGCACCCGCCATCGCGGCCCTGCGCGAGCACGGCGTGACCGTCAAGGTCCTCACCGGCGACAACGAGCTGGTGAGCAAGAAAATCTGCCATGAGGTCGGCATCCCCACCGCTCACACTCTTCTGGGCAGCCAGATCGAGGGCATGTCCGACGCCGCGCTGGCGCAGGTCGTCGAGCGCACCACGCTCTTCGCGCGCCTGGCGCCCTCGCACAAGCACCGCATCATCCTGGCCCTGCAGAGCAAGGGCCACGCCGTGGGGTACCTGGGCGACGGCATCAACGACGCCCTGGCCCTGCGGGCGGCCGACGTGGGG
>PNBO01000237.1:0-1624 GCA_003136095.1 Myxococcales bacterium
TGATGAGCGACCGCCGCGTGATGCCCTCGAGCACGCTCTGGTTGAGCGAGGGCGTGGCCACCACCCCGCGCCGGACGAGGAAGATGTTCTCGCCCGAGCCCTCGCTGACGTAGCCGTCCTGGTTGAGCAGCAGGGCCTCGTCGAAGCCGGCCAGCTCGGCGTCGCTCTTGGCGAAGGCGCTGTTGGCGTAGCTGCCGGTGATCTTGCCGCGCGCCGGGATGACGTTGTCCGACGGCCGCCGCCACGATGAAACCGTGCAGTGGGCACCGTCGGCCTGGTCGATGTAGAGGCCGAAGGGCACGGCCACGATGCTGAGGAAAGGCGTCAGGCCGTGCAGGCGCACGCCGATGACCTCGTCGCCGTAGAAGGCGAGCGGCCGGATGTAGCAATCTTCCTTGAGTCCCTCGGCGTGCAGGAGAGCAAGAACCGCGCGCGCCGTGGCTTCCTCGGAGAGCGCAAGGTTCATGCGCAGCAGGCGCGCCGATTCGTGCATGCGGCGCACATGGTCGGGCAGCCGGAAAACTAGCAGCTGGCCCAGGTCGGCGTTCCAGTAGCCGCGAATGCCGGCGAAGACACCGGTGCCGTAGTTGAGGGCGTGGGTGAGCAGCCCCACCTTCGCCTCGGAGTAGGGAACGATGCGATCCTTGAAGAAGGCCATGCGGGGAAGCTTGGTTGCCACGGCGCACCTCCTTGAGTCCACTTTCAAGTCCAATTACAATCCACTCTGCGAATGGGCTTGAAAGTACAAGGCGAATGCGCGACATTCAAGAACCACTTTCCAGAAAGTGGACTGGACAGAACCGACCATGGCAATCATCGGCAACCTGGTAGAAGCGCTGGGCAAATTCCCCCGCGACGCCGGGCCGCGCTACCAGCAGCTGGCCGCCGCCATCACCCGCGCCGTCGAGCGCAGCGACCTTCTACCCGGCACGCGCCTGCCCCCCGAGCGCGCCCTCGCCCTGTCGCTCAAGCTGAGCCGCACGACCGTCGTGCAGGCCTACGCCCGGCTGCGCGAGGCGGGCACCATCGAGAGCCGCCATGGCAGCGGCACCTGGGTGCGCCGCGCCGGCAAGACCGCCTGGCCCAGTCCCCAAGAGCACGAAGTCTCGTCGGCCTTCCGGCGCAACGTCGTCTTCCGCAGCCTGGTCGAACGCAGTGGCGATGCCATCAGNNCCCGCAGTCTCGGCCACAACGGGGGCTATTTCCCGATGGGCTTGCCCGCCCTACGCCAGGCGGTCGCGGCGCATTTCACCCGCGGCGGGCTGGCCACGCGCGAGGAACAGGTCCTCATCACCTGCGGCGCCCAGCAGGCCATTAGCCTGATTGCGGGATTGCTCGTGGCGCGCGGCGAGGCCGTGGTCACCGAGGATCCAACGTACATTGGCGCCATCGACGTGCTGGTGTCCGCCGGCGCGCGCGTGCTGGCCGTGCCGGGCGCTGCGGAGGGCCTCGACCTCGACCGCCTGCGCGCACTGATGGCGCTGCGCCCGCGCCTGGTCTACGTCGTCCCGACCTATCACAATCCCACCGGCGGTCTGCTGCCCGAGCCCGTCCGCCGCGAGATCGCCCGTCTCGCCGACGAGCTGCAGGTGCCCGTCGTCGAGGACAATACCTTGGCCGAGCT
>PNBO01000237.1:1680-8423 GCA_003136095.1 Myxococcales bacterium
TCGCAAGCCATGGCCACACTGCTCCTCGAGCACGTGCCGGCCGCGATCAAGGCCCGCCGCCGCGAGGTGAGCGCGAAACTGGCGCTCTTGACCAAGCTGATCGGGAAGCATCTGCCGGCCTGGACGTGGAAGAAGCCCGCGGGCGGCCTGCTGCTGTGGGCGCGCATGCCCGCCGGCGACGCCGAGGAACTGGCGCAGATTGCCGCTCGCCACGGCGTCGCGCTGGTGTCCGGGTCGGCCAACTCGCCCGATCACCGCTTCGCCGACCACGTCCGTTTGCCCATCGTCGCCGACGCCGCCACCATGAAGGANNATCGTATGATAGTCACCCCCATGATGAACAACATCGCACTAGATGCGCGGAGCCCGACCACGCTCTTGCTCTCCGCGGAAACGCCGGAGGCGTTGGAGTCGGCCACGCAGAATCTCGCCGCGTGGATGGCCGAAGCCTTCAAGGCCGGCCATGCCGAGTGGCCGTTGCCCGAGGTCGCGGCCGCGCTCCGTGACAGGTGCAAGCCGCTACCCTTGCGCCGGGCGATTCACGTCGAGAGCTGGCGGGACGCGCTCACCGCCCTCGGCGACAAATCCCGCCAGGTCACAGCCACGGCTCTCCCGGGCACGGCCAAGCTGTTCCTGTCGTTCCCAGGCCAGGGCTCGCTGCGGCCGGGCGTCCTCTCCCGTCTCCTGGCGAGCGCGCCGGCCTGGGCGCGCCATCTCGAGCACTACTCGCGGCTGGGATGCGAGATCTCCGGTTTCGACGCCGCGGCCTGGCTGGGCGACCCGAACGCCGACGCCGACAGCGTACTCAAGGACAACGCCAAGACCCAGCTTGCCATCTTCTGCGCCGGCGCCTCGCTTGGCCGCTGGCTGCTCGATCTCGGCCTGCGCCCGCATGGTTACGTCGGCCACTCGCTCGGCGAATGGATGGGCGCGAATCTCGCTTCCGTGCTCAGCGACGAGCACGCGGTCCGTGCCGTACACCACCGCGGCCGCCTCATGCAGAGCACCGGCCCCGGCGCCGCCTTGATCGTCCGCGCGACCCTCGAGGCGCTCGCGCCCCAGCTTCCCGAAGACATTTCTTTGGCCTGCGTGAACGCGCCCAACCTGTGCCTTCTGAGCGGCCGCCCCGACGCGATCATCCGTTGCTCCGAGAAGCTGACCGCCGCGCGCGTGATCGCCCGGCCCGCTCCCATCCACGTCGCGGTTCATTCGCCGGTCATGGACGCGGTCATCGAGCCCTTCCTGCGCGAGTTGCGACCGCTCGATTTCGCGGCCCCGAAGACCGGGTTGCTCTCCACCGTGACCGGCGCGTGGATGACCGAGGCGCAGGCACGCGAGCGTGATTACTGGGCGCGCCAGCTACGGCGGCCGGTCCGTTTCGACAAGGCAGTCGCCTCCCTGCTGGCCGAGCCGTCGGCCGTCATCCTCGAGGTCGGCATGGGCGCGGCGCTGACCAGCCTGGTGTCCACGCAGGCGAGAGGCCGCCCCACCCTGCGCGCCCTGGCCCTGCTCGGCCGCGACGAGCCGCCCGCCGAGGGCTACGACCCGAGCCGCCTCCACCAGACCCTGGGCGAGGTGTGGGCGAGCGGCGTCGCCCTCGACCTGGTCGGCGAGGTCAAGACCACCCGCCCGGCGCCCGTGCTGCCCGTGTGACTTGAGACGGAGATCGGACCAGTCAACAGCGTGGTTGGCGAAATACGGCATTCCGGTACAATGCGAGACGGCGTGCAACAAAGAGATCTACCGAGCGTGCGACAAGATGTAGCCAAGGTCGCCGAAACCGAAGAAGCCGGCCCGGTTCGTAGCGGAGAACCTCTCTTACTTCTGGTTCGCGAGACCATCGCGCACCAAGTTCATGGCGGCGAGCGAGCGTTGTGGCACGGCCGCCGCGAGCGCATCAGCTACTCCTCGTGCAATGAGGACTCGGCCTGCGAGAGCCGGGCTCTGCTGCCCGGGCCCGGCCAGCGGCTCTTCTGCGTCACCGCCGGCGGCGGGCGCGTGCTCGACCTGGTCGCCGACGGCCCGGACGAGATCTGGGCCGTGGATCTGAACCCCAGCCAGAACCACCTGCTCGAGCTCAAGGCCGCGGGCATCCAGGAGCTCTCTCACGCCGAGTACCTCGGCTTCCTGGGCGTCCGCCCGAGCCCGGACCGGCTGGCCGCCTATGCGCGGCTGCGGCCACGGCTGACAGAGGGAGCGCAACGGTTCTTCGACGGCCAACCCCGCATGCTCAAGGCGGGCGTGCTCTACCAGGGGTGTCTCGAGCGCTTTTTGGCCCACGTCATCGTACCGCTGGTGCGACTGGCGCGTCCCTTTTGGGTACGGCGGCTGATGGCCGCCACGACGATCGAGGAACAACGGCGGCTCTTCCGCGGGCCGACCACCCGCCTGTGGCGCGCCCTGGTTGGAAATCTGTGTCGTCGGCGCTTCTTCGCATGGTTCTCGGGCGAGGCCGGCTTCTGGCGTTACATCCCGGCCGAGATCCCGCTGCACACCCGCGTCGTGAGCAACATCTTCGGCCACCTCGAAACCCATCTGGCCCGCGACAATCACCTGGTCAGCCTGATCTTCAACGGGCGGTACACGAACGAAAGCGCCCTGCCCGCCTACCTGCGGCCCGAGCCCTTCGCGCGCATCCGAGCGGCGCTCGCCCACACGCGCCTGCGGCTCATCACCGGGACCGTCGGCGATGCCTTGCACCAGGCCGAGTCCCACTCCTTCGACGGCTTCGCCATCAGTGACATCTCGTCCTATCTCGATGACGTGTCCTATCGCGACGTCTTCGAACAGGTTGTGCGCACCGGCCGCGTGGGCGCCCGCCTGTGCTCGCGCGGCATCCTGTACCACCGCGAGCTACCGGCCGGGTGCGCGCGCCACATCCGACGTGAAGTAGAGTTGGAACGCGAGTTCGCCCGCCACGACGCCGCGATGGTGCACGCCTTCCTGGTCGGCGAGCTGCAATGAGCGGGCTCGGCCTCCGGCTGTTCGGCGCCAAGCTGCGCAAACGGCCTGCGTCCGCGATCGGTGGCCTGCTCTCGGACTACCTGACCTACATCGGCATGGTCGCGTTCTGGCTCGTTCTCGTGGCCAGCAAGCGGCCGCTCGCCTGGCTGGAACAAAGGCGGCGCCGGCCGCTGCGCGCGGGCATCATCGCGTGGGTGGCGCGCCGGGCGCGAGGCTAGCAATGGACCCGCTCTCGTTTCTCGCCTGGCGCTTCTGGTATTTCTTCCGCGATCCCGTGCGCCGGCCCCCGCCCGGCCGCAACGTGGTTTTCCCCGCCGACGGCTGCGTGCTTTACGTACGCGAGGTCGCGGCCGGCGCCCTGCCGAATCCCGTGAAGGCCGGCGTCGCGGTCCCCCTCGACGACTGGCTGGGAACCGCGCCGCCCGAAGACGGCGGGATCCTGATCGGCATCTACATGACCCCGCTCTCGGTCCACTACAACCGTGCGCCCGTCTCTGGGCGAATCGCGACGGTGGTCGCGCGCCCGGCCCAGGGCGAGAACCTCTCCATGGCGCGCGCCTTCATGCGCCTGGTATGGAACATGCCCCCCTTCGAGGAGGACAGCCGCCACATCCTGCAGAACGCGCGCAACACCATCGTCATCGCGGGTGACTTCCCCGTCGTCGTGATCCAAATGGCCGATCGTTTCGTGAGCGAGGTCGACTGCTTCGTCGCGCCCGGCCAGCAAGTAGAGAAAGGCGACAAGATCGGTCTCATCCGCATGGGCTCGCAATGCGATCTCTTCATCCCGCGCAGCGCCGGCGTCAGCGTGACGTGTAAGCCCGGGGACAAAGGGCTGGCTGGGGAGACGATCTTGGGAACGTACTGACGTGGTGCTCGTGGCCGTGGAGCGGCCTAGCCGAGGCCGGACAAACCTGTGTCCAGTCCGCGGACTGGTATATGATACAGGCAGGGCAGTGTAGACGAGTGATTCGGTAACACGCGATGTCGCACCTGTGGAGAATCGTCGGCCGTCTGAAGACGTTGCGATGGGAAGACTGGCTGGCCATTCTCCTGGCCACGGCCGCCGGCGGGCTCTTCGCTTCCCAGTGCGTTTCGCTCGGGAACGCAAGCGTCGACGACGCCTTCATCTCCTTCTCGTATTCCAAGAACCTGGCGCTCGGAAATGGTCCGGTCTACAGCCACGGAGTTCGCGTGGAAGGCTACTCGAACTTCCTCTGGATGGTGCTCGTGGCGCTGCCCCTCGCAATCACCCGGGGCGCGGCGCCACTGGCCGCCGCGCGTATCATGGCCGCCCCGTTCGTCTTGTTGTTGGGCTGGGCGGTCTATCGCTTCGCGCGCATGTGCGGGGTGTCCCGGCCGACCGCCGCCCTGTGCATCCTTCTGCTTTCGTTCAATACGGATCTCGCGGTTGCCTATCTCGCCGGCCTGGAAACCCTCCCCTACACCGCCCTTCTCGCCTTTGCCTTCGTGGCGACCGCGCAATCGTCCTTGGATAACCGCTGGGACAAGTACGCCGCCTGGGGAGGCTTGGCCGTGGCCCTCATGCGCATCGACGGGTTCGTGCCCTTCGGATTCCTCCTGGTCTGGATGTTCCTGCGGGCCATCGGCCGACGCCACCTGCGCGCATTCGGCCGCTACCTCTTCACCGCTCTACCGCCCGTGATCGTGTACCTCCTGTGGTTTGCGTGGCGCTGGCACTACTACGGTCTGCCGCTACCCACGACCTACTACGCCAAGTCGCTCATTCCCGAAGTCATGCCGATACACGGGCTGGAGTACGTCGCCCGCGAGATCGGGCATGGCTGGCTGTGGCCCGGCGTCGTGGGCTGGCTCTGGCTGCTCTGGCGTCGCAGAAGGGTTGCGGCACTGGCGGGCTGCTTGGTCGCCCTGCACCTGGCCTATGTGGTTCGCGTCGGGGGCGATTGGATGCCGTTCGGTCGCTTCGTGTTGCCCGTCGTGCCCTTGCTCGTGTCACTCTTGGTCGTTGCGGCCGCGGATCTGACCCAGGCCGCGTTTCGCTCGCGGGCGCCGTTGCGCTGGTTCGTGCCGCCCATCGCCGCGACACTGATACTCGCGATGGCCGGACGCATGGACCATCGCTTTCTCAACAATGACGCCGAGGAGACGAAGGTGGGCCTTTCTGCTGGCATGACCACGAGCGTTTCGGGCTACCTGCGAGTCGCCGAGTTCCTCCGCAAGGTCGTCCCGCCCGGCGGCCGCCTGGTCACCGACTACGGGGGCGTCTTCGCGTATTTCACCGATGGCGCCGTCATCGAGATGTGGGGACTGGCGAACGCGACCATCGCCATGCGCGGAGGCACCCAAGGCATCCAGCCCATGTATGGGAAGACCTGTCCGGAGTGCTACCCCGAGCTACAGCCAGAGTATTTCCATGTCATGGAGCCCCTGCTGCGCCATGAGCCGGCTTTCGCCTCGGCGGATGAGGTCATCGCCAATGTCTGGCAGACCGACACCATCGGTCGCCACGTCGATTTCAAAGCAGACTTCGCGGTGGGTCGGGTATTCCAGCCAGCAACGAATGAGTCGCTCTACTTCCTCCAGCGGCGTGACACCGGCCTGCCCGCCCGCGGCATCGTCACGAGCGACGGCTTCGTCATCGACTATCCGTTCGAGACGGTGCCGGGCGCACCGGCAACAGATCCGGGGTCCGCGCCGCACGCAGCGCATTGAACGCGAACCTACGCGCGTTGCGATCCGCCATCCACGCGCGTTTTCGCTGTGAAAAATCCTACAAACCGACACTTCCGCGGAGCATACTTTCACCGGCCACAGGGCCGACATCGCGTGAGTGCCAGCGGGCTTCGCCCGGCGGCATTCCTCGCGGGAGTCTAAAAGAACCCCCTCGGGGTCCTTTTTCTAGTCGTCCAGGAGAAGCACATGAGTAGCCATCACGAATCGTCGTCCGCGCACCCCAGTCTGGCCGCGCGATTGGAGAAGGAGGGCGAAGTCAGCGTCGCCGACTGCTATCAGTGCGGCAAGTGCACGGCGGGCTGCCCCGCGGCCGAGGAAATGGACGTCGCGCCGTCGCAGGTGCTGCGCCTGCTGCAGACCGAAACCCCAACGCACGAGGACCGCGCGCTCAAGTCGCTGTCCATCTGGATGTGCATCGGCTGCGAAACCTGCGTCACGCGCTGCCCGCAGGAGGTCGACCTGCCGCGCGCCATGGATTTCCTGCGCCAGGAGGCCCTAGCCCGTAACGTGGCCAACCAGGATGCCAGCGACGTGGTGGTCTTCCACAAGGCCTTCCTGAACTCCGTCGAGCGCGCCGGCCGCCTCTTCGAGCTCGGCATGGTCGGCGAGTACAAGCTGCGCACCGGCCACTTCTTCAAGGATCTCGGCATCGCACCCACCATGTTCTTCAAGGGCAAGCTGGGCCTCTTCCCGCACGGCGGCGCCAACAAGCGCGAGGTGGCGAACATCTTCGCCCGCGCGCGCGCCGTGAAGAAGGAGTCGAAGGTATGACGGACCTCAAGGTCGGCTACTACCCCGGCTGCTCGCTGCAAGGGTCGTCGCGCGACTTCGCCGAGTCACTGCACGCGGTGGCGAAGGCGCTGTCCATCGAACTCGTCGAGATTCCCGAGTGGAACTGCTGCGGCGCCAGCTCGGGCCATATGCTGGACCACCTGCTGTCCGTGGCCCTGCCCGTCAACGTCCTGCTCAAGGCGAGAAAGGCGGGCCTCCCGCAGGTGATGGCCCCTTGCGCGTCCTGCTACAACCGCCTGGCCACGGCCAGCCACGAGATCGCGACCAGCCCG
>PNBO01000237.1:8446-13546 GCA_003136095.1 Myxococcales bacterium
TCGAGATGGACAAGCTGGTCGCGGCCGTCGGTGGCAAGACCATAGACTGGAGCTTCAAGACCGAGTGCTGTGGCGCCTCGTTCTCGATCTCGCGCAGCTCCGTGGTCGGCCGTCTGGGCGCCAAGATCATGCAGGACGCGGTCAAGCGCCAGGCCGAGGCGGTCGTGGTCGCCTGCCCGATGTGCCATTCGAACCTCGATCTGCGCCGGGGCGAGATCAACCAGCAACTCGAACACAAGACCGATATTCCCGTCCTCTTCATCACCCAGGTCATCGGCCTGGCGCTCGGCCTGCCCAAGAAGCAGCTCGGGCTCGGGCGCCACTTCGTGCCGGTGAAATTCCCAGCCAAACCCCTTGCCCCGCCGACGGTGCCGTAATGTCACGCATTGGCGTTTTCATCTGCCACTGCGGCGAGAACATCGCCGGAACCGTGGATGTTGCCGCGGTCACCCAAGCGGCCCTGGATATGACCGGCGTGGTTCACGCCGTCGATTACAAGTACATGTGCTCGGATCCGGGCCAGACCATGCTGAAAGACGCCATCGTCGAGAAAAAGCTCGACGGCGTCGTCGTGGCCGCCTGCTCGCCGCGCATGCACGAGCCGACCTTCCGCCGCACCGCCGAGGAAGGCGGCATCAATCCCTACCAGTGCGAGATGGCCAACATTCGCGAGCACTGCTCGTGGGTCCACGAGAAAGGCACGCCCACCACGGCCAAGGCGATCGATCTGGTGCGTTTCCAGGTCGAGAAGGTCAAGCGCAACCACCCGCTCGTGCCCATTCGCGTGCCCGTCACCAAGAAGGCGCTCGTGCTTGGCGGCGGCATCGCCGGCATCCAGGCCGCGCTCGACATCGCCAACACGGGCAGCCCGGTGTTACTTGTCGAAAAGTCACCGTCGATCGGCGGCCACATGAGCCAGCTTTCGGAAACCTTCCCGACGCTCGACTGCTCGCAGTGCATCCTCACCCCGCGCATGGTCGAGGTGGCGCGCCACCCGAACATCACGCTCTACACGTACTCCGAGCTGGAGAAGCTGGACGGCTTCATCGGCAATTTCAAGGCCACCATCCGCCGGAAGGCGCGCAAGATCGACGAGAAGCTGTGCAACGGCTGCGGCGTGTGCCAGCAGAAGTGCCCGGTCAAGAAGATCCCCGACGAGTTCAACGAAGGACTGTCGAACCGTCCCGCCATCTTCGTGCCCTTCCCGCAGGCCGTGCCCAACAAGCCGGTCATTGACCTCGCCAACTGCACCTATTTCAAGAACGGCAAGTGCAAGGCGTGCGAGAAGCTGTGCCCGACCAAGGCCATCCGCCTCGACCAGGAAGACCAGATCGAAGTGCATGACATCGGCGCCGTGGTCCTGGCCACCGGATTCAAGACCATGCCGGTCAGCAATTTCTCGGAATACGGTTACGGCAAGTACAAGGACGTCATCGACGGCATGAAGTTCGAGCGGCTGGCCTCGGCATCCGGCCCGACCGGCGGCGCCATGAAGCGCCCGTCCGACGGCAAAACGCCCCAGCACGTGGTGTTCATCGCCTGCGCCGGCAGCCGCGACCGCCTCAAAGGCGTGCCCTACTGCTCGAAGATCTGCTGCATGTACACCGCCAAGCACGCCATGCTCTACCAGCACAAGGTGCACGGCGGACAGGCCACCGTCTTCTACATGGACGTGCGCGCGGCCGGGAAGAACTACGACGAGTTCGTCCGTCGCGCCGTCGAGGAGGACGGCGTCAAGTACGTGCGCGGCCGCGTGTCGCGCGTGTACGAGGACGACGGGCAGCTCGTCGTCAAAGGAGTGGACACCCTGCTCGGCGCCGAGCCGGTCGAGATCCGCGCCGACATGGTGGTCCTCGCCACCGCCGTGCAAGCCCAGAACGACGCCGAGGAGCTGGCGCAGCGGCTGCACGTGTCCTACGACCCGTACAAGTTCTTCGCCGAGGCCCACCCCAAGCTGCGCCCGGTGGAGACCAACACCGCCGGCATCTTCCTGGCCGGCACCTGCCAGGCCCCGCGCGACATTCCCGAAACCGTCGCGCAGGCGAGCGGTGCCGCGGTCAAGGTGGCGGGACTGTTCTCGCAGCCGGAGCTCACGCGCGAGCCCATCATCGCCGTGGTCGACCGCCAGCCCCCCCCGGTATTCTCGCATTGCGTGGGGTGCTTCCTGTGCAAGTCGGCCTGCCCCTACCAGGCCATCGAGGAAGAATCGATCAAGAACCGCAACGGCGACGTGCTGAAGGTCGTGGCCAAGGTGAACCCGGGCCTGTGTCAGGGCTGCGGCACCTGTGTGTCGACCTGCCGGACCAAGGCCATCGACCTGCAAGGCTTCAGCAACGAGCAGGTCTTCGCCGAATTGATGTGCATTTAGGAATCGACCATGGCCGACCAATTCGAACCCAAGATGACCGCTTTCGTGTGCAACTGGTGCACCTACGCCGGCGCCGATCTCACCGGCACCAGCCGCATCAAGTACCAATCGAACGTCAGGGTGATTCGCCTGCCCTGCACCGGCCGCATCGACTTCATGATGGTGCTGAAGGCGTTCTCGCGCGGCAGCGACGGCGTCATCATTTCGGGCTGCCACCCCAACGATTGTCATTACACCTCGGGCAATTACCATGCTCGCCGGCGCTGGATGGTGTTCCGCGACTTGCTCGACTTCGTGGGCATCGACCTGCGCCGCGTGACCTTCTCGTGGGTGTCGGCCGCGGAAGGCGCCAAGTGGGCCGAGCTGGTCAACGAGGCCACAAACAACGTGCGCGCGCTTGGCCCCTACAAGGAAATCCAGCAACTCGCGGCCGTGGGGATTGACTGATGGAAGCACTGCAAGCCAAAGCCAGAGAACTGCTGGCAGCGGGCACGGTCAAGGTCGTCATTGGCTACGGCGAGGGAACCGGCGACACGCGGCGGCCCATCTTCGTGCGCGCGGTCGAGCGCGCCGGCGATCTGGTCGTCGACGCCGCTTGCACGCAGAACCTCGCCACCTACTTGACCAAAGCCGAGGTGCGCGCCCTGGGCCGCATGGCCATCGTCGCCCTTCCCTCGACGTTGAGAAGCATTCTGCAACTCGCCGCCGAGAAGCAATTGCGCGAGGAGAACGTCCTTGCCCTGGCGGTCATCGACGGCGGCTTGCGCGAGCTGGCCACTTTCGACGCCATCGAAGAGGCATTGGCGACGGTTCCCGACGCCCTCTCTGACGCCGATCAGAAGCTCATCGACAAGCTGACCGCCATGTCGGTGACCGAGCGGCGGGCCTTCTGGGCCGAAGAGCTGGGCCGCTGCGTGAAGTGCTACGCCTGCCGGTCGAGCTGCCCCATGTGCTACTGCGAACGCTGCACCATGGACTGCAACCGCCCCCAGTGGATCCCGGTCGCCAGTCATGCCATCGGCAACCTCGAATACCACATGGTGCGCGCCATGCACCTCGCCGGCCGCTGCGTCGAATGCGGCACCTGCGGCAAAGCCTGCCCCGTCGGCATCCCCGTCCACCTCCTCACCTTCTTCGCCGAGCAATCCGTCCGTCGCCAATTCGGCCAAAAAGGCGGCGCCAGCGCCAAGCTCGACTACGCCATGTCGACCTTCAAACCCGACGACAAGGAAACGTTCATTAGGTAGGAAGCCATGAGCGAGCGACACTTCAAGCCGAGCCCCCACTTCCAGCCTCTCCCCGCTTACGGGGAGAGGCCGTCGAGCGGAGCTCGACGGGTGAGGGGAACAGAGCCCCTCGCCCCTACCCTCTCCCCGCTTCGCGGGGCGAGGGGGTCGGAGCACAACCATGAGTGACCGTTACACAATCACCGAATCCGCTCTCGTCTCTCTCCTCGCCGCCCTAGCCGCCTCCGGTCGCCGCGTCCTCGGCCCGAAGGTCGTTGCCGACCGCATCGACATCGCCCCCATCACCTCCCTCGCCGATCTCGCGAAGGACTCCCAGTCCGTCGTCTCGGCCAAGAACGTCGTCTTCCCCAAAGTCGAGCGCCTGCTGAAGTACCGCTTCGAAGGCAAAAACGTCGCCCTCGAAGACACCGAGCCGCAAGCCCAGCCCACGGTGCTCTTCGGCATCCGCCCCTGCGAGGCGCGCGCCTTCCACGCCCTCGACGTGGTCTTCAACTGGGACTACAAGGACAAGTTTTTCAACGCGCGCTTGGCCAACACCACCGTCGTCGCCATCTCCTGCACCAAGGCCGACGACTCCTGCTTCTGCACCTCGCTCGGCTCGCGCCCCGACGACACCCAAGGCAGCGACATCCTGCTCTCTCCCCTCAAGGCCGGCGGTTTCCTCGCGCAAGTCCTCACCGACAAAGGCAAGGCCCTTCTCGCGCTAGCGAAGGACGCCTTCCAGCCCCTGACCGGCAACGCCGACGTCGTCCCCCCCGCCACCGTTGCCCCCGCCTTCGACGCCAAGGCACTACAGCAGAAACTCGCCACCAAATTCGACAGCCCTCTGTGGACCGAGCAGAGCCTGCGCTGCCTCGGCTGCGGCGCCTGCGCCTTCGTCTGCCCGACCTGCGTCTGCTTCGACATCCAGGACGAGGCCGACACCCGGCAAGGCCAGCGCCTGCGCGCCTGGGACAGTTGCGGCATGCGCATGTTCACCTTGCACGCCTCCGGCCACAACCCGCGCGACAAGCAGAGCCAGCGCTGGCGCCAGCGCATCTACCACAAGTTCGCCTACTACCCCGACCGCTTCCAGACCCTGGGCTGCGTCGGTTGCGGCAAGTGCTCGCGCGCCTGCCCCGTGGACATGAACCTGAAGCAGCACCTAGCCGAAGCCGCGGAGTAGCCCATGGAAGCAAACATCTACAAGCCCTACCTCATGCGCATCGCCGCCATCACCGAAGAAGCGCCCTCCGTGCGCACCTTCCGCCTGGAGTTCGTGGATCCCAAGGAGGGCGAGGCCTTCACCTTCACCACCGGCCAGTTTGGCCTCTACAGCGCATTTGGCGAGGGCGAGAGCACCTTCTGCATCGCCAGTTCGCCCACCCGCAAGGGCTACATCGAGTGCACCTTCCGCGAGACCGGCCGCGTGACCAGCAGCCTGGCCGACAAGGACGTCGGCGACGTCGTCGGTTTCCGCGGCCCCTACGGCAACGTCTTCCCGCT
>PNBO01000231.1 GCA_003136095.1 Myxococcales bacterium
GCGGCGCCTTCTCGGGCAAGGATCCCTCGAAGGTCGACCGCTCGGCCTGCTACTACGCCCGCTACATCGCCAAGAACATCGTGGCCGCCAAGCTCGCTCGCCGTTGCGAGGTCCAGCTTGCCTACGCCATCGGCGTGGCCCGGCCGGTGTCCTTCCTGGTCCAGACGTTCGGCACCGGCACCCTTCCCGATGAGCGACTGTCGAAGCTCGTGGAAGCCGCCTTCGACGCGCGGCCCGGCTCGCTCATCGGCGAGCTAGACCTGCGCCGTCCCATCTTCCGCAAGACCTCCAACTACGGCCACTTCGGTCGTGCGGACAAGGACTTCACCTGGGAGCGCACCAACCGGGCCGAGGCCCTGCGCAGTGCCGCCGCGCGCGCCGGCCGCAAGGCCGCCAAGTAGCCGCAAGAACCCTTTCAGGGTTCTTGCCAAGAGCGACACAAGAAAGCCGCGGTCCGAAGACCGCGGCTTTTTTCGTGCATGCGAGGGCTAAATGGCTAGTCGATCGCCGAGGTGTCGATCTCGGCATCGACCGCGCCGACGTCCACGACGGATTCGTCAATCGCCACGTCGATGGTCACCGTGCCGTCGAGGCCCGCTCCGTCGAGAGGGGTATCGATCCTGCCCGTGTCGATCAACACCGGGCCGCTGTCGATGGCGGTGTCCGGGTTGATGAGGGGAACGTCCGAGGTGTCGGTGCGAGCCTGATCGATGGGTCCGACATCGCGCCGCACATCGATGGAAGCATCCACGCCCGAAGCGCCACCCGTGCCGGGCGCGCCGCCCGTGCCGGGCCCTCCGCCCGTACCAGGAGCGCCGCCCGTCGCCGGAGCGCCACCCGTGCCGGGAGCGCCACCCGTCGCCGGAGCGCCGCCAGTTCCGGCCCTGCCGCCCGTGCCAATGACGCCGCCGGTGGAAACCCCGTCCCGCTTGGCGTCGCCCGCGTCAGCGGAGCCATCCTTCTTCGCGGGGCTGCCGCTGTCACCACAACCCGGGGCGAGCAGGCCGACACCCAAGAGCACGCCCAAACCAAGCGCAAGAATAGAGTTCCGCTTCATTGATTCTCTCCTCATCAAAAGCTTTCCAGCATTGTAGGCGGTATTGGGAATTCGGCAATCCCCAAAGTCCAGGGACGGGGCAGTCCTTAGCACCCTTTGGGGTGGGGAATCAATCCTTAGCGTCGGGGAATCCCAAGGGCTCCTCTGGGCCGGAGGTCCGGCCTGGGTCCTCGAGAAGGTGGCACGATCCGTGAGCTGGCTCACTCCCGGCGAGCTATTCGGGCGCGGACTCTCCGCTTTCGTCGGCCTCCTCCCCGGTCTCGAAGTCGGTTCCGGAGTCGCCCTCGTCGGCAGGAAGGGCGTTGGAGGCGTTCCGGGCGAACCGCATCATCGCATTGACAGCGCTCACCTGGGCGCCGCGCACGGCGGGCACCGACCACTTGCGATGGCCCTCGACGAGGATGGAAAACGCGAGGATGTCCGAACTGTCCCCGACGAATCCCGAAAGGCACGACACCCCCGATAGCGTTCCCGTCTTGGCGCGCACGCGATGGGCCGCCGAGGTGCCGCGGAAACGGTTCCGCGTGGTGCCGTCGACGCCGCCCACGGAGAGCGACTGCATGAGCTCGGGGCCCAGGCGTGGATCGAAATAGAGCCGGCGCAGGAGCTCGGCCATGCCCGCGGCGGTCACGCGATTCTGATGGCCCAAACCCGAGCCATTGGCTGGCAGGTAGGCCGAGGCGGGAATCCCCAGCTCGGCGAGCGAGTCGCGCAGCACGCGCACGCCCTTGGCCGTGGTGGGCGCGCCGCCCAGGACCTCCGCGCCGACCGTTTCCAGCACGCGCTCGGCCCATTCGTTGTCCGAGTCCTTGTTGACTCTGCGAAGCATCAGAGGCAGCGGTTCCGACTCATGTAGCGCCAGAAGCTCCTTCGGCTCGGATGCGTTGCCCGCCTCGAGCGCCGGCGTCACGTCGCTGCCTGTCTGGCCGAGCGCCAGCAGGTTGCCAGTCGATCGTTCGCTCGATACCCGGGATCGATCTTCGCCGACATAGAGCCCAGCGGGACCTTGCACGACGATGCCGGCCTGGGTGAGGGCGTGGCGCAAGAGCACGGCGGCGTAGAGAGGTGCGCTGGGGGGTACGCGGTAGATCACGGCCTCGCCCCGGGCACTGGATATCTTGCCGCCAACCGTGACCTGGAAACGACCGCCGGCACGCGCGATCTCGACGTTCAGCTTGGCCTTGCCCTTGCCGCGCGTCTCGGCCTCGTTGACCACCACGAAGGCGTCGGACGCGGGACGGATGGAAACCACTGGCCGGCTGCCCACCCTCTCCCCCGGACGCACATGCACCTCGATGGAGCTTCCCCCCACGCGCAGGGGCGAACGGCCCGACTGCGCGCTCTCGTCGGCGTCGATGCGCCGGGAATCGCCGAGCACCGCGCCGGTCACGCGGGTCACGCCCGCCGCGGCCAGGGCCTCGGCCAAGCCTTCGATGTGGCGGGGCCGCAGCGAAGGGTCGCCGCTACCGCGCAGGACGATATCGCCCAGGATCGCGCCACTGCCGTTCGGGTGGGCGCCCGTGACCTCGGTGCGATAGCGGAACCCGTTGCCCAGGCGCAGGAGCGCCGTGGTCGTGGCCAGCACCTTCTGATTCGAGGCCGGATCCATGAGCACGTTGCTGCGCCAGCCATAGAGCACGCGCCCACTCGACAGATCCTCGACGCGCAGGCCGACGCGCAGGCGCCCCAGGATCTTCCCGTGCACCACGGCGTCGAGCGCCTCCTGCAGACGTCCCAGTCGTTCGCGATCGGGATCGCCGGCCGCGGGCTTGGGCGCTTCGTTCACCGCCGGGGCGGACGGCGGATTGGCCGCCTTGGCGCAGGCCTTGGCGGCCAGCTTCGTCTCGGGCTTCGCCGCCGGCTTCGCATCGGGCTTGCCGACGAGCCTCTTCGCCGCCTGCGCGAGCTTCGCGGGCTTGGCCTTGCCGACGGGCTTCTTCGGATGAACCTCTCCGGCGCGCGCGGGCAGCGCGAAGGCGAGAGCGAGGAGAAGTGCGACTTTGTTCATCGGCTCACACAGCGAAATCCCAGATCGCCATCGCGATGGCCGGGATCCCAGGCGTTGCGGTTGGCGGCACGCGGTTCGACGAAGTAGCTACAGCAGGAGCCGCCGCGCACGACCCGGCGCGCGGGATCGCGATCGTAGCGGTCGGCCACCCATTCCCAGACGTTGCCGGCCATGTCGAGCGCGCCACAGGGGCTCGCCCCCCGCGGAGTGCTGCCGGCGGCCACGGGCTTGCCAGGATTCTTGCCCGCGCAGGGCCCCTCGTTCTCGAAGTTGCCCCAGTTGGCGCGCGCGCAGTCGAGCTCGGCGCCCCAGGGAAACTCGCGGCCGTCGCTCCCACGCGCCGCCTTTTCCCATTCATCCTCGGTGGGNNNGTGACCTCGGTGCGGTCGATGTGGAAGGCAGGCAGCGTGCGCACCCGCACCGGCCGCTCGTCGTCGGCGCCCCGGGTTGAGCCGCGCGAAAAGGGGCCCGCGGGCACGAGCACGCGAGCCGGCTTGCCAGCCGCAGCGCCGGCGGGCGAGTCGGCGAGGACGGCGCCCCCGAGCAACGCGAGGCCGGCCAAGACAAACCCGCGCCTCATCCGGTGGCTCCAGCCAAGCGGAGTTTCTCGTGGCGTGGGAGCGCCTTGATGACAGCCTCCCGTCGCAGGGCCGCGCCGTGACTCCGCTTGCGTTCCTGGTGCACGAGCGCGACCGGCCCGCGGCCGCGCGTATAGCGCGCGCCTCTGCCTTGGTTGTGCTTGGCCAGGCGCGCGTCGACGTCACGGCTGATTCCCGTGTACAGGGTGCCGTCGCGACAGCGCACGACGTAGACAAACCACGCGGCCATGCTCACTAGTGACTATGAGATGGCCGCGGCCACCTGGCAAATTCCGTGGGGGAAACAAGAAAGGTTTTACCACAGAGAGCGCAGAGAGCGCAGAGACGGATGAGCTGGAAAGGGTTTCCGGATCCGGATCCGAACCCTTCTTCTTCCGACTCTGTGCCCTCTGCGCTCTCTGTGGTGAGAATCCGGTTCTTGTCATTCGCCTACTGGAACGGATGACAGTTTTCGGGTGGTTCGGCGTGGTTTTCTTGAGCGGCCAGCGGTGTATGGTGCCTGGCCATGAGACTCCGAACCGCCACCGCCCTCTCGATTGTCGTCTCCGCCCTCGCCGGCGCCGGCGCGTTTGCGGAAAAGGCGCCCGCGGTGCCGCCGCCCTACCGCGATGCGAAGCTGGCGGTCGACGCGCGCGTGGCCGACCTGCTCGGTCGCATGACGCCGGCCGAGAAGGTGGCGCAGCTCGAGGCGGTCAACTGGGATCACACCTACGTCTACGACACGAAGACGCGCCTGTTCTCGCCCGCGCAGGCGCGCAAGGTGATGGCGCAGGGGATTGGCGAGGTCACGCGGCCGGGCGACAAGCACGATGCGCGCGGGGCGACGGAGCTGGCCAACGCCATCCAGAAGTTCCTGGTCGAGGAAACCCGCCTGGGCATCCCGGCCATCCTGCACGAGGAATCCCTGCACGGGCTCGTCGGACCCGGTGCCACCAGCTTCCCGCAGGCCATCGCGCTGGCGGCCACCTTCGACCCCGCCCTCGCCGAGGAGGTGTTCACGGTGGCCGCGCGCCAGACGCGCGCGCGGGGGGTCGCGCACGTGCTGGCGCCCGTGGTCGATGTTGCGCGCGACCCGCGCTGGGGCCGCATCGAGGAAACCTACGGCGAGGATCCCTACCTCGTCACGCGCATGGGCGTTGCCGCGGTCAATGGCTTCCAGGGCCGGCGCGCCTCGGCGGATGCGCCCATCGACAGCGCGCACGTCATGGCCACGCTCAAGCACATGACCGGGCACGGCTACGCCGAAGGCGGCCGCAACACTGCGCCGGCCATCGCCTCGCCGCGCATGCTGCGCGAGGTGTTCCTGCCGCCCTTCGAGGCGGCGATCCGCGAGGCGAACGCGCTCTCGGTGATGGCCAGCTACAACGAGGTTGATGGCGTCCCGTCGCACGAGAACCGCTGGCTCATCACCGATCTCCTGCGCGACGAGTGGGGCTTCCGCGGCGTGCTGGTGTCCGACTACTTCGGCGTTGCCGAGCTCGAGCGCAGGCACCACGTGGTCGTGGATCTGCCGGCCGCCGGCCGCGTTGCGCTCGAAGCGGGAGTGGACATCGAGTTGCCCGAGCCCGAGGGCTATCGCTCGCTGGCGGCCGACCTGGCCAAGGGCCGCATCAAGCAGGCCGCGCTGGATCAGGCGGTCTCGCGCGTCCTGCGCGCCAAGTTCCTGCTTGGCCTCTTCGAGCAGCCGTACGTGGCCACCACCACGCCCGAGCCGGAGCGGCCCGCGGATCGCGCGCTCGCCCTGCGCGCCGCGGAGGAAGCCATCGTCCTGCTCAAGAACGAGGGCGGGCTCCTGCCGCTCGACAAGGCCAAGTACAAGTCCGTCGCGGTCATCGGCCCGACCGCCGACACCTGCCACCTCGGCGGCTACGCCGGCAAGCCCGACAAGACGGTGAGCATTCTCGACGCCTTGCGCGCCACGCTCGGCGACAAGGCCAAAGTCACGTTCGCACAGGGCTGTGGCCTGACCACCGGCGGCCGGGGCTGGACCGACGATGTCGTCACGCTTTCCGATCCGGGGCAGGACGCACGCCTCGTCGCCGAGGCTGGCCAGCTGGCCAAGAGCGTCGAGCTCAACGTGCTGGTCATCGGGCAAAACGAGCAGCTCTCGCGCGAGGGCTGGGCCGACAACCATCGCGGCGACCGCATGAGCCTCGACCTCGTAGGCGCGCAAATGGACCTGGCGCGCGCGGTGCTAGCCAGCGGCCGCCCCACGGTCGTGGTGCTCATCCACGGCGGTCCCCTGGTCATTCCCGAGCTGGCGCAGAAGGCGCCCGCCATCCTCGACGGGTTCTATCTCGGTGAAGAGACCGGCACGGCCATGGCGAACGTGCTCTTCGGCGATGCGAACCCGGCCGGCCGCCTGCCCTGGACCGTTCCACGCAACAGCGGCGCGGTGCCCGCGTACTACAACCACAAGCCGTCGGCCGAGCGCCCCTACCTCTTCGAGGAGCCTGGTCCACTGTGGGCGTTCGGACACGGTGGAAGCTTCACCACCTTCCGCTACGATCCGATCAAGGTGAACCCCGCGCGCATCTCGCCCGACGGCAGCGCCACGGTGAGCGTCAAGGTGACCAACACGGGCAAGCGCTCGGGCGACGAAGTCGTGCAACTTTACCTGCACGACCAGGTGGCTTCGGTCGCCCGGCCGGTCAAGGAGCTACGGGGCTTCTCGCGGTTCCGGCTCAAGGCTGGCGAGGGCAAGCTCGTGAAGCTTCAGCTCGGCCCCGCCGATCTCGCGCTCTACGACCGCGATGGCAAGCGCGTGGTCGAGCCCGGCAAATTCGACATCCTCGTGGGCGCCAGCTCCGCCGACATCCGCCAGAAGGCCACGCTGGAAGTGGTGAAGAAGTAGCGCGCGAGTAGCCCGTAATCCCGCGACAAGCGCAGCGACGTCGCGGACGGCGGCAGAAGGTGACGCCATTCCACGACGGACGTGCCACCCAGTTGAAGCGATGAATGGTGGCCGTAGACGTAGACGTAGTCGTGGTCGTGGCCGTGGCCGTGGCCGACGTGATCACTCCGGCCACGGCCACGGCCACGTCTACGGCCACGTCCACGGCCCTCTGCGGCTATCGCGGGATTAGGGGTACCACCCGCCGCTTGACCGTCGCAGTCCCCCGTGTTGGGATCGCGCGCCCAGGAGGAAGCGCGCATGGACACCAGCCGGACGGATGGAGAAAACCCGTACGCACCCCCGACGAGCGACGTCAACGCGAGGACGCAGGCGCCCGCCGCCGAAGGGCAGCTGGCGGAGCGAGGGACGCGCTTCGTTTCGCAGTTGGTCGATGGCCTGCTCTTTTTCGCGGCGCTGGTGCCCGCGCTCATCGCTGGGTTCCAAAGCGGGGCTTTCAAGGAAGGCGGCAGCACGGCCATCTTCCGCGCCTTCGCGACCGGCGCCCTGGGCGTGGTTTCGGGCCTGGCCTGGCTGGCCCTCATCATCTTCCAGGCCTACCTCGTCGCCACCAGCGGCCAGTCCATCGCCAAGCGTTTGTTCAAGATCAGGATCGTCAAGGTGGACGGCACGCCGGTCAACTTCGTGTCGGGCGTGCTCCTGCGCAATTGGCTGATGATGATCCTGCAACAGATCCCCGTCGTGAATCTCATCCTGCCGTTGCTCGACGCCCTCTTCATCTTCCGCCAGGACCGTCGCTGCATCCACGACCTTATCGCCGGTACCAAGGTCATCCAGCTTGCGGGCGCCAGCCAGATGCGGATCGCCTGAATCAGTTCGTGAGCCGGCGCGGGTGCCGCTCGGCGCGAGCATGCGTCCGTCGTACGCCCCGCGGATGCCTACGCGTCCAGCCGGCGTAGGCGGGCCCGGGCTTCGTCGAGCCAGGGACCGGCCACCGAGGGCTCGCCGCCTTGCAGGTCGATGAAACGGTCAAGGTGGAGGACGGCCTGCCGCTTGCCGCCAAGCCGTTCGAGCGCGGTGGCCAGGTTGTAGTGAGCGTCGGCGAACCAGGGGCTCTGCTGCACCACCCGGCGCAGCTCAGACGCCGCCTGCTCGATCTCGCCTTGCCGGTAGAGAATCGCGGCCAGGTTGTAGCGCGCCTCGGGCTGCTCGGGATCGAGGGCGAGGGCGGCCTCGAATTCCGCGCGCGCCGCGCCGGCGTCGCCCCGGCGATGGCAGAGCCCGCCCAGGTTGGTGTGGGCCGCGGCCAGGCCGGGATCGCTGGCCAGTGCCTGGCGATAGCAATGCTCCGCCGCCGCGTCCTGTCCCGGCTCGGCCTCCTTGGCTAGGCCAGCGGCAAACCATTCGTACGCTCCGCGCGGCTTGGCGCTCGCCGGCGCCGGGCTCTCAGCCTCGGGCCGCGGGCCCGCGAGCGCCAGCACCTCGGCCGCCCGCTCGGCCAGATCGGAAAGGCCGAAGTCGAAACGGCGCTGGCCCGTGACCTCGAAGGTCAGGCCGTCTTCGACGAGCGCCAGGGTGTTACCGTCCCAAGTGACACGCAGCTTGGTGAGCGGCCGGTCCACCGTCGGCAACGTGGCGCGAATCTGTTCTAGGGCCTTACGGATGTACGCGGGCTGAAAACCGCGGTCGACCAATTCCTTGGCGGCGCGCACGCTCACCAGATCCGAAAAGGTGTACGCCTGCCGCGGCCCACGCCGCAGCGAGGGGCCGACGAAGCCCGACTGCGACCAGTAGCGCAGCTTGGCCTCAGGCACGTCGAGGATGCGCGCGGCGGCGCCGAAACTGTATTCGCGTTCGATGGCGGTCGTCATCAGAGAATGGCCTCCACGTCGATGTCCAGGAAGACGCGCGCGCCCTGGGTGCGGATGCGGGTCTCGCCGCGCACCGACCGGGGGCTGACGCGCGCGATGCGCTCCACCTCACGGCGGACGATGCTCTCGATGCGGCCGTCAAGGGACTTATCCTTGGCCAGCAGGGCGGCCAAGCGGCGAGCCGTGCCCTCGTCGGCTGGTTCGCACAGGAGCTCGGCCAGGGCGGGCATGTCGAGGGTAAGCATCGTCGAGCCGAGGAACTGGGTCTTGCCTTGGGCCTGGTTCGCTTCACCCTCGGAGATGATCTCCGCGCTGGCGAACAGGGCGTCGAGCGCGGCCCGGGAAAGGTGTTCGCGGATCTCGCGTTCGATGAGCGGAATCCTGCGCACCTGCACCATTGGCCGCAACTCGTAGACCGAGGTCGGCCGGGCTTCGGGGGTGGGGCTGGCAAGGGGTTCGTCTGGCATGATGATTTTCAGGCGTCTATGTGGTGCCATGTGCTGAGATGTAGGATAACATGCTCCACTGTCTTGGCAAAAAATCGCTTGCTTGGTCGGGCTCGCGGAACCTCCTACGCCTGGGCATGACCCAATCGTCCCAGTGGGCTTTGTTCTGGGATAGTGTCAGCAATAAGGAATCTTGCGCCTACATGGGGTTCTCTGCGCGGCGCCAGCGCCAAACCTGAGCCGTTTTCATGGTCTGGCGAACACTGTCGATTGAATCAGTGGAAGATCTTTGCAAAATGTTCACGCCCCTGACGTTCGTCGGTGACGAGGCCGCGCTGATTCAAGCACTGCGCGCCGGCCACCCCGGCGCGGCCGCCGTCTTCTACGATCAGCATGCCGCCCACGTATATCGCGCTCTGCGCTCGACGTTGGGAGCGGACGAGGACGTCCCCGACCTTCTGCAGGAGGTCTTCATTCGCGCGCTCGATCGGATTGGCAAGCTGCGCGACACCGAACGGGTGCGAAGTTGGCTCACCACCATCGCGATCTTCGTTGCCCGCGAGCAGATCCGGCTGCGCACGCGGCGAAGCTGGCTGCGCATGTTTTCGCCGGAGCGGACGCAACCCGGTCATCTGCACCAGCCTTCCTCCGAAGCCCGCCTTGCGCTTCGTGAGGTCTATGATGTGCTTGACCAGATGCCGGTCGACGAACGCATGGCCTTCATCTTCCGCTTCGTCGACGGCATGACCCTGCCCGACGCGGCGGAAACCTGTGAAACGTCGCTCGCCACATTCAAACGACGGTTGGCCCGCGCCGAGAAGCGGTTTCTGGAAGCGGCCCGCAGACGGCCAACCCTCGCACATTTGCTGGAGGAAGGGACGAGATGGAACGTCCAGACGCAAAGCTAGCGGAATTGGGGGCCGCGGTCCATGAGGCGCTCGCGGCCGAGACGTCGGCATCCGCGGAGATCCGCCTGGCGCGCGCCGGGTTCCTCCAGCAGGTCGCCGCGCGCAACGCGGCGGCCGCGAACTGGCCTCGCCGGGCGCCCGCGCGCGGCTGGCGATTCTTGCTGCTCGCCGGGGCGACGGCCGCAGGAGCCATCGCGCTCTGGACGTGGACGCGCCTTCCGGTCACCTTCCAGGTTGGCGCATCGGGCTCTCGCGGCCAGCCGGGCGATCTCATCAGCGCCATGGGCACCACGCCGACGCCTCTCCGCTTCTCCGAGGGAAGCTCGCTCGTGCTTGCCGGAGGCGGGCGGCTGCGCGTGCTCGCCACCGACCCGAAAGGCGCACGCGTCCTGGTCGAGGACGGCACGGTGGACGTGAGCATCGCTCCCGCGAGAGTCGGCAAGAAGCAATGGGATTTCGAAGCCGGACCATTCTCCGTCCTGGTCACGGGAACCAAATTCAAGCTGTCCTACCGCGCGCTCGACCAGTCGTTCGGCATCGCGATGCGGGAAGGACGGGTCGTCGTTTCGGGGGCTTGCCTCGACGGCCCGACGCCCGTGGCGGCGGGAGCCCAGCTCGATCTGTCTTGCCTGGCCAAGCCAGCGCCGCCAGTGCGGATGGCGGATCTCTCACCCGAGACGCCAGCCCAACGAGGCAGCGCCGAGCTCGCCGCTCCGTCGGGCAGGCCCTCGCGTGATGCTTCGATGTGGCGCGATCTGCTGGCGACCGGACGCCTGCAAGAGGGGCTGCGCGCGGCCGAGCGTGCCAATTTCACTCGGGTCTGCCAGACCGCGACCGCGAAGGAATTGCTCGCTTTGGCCGATGCCGCCCGGCTCTTCGGGAGCACCGCCCGGGCCGTGACCGCCCTGCGCGTCTTGCGGCAGCGTTTCCCCTCGTCGGCCGAGGCGTCCATTGCGGCCTTCACCTTGGGCCGCATCGCCTTCGAACAGAAACACGCGTATGCGGAGGCGGTGGGCTGGTTCGCCACCTACCTGCGCGAACAGCCGAGCGGGCCGCTCATGGGCGACTCGGTCGGCCGTCTCATGGAGGCCAGACTGCGCGCGGGTGACCAGACCGGTTCCCGCACGGATGCAGAACAGTACTTGCGCCGATTCCCCGAAGGGCCATACGCTTCGGAGGCGCGAGGCATTCTGTCGAAGTGAACCGCGGATTTCTTCAACGACCGAGCGATGGCCCGGGTGGGGTCAGGCATGTCCTGGCCTGCGCCGCCGGGTTGTGTCTCGCCATCGTGGGCTCGGCGGTGGCCGCGCCCGTCGAGAACCCCGCGGACCTCCGGGTTCTGCTGGTGGTCGACCGGCCGAACGATCCCTTCATCGAGCGTATCCGGGCGGAGGTTGTCGCGCTCGGCTTGAGCGTGGTGACCCGCGGCCCGGTTGGCCCTCTCGAGGCGGACGCGCGCGCGCAACACGCGGTCGCGGCCATTCGCGTGCTGGTTTCGCGCAAGGGGGTCGAGGTGTGGATGGCGGATGTGACGACCGGCCGGACGCTGGCGCGCCAACTGATCGTCGACGAGCGACCGCAGGGACCGGACCAGACCTTGATCGCCCTGCAAACCTCGGAGATCCTCCGGACCAGTCTTTTTCCGCAGACCAGCAAGCCTCGGCCAGCACCGCCGCCCGTGGTCCGACCGCCGGACCCACCTCCCGCGGTCGTGCAACCCGCGCGTGCTTCTTCCGAGAGCGCTATCGTCGCGGGCTTTGGCCCGTACTACAGCTCCGGCGGTGTCAGCGCCTCCTTTCAGGAATGGCTCTCGCTCCAGCGGAGGTGGCAACGTGGATTCGGGGTGGCGCTCGACGGTAGCTGGCCGATTCTGCGCGGGTCGCTTTCAGGCGTAGAAGGCAGCGCGCTGGTGGGCGCCTACACGCTGGGTGCCGAGATCTTTGCCACCCTCCCCGCCAAGGAATCGAAGTGGGTCCTGACTACCGGCATCGGGGGCGGCATGCTCTATCTCAGAACCGCTGGCGAGAGTAACGCAGCCTTGGTAGGGACCTCGGCAAGCACGCTGGTTGGACACGGCTACGCGCGCGTCGAAGGTGGAGTGCGGCTGTCGAGTTGGGCCAGGCTCGCTCTCACTACAGTGGCGGGCACCACCTTCCAAAGCGTCACGATTCGCTTTGCTGGCAACCAGGCCGGGAGCTGGGGCTCGGTACTGCTGGCGGGCTTCCTGAGCTTCGGTGCGGAATGGGAATAGCCGGCCAACCTCGGTCTACAGCTCGAAACGCAGGTCGTCGATCCAGATGTCGAACTGCTGTCGTGGCCAGATGATGAATCCCACCAGCTGATCCAGCCGCATGGGCACCTGGGGACTGCCCCACCCGCCTTGCGCCAGAGTATCGAAGCGGATCTCGTACCGACGCCAGTCGTGCGTCAGAGCGACGGTGGTGCCGTAGAAATCCTGGCAAGCGGTGGTGCAAATCCCACCATTCCACGCGTTGTCCATGGTGGTCACGCCGAACGGCACGGCAAAGTCGGGGCCGTTGTCGCCGCCGAAGGCCGCCCAGAAGGAGATGCCACCGTAGGCGCGGCCGTCGTACGGTGTCGCAGAGTTGCCGGTCGTGGCGCGAAACACGCCGGTCCAGTTGTTACCCCAGCTCGTGAACCCCCGGGCCGCGAAGTGTCCCGCCCACAGATCTCGGCCCGTGCACTGCATGGATACCTCGTCAATGAGTTTCCCCGAAGAGAAGTCGGTGCCAAGCACCCAGTAGCCGTCGCGGCCGCCTTCGAGCGCAAGGTGGCGGTCGCCGGATTCGAAGTCGTCGATGAGCTGGACGAGGGGCTCATTGACGTACTGGTCCGGCCCCCGCAGCGGTTGCCCGGGGCATAGCGGCCCGACCTCGATCGGCTCGACCGAGCCTCCGCACCCGCCGCCCAGCAACAGGGAGGCAGCCAACAGCACGGGTGGGCAGGTTCGCATGACCATCTAGACCCTATAGCCTAGCGCCCTTGTCGCTGGGACTTCAATCACGTCGTGACCCCGCCGGCCACCCGTGGTCTTGGCGCGCCAGCCGGTGAGCCTTTGGGCTCCCGTGTGGACACGCATAGACCAAACAAGCACCCTAGGGGTTACGAGCTGATGGGCGACCGCTGGTACGCGCCCATCGGCGACCTGCTGCCCAAACAGCCCGGCCGTCCGGCTGCGAGGCCAGCGCGAGCGGTGGTAGAGTCGTGTCGAACGGCGATCCTCCATGCCCAAGTTGCTCTGGAATCTCTACGCGCTCTGCTACGACGCCGTCACCCGGCTTCTGCCCTACCAGGAGATGCTCGACCAGGTGGTGGAGGCGCTCGAGGTAGCGCCGGGCATGCGCGTGCTCGACGCCGGCTGCGGTACCGGCGTGCTGGCCGAGCGGCTCGCCATGGCGTGCCCGGACATCGAGCTCGTGGGCGTGGATCACTCATCCGCGATGCTGGCGCGGGCGCGGGCGCGACGGGCCTGGCCGGGATCCTTCACCTTCGTCGAGCGAGACATCGACGGAAGCCTGGCCGCCGACGCGGCGGGTTTTGACCGCATCGCGAGCGTGAACGTGATCTGGACCCTTCCGGATCCGCAAGCAACCCTCGCGCACATGACGGCGGGGCTGCGCCCCGGCGGGCGCATGGTGCACACCACGCCGCGCTTCTCCTTTCGCGCCCACGTCATCGTGTGGCGGCACCTCCGCGGCCAGAAGAGCTGGGCCCTCGCCCGCGCGCTGCTCGGCTTGCCCGTGCTCCTCTTCGCCGGGCTGCTCAACCTGCTGCTCGTCGCCCAGAGCGCGCTTCTGGCCCGCGCGCCACGCGCCCGGCAGCGCTGGCACGAGGACGGCCTGGTCGCGCTGCTGCGGGACGCGGGCGCGGAGCCGCGACCGGTGCGGCCGTGCTACGCCGGGCAAGGCTACCTGATCGTGGCAGAACGGCGCACCCCACCCCCAGAAGAAGGGAAACCCCGGTAACGCCCACGACTTGATGCGGCTATCGCGAGAAGGTGGGGTGAGGTACACGGTTGCCAGCGCCGGGAGTGCGCCTGTAAGATCCGGAATCTCATGCAAGCACCACTCGAAATCCGCTACGCAGGTGTGGTCATCGGCCGCGCGCCAGAGATGCGCGACGCCGAGGGAGACTCCACGTTCTTCCTCCCCGGCAAGGATCCCATGCCCGTGGGCACGGTCGTGCGCCTGCGCTCGGGCGAGCGCGAGACACCGGCGCGCGTTCTCCGCTCCCTCGAATCCGCCGACCCGTCCATCGCCGGCATGCAGGTGCGTCTGATCGGCGAGGCCGAGGAGGTCTCGCCCGACTGGATCCCCACGCCCGCCCCGGTGCACGTCAAGGCGGTGGCGAAGCCGGGCACGCCCACCCCGACCGTCGAGGTCGACCTCGCGCTCATGCAGGCCGAGTCCGCCAAGGCCCCCCCCGTCGCTGCTCCCGAGACCGCTGCCATTCCCGAAGCCGTTCCGGTCGCCGTGGGCTCGTCGCTCACCGGCGCGCTCGAGAAGGCAGCCGACTCGACCCTCGAGTCGGCGGCAGCCGCTGCCGCCGACGCAGCCGCGTCCAACGAGCTGGATATCATCATCACCGACACGCCGCCTCCCGTGACGGTTGCGGCAGCCGCGCCCGCGGCAGCCGTCGTCGAAGTAACCCAAGAGGCACCGGCCGAGGCGGCGAGCGATGCGACGAACGGTGCGCCGGCCGAAGCCTCCGAGGAAACCTCGAACGAGAATGGCGACTCGACGGCGGCCGACAAAGCGCCCGCGACCAGTGACATGCCGGTTGCACGTCCCATCGCCGGCCCGAGTGGACGGCGCAAGACGAAGCGGCGCCGGCACCAGCGCTCTTGAGCGTCTTGCGCGCGCCGATTCGTCCTCCGCGCCTTGCGCCCGGCGACGTGGTGGCCGTGGTGGCCCCCTCGGGGCCGGTCTTCCCTGCGGCCTTTGCCGTCGGCGCCGCGGTCCTTTCCGCACGCTATCGCTTGCGCCACGATGCCGCCACTCTCTTCGCCGCCGAGGGATTTTTGGCCGGCTCCGACGAGCAGAGGCTGGCCAGCCTGCACCAAGCCTTGCGCGATCCCGAAGCCCGCGCCGTGTTCATGGGCCGCGGCGGCCACGGCCTGCTGCGCATCGCGAGCCGGATCGATCCCGATCTTCTGCGCCAGCATGGAAAGCCCATCGTCGGGTTCTCCGACGGGACCGTGCTGCTCGCGGCCGCCGCGCGGGCCGGTGTCGCAGCGATTCACGGTCCGGTCGTTACCCAGCTCGGCCGGTTGCCCGAGAGCGATCATGCCGCTCTCTTCTCGCTCCTGGAATCGCCCGAGCCGGGGCTGCTGCTCGACGGCCTCGCAACGCTCCGGCCCGGAAGCGCCACGGGCCCGCTCCTGGGCGGCAACCTGGAGGTCTTTTCGCGCCTGCTCGGCACGCAGCTTTTGCCCGACCTTGACGGCGCCATCCTCTTCCTCGAGGAGGTCGGCGAGCGGCCCTATCGCGTCGATCGCCTGCTTTGCCACCTCGAGCTCGCTGGCGTCTTCGCGCGCATCGCCGGGGTCGTGGTCGGCGATCTCGTGGCCTGCACGGAGCCCGCCGATTCGCGCGTGGCCTCCCCCTCTGCCATCGAAGTCGTGCGCGAACGCCTTGGCCGCCTCGCCATCCCCGTCGCCCTCGGCGCCCGCATCGGCCACGGCGACCGCAACCGCGCCCTCCCCTACGGCGTCCGCGCCGAGCTCGACACGCGCGCGGGATCGCTCACGGCCCTCGAAGGCGCGGTCAGCTAGCTGACCGTCGAGGGATCGGTGGGCGGGCCCTCTTCGATTTTTCCGAAGATTTGCTCGTAGCGCGCGATGTTGGTTTCCAGCGCGCGCAGGAAGCGCTTGGCGTGGCGCGGGGAGACGATGATCCGCGAGCGGACGCGGGCGCGCGGGCCGCCCGGCTGCACGTAGACGAAGTCGAAGGTGAATTCGGCGTCGTTGTGGTTCAAGAAGACCAGGTTCGAGTACGCCCCTTGGGCCGTGGCCTCGTCGAGCTCGATCTGAAGCTGCGGGGCGTTCGGGGGGATCTTGGGTTGGTCGGACATGTGGAAGTTGTACCCCAACTCCGGGAAGAGCGTGTTCAAGAAGTCCGGACCGAGCTGGGCGGAGCGCCGCGGGGACGGATGCAAGGAGCGGCGAAGCGCGGAATACTGGAGGTATTCGAGCGAGCGGCGACGCCGCATACGGCCCTGCGCCGGCCGCCCAGCGACGCGGAGGACTTTTTGAACACGGTCCACTAGACTAGGCACCTTTCATGGCCAGGGTACTTGGCATCGACTTGGGTTCCCGCCGCATCGGCATCGCGGCGACGGACGGCCTCGGTCTGACGGCGCAACCGCGCGAAACCCTGGCCCGCCATGGCGGCGTGCGGGATATCGAAGCCATCGCCGCGGTCGTGCGCGACGTGGGCGCGGACCGCATCGTCCTCGGCCTGCCGCTCGACCCCGAGGGCGCGGAAGGCCCCGCCGCGCGGCGCGCGCGCGACTTCGCCGGCAAGCTGGCCGCCACCCTCCAACTGCCGGTCGAGCTGGTCGACGAAAGCTTCAGCACCGTCGAGGCCGAGGCGGTACTCTTGGCCGCGGACGTGTCGCGCGCGCGGCGCAAGCAGGTGGTCGACAAGCTCGCCGCCGCCGTCATCCTGCAACGCTGGCTCGACCAGCAGGCCCCGGGCAAGGAGAAGCCATGACCAGCCCTCGCCGCCGCGCCTTCCGCGTCTTCCTGCTCACCGTCGTGCTCGGCCTGCTCTGCGTGGCGGTGGTGGCCCACCGGGTGATGGGCTATCCCGACCGCGCGACCGGATCAGCGCGCGGGACCGTCGAGGTCGAGATCCCGCGCGGCGCCGGCGCGCAGAAGGTGTCGCAGCTCCTGGCCGAGGCCGGGCTCATCGAGCGCCCCGCCTTTTTCCGCCTCTACGCCGGCCAGCGCGGCGCCGCCAGCCGCTTCCGCCCCGGCCACTACAAGATCGAAGCGCCCGCCACGCCCCGCCAGCTCGCGGAGCTCATCGTCAAGGGCGTGGCCGACGAGCTGATCGCCGTCACCATTCCCGAGGGCAAGAACATGATCGAGGTGGCCGAGATCCTCGACGCGGCCGGGATCGCGGGCAAGGCCGAGCTCTTGGCCCAGGCCGTGGACCCCCTCTTCGTCAAGAGCCTCGATGTACCCGGCCGCGCCCTGGAAGGCTACCTCTTCCCCGACACCTACAAGTTCGCGCCGCACTCGCAGCCAGGCCGTGTGCTGGCCGCGCTGGTGCGGCACCACCGGCAGATCTTCGACGAGCTGCGCGCGGCCAATCCCACCGGCGCCAACTACCTGCGGACCAAGCTGAAATTCGACGACGCCAGCATCGTCACGCTGGCCTCCATCGTCGAGAAGGAAACTGGACAGCCGCAGGAGCGGCCGCGCATCGCGCAGGTCTTCATCAACCGCCTGGTCAAGTCGAGCTTTCGGCCCAAGCTCCTGCAGACCGATCCGACAATCACCTACGGCTGCACGGTGGCGCCGACGTTCCTCGGGGCCGCGTCGCCGGCCTGCCAAAAATGGGACGGCCGCATCCACCGTATCCACCTCGACGATACCGCGAACCCCTACAACACCTACGCGCACCCAGGTCTGCCGCCCGGCCCCATCGCCAACCCCGGCCGCGCCGCCCTCCTTGCCGTGCTGCGGCCCGACGGCACGAACTACCTGTACTTCGTGGCCAAGAACGACGGCACCCACCAGTTCTCGGCCACCATCGCCGAGCACGAAGCCGCCGTGGTCAAGTACCAGCGCGGCGGCAAAGCGTTGCCGTAGCCGTCCGTGGTGAAAGTCGGCGCGTAGGTCCAGTGTACCCTGCGTAGGGACGCCTAGTTCCCCGCCCTATTGGTCCATGTTCTTCTGGGTGATGATCCAGGCGCTGTCCGTGCAGAGCTTGCACGATGCCCCGTAGAACCACGACCGAAGCGAGTCATCGCCCATGAGATGCACGCGCATCCAGGCGGTGATTGCCGTCTCGACGGGGCTGGGCTTGCTACCCATGAAGCTCATCCAACTGCCGTGATCGGCGCTCACGTACTCCGCAAACATGGCCGGCAGGGTGGTGACGGCGGTGAGCGCGTTCTGCGCGCCGCTGCATCCCACGAGCGTGTCTTGCCCGCCGCAGAAGAACATCGCCGGTCCGTGCAGGTTCTTCTCGGTCATTGCCCCGCAAATCGGCACACTGGTCGTGATGTGACTGTCCGTCGCCGCCTGGCTGGTGGCGAAGGCACCCTGCGAGTGGCCGGTCGCGCCGATGTGGGTCGTTTCGATGCGGTGGTACAGCTCGCTCGTCGAGTCGTCGTTCTGTTGCAACACCCAGGTCACGCCCACGATCATCGGCGCCGGATTCCCTTGGCCGACGTTCGGGCTGTTCGATCCAATCACGACGAAGCCATGCGAGGCCAGGTTGTTGAGGAGAACCTTGTACATGGTCGGAGTGGAACCCGTGCCGTTGCCCCAGGTGATCAGCGGATGGCAAAGCCCGCCCTGCGCCAGATCCTTGGGCCGGAACAGGGTGAACTGCGGCGCGGCACCGCCGTCGACACCCACGCCCGCCGTCGGGCCGATGGGGTTTTCGATAACCGTAGCGAACGGTCCGGCGGCCGATGGATCGGCTGTCGGCCACGTCCCGACCGTGCAGTCTCCGCCGGTCCCGACTGATCCAGTGATTCCTCCGGCGCCGCCCGAGCCACCCGCGGGGCTCGTCGTTCCCCCGGTGTTGGCCGTTCCCCCGGTACTAGCCGTTCCCCCGGTGCTAGCCGTTCCCCCCGCGCCGCTGCCGCCTGAGCCAGATTTGCCGCAACCCCAAAGAGCTACAGTCAGCGTCGAAACCAGCGCCAGAGTCCTCGTCCATTGTCGTGTTCTCATCGGTGAGATCCTCCCGGTCGGCAAAGTCCTACACATAGCAGCCGCAGTCCACCCGAGAAATGGTCCATGAAACGCCCTGATCCCGCCATGGCCGCAGAAGGTCGTGGCCGTACATGTGGCCGTGGCCTAAGTGATCTTCGTCGGCCACGGCCAGGGCCACGACCACGACGACGTCTACGACCACGACCACCATGCATCGCTCCGATTGGGTGTGAGCATCCGTCGTGGAAAGGAGTCTCTTTCTGTCGCCTTCCGCGACGTCGCTGCGCTTGTTGCGGGGTCACGGTGCCCGACCAGGCGCTGCACTCCAACGGAAAAGGGGCTAGACTGGCGCCCGCGTGATCGGCGAACGCTACGGCAACTATCAGGCAATTTCGCTCCTCGGTGAGGGCGGCATGGGCGCCGTGTACCTGGCCGAGCACCCGGGCATCGGCCGCAAGGTGGCCGTCAAGGTGCTGCGCTCCGAGATGGATCACGATCCGCAGCTCCTCACGCGCTTCTTGAACGAGGCGCGCGCGGCCAACGCCATCCGCCATCCCAACATCATCGAGGTGCTCGATTCCGGCACCACCCCGCGGGGCGCGTCCTACCTGGTGATGGAGCTGCTCGAGGGCGAGGCGCTCTCGGCGCGCATCAAGCGGCTATCGCGCCTCGACGAGAAGAGCGCCATCGAGATCGCCATGCAGACCGCGCTCGGGCTGGGCGCCGCGCACGCCAAGGGCATCACCCACCGCGATCTCAAGCCCGACAACCTCTTCATCATCCCCGAGCCGACCGACGTCGGCCGCGAGCGCGTGAAGATCCTCGACTTCGGCATCGCCAAGCTGCACAAGCTGGCGGGCGATTCGCTCAAGACCCGCACCGGTACCTTGATGGGCACGCCCATCTACATGTCGCCCGAGCAGTGCCTGGGGACCCGGGAAGTCGACCACCGCTCCGACGTCTACTCGCTCGGCGTCATCCTCTTCGAGCTGCTGGCGGGCCGGCCACCCTTCGTCTCCGAGGGTTTCGGCGAGCTCCTCAGCATGCACCTGCACGAGCCCCCGCCCTCGCTGCGCGAGCTCGCGCCCCAGGTGACGCCCGAGACCGAGCAGGTGATCCTGCGCATGCTGGCCAAGAGGCCCGAGGAGCGCCTCCAGTCGATGGCCGAGGTGCGCGCGGCGCTCGCGGCGGCGGGCCGACTGCCCAACGTCGTGTCGCCTGAGCACAAAGTCGGCAGCACGGATCCGTTCGGGGGCGGTCAGACGCTGGCGGCGCAGACGGGTCAAGCCAAGCCGAAGACTGTCCCGCCGACCACCCTCACGCCCGGAGGCATGGTGCGGGAGGCGATCCCTGGCACCACCATCAGGGTCGCCAAGAAGCCGTGGCTGGTCGTCGGCATCGGCGCCGCGGTGGTCGTGGCGGCGACCGTGGCGGCCGTGGCCCTGCGCAACCCACCCGCGCCGCCGACCCCAGCCGTGCGCCCGGCGCCACCGCCCGCGCCCCCGCCGCCCGCGCCAGCCCCCACGACGGTGCGCGTGCGGCTCGAGAGCACGCCGGCGGGGGCGCGCGTGCTGCGCGTCCGTGACGGGGTCGTGCTGGGCACCACTCCCGAGACCATCGAGCTGCAAGCCACGGCCGAGCCCCTGCTCTTGCGGATCGACAAGGACGGCTTCATGGCCGCCACCCGTGAAGTCTCGCTGGCCTCGGACAGCAATCTCAGCGTCGTACTTGAAGCCACGGCGAAGGCGCCGGCGCCCACGCCGAAGAAGCACGCGCCGTCGAGAACGGAAGCCAGGCCCAGCCACGACGAGCCGGCGAAGCTCTAGTGGTCGCCGCAGCCGTGGCAGCCCGAGCACTCGTGGTCGCCGTGGCCGCGCAGATCTTTCTCGGTGGCCTCGCGCACGGACACCACCTTCACGTCGAAGTTCAGGGTGGCGCCGGCCAGGGGGTGGTTGCCGTCGAGGGTGATGGTGTCCTCGTCGGTGGCCACCACCGTCAGAACCCGCGCGCCGCCGGGACCGTGGCTGCGAAAACGCATGCCCACCTCGACGTCGCCGTCGGGAAACTCGTCCCGTGAAACCTTCTGCACCAGGGCCTCGTGCCGCTGGCCGTAGCCACCGTCGGGATCGACGGTGACCTTGAGGTGGTCGCCCTCCGACTTGCCGGCCAGCGCCGCTTCGAGACCCGGCACGATCATGGCCTGCCCGTGGACGTAGGCCAGGGGCTCGGCGCCTTCCGGTCCCTCGGACGAGTCGAGGATCTCGCCCTTGGAGTCGGTCAACGTGTAGTGGATGGTGACGACGGTCCGCTCTGCTATCTGCATCTCGCTTCCTTCTACTGAGGTGGTTTTCCTAGCATACGCCAGCGAGGGTGATTGGGCGAGTCGAAGGTGGCAGAGCTACCCTTCCTGACCCACCACCGGCGCGACGGGCGGTCCGCCATCGGCCTTCGGCTCGCGCAGCAAGAGCACCAGGATGCCGAGGCTGGCGAGGTGGCTCGTGCCCACGACCAGCGGGCCGATGATGTTGCCAGGCATCTTCAGAGCGAGACACGAAGATGCGGCCACGGCCAGCGCGGCCACGTAGGCGATGTCGCCCGCCAGGATGGTCGGCGTGCGGTGCGCGAGCGCGGCTAGTCCCTCGCGATGGCAGCGCAGCGCGACCGTGACGGGATACCCGAGGAAGAGCAGGGCCGTGGTGTAGACCAGCGAAAGATCCGCGGGCGGCAGCCGCTGCACGCTCACGTAGTACCAGTGCGCCAGGCCCGGCAAGAGAAAAACCAGGGGAATGAGCGATAGCAGCCCACCGGCCACGGCGGAAAAGCGCAGCACCTGCGTGTCGTCACGCGAACGCGGCGGGAAGGCGATGACCACGTTCTGCACGCGGCTGGCGGCGTAGGCCGCCGGGTTGGCCAGACCGACGGCGAGGTAGTACACGGGCAGCATGCGCTCGGGCTCCGCCGCCCGCGCGATTACCCCGCCCAAAACCATGCCCGACAAGGTCATGAGAAAACCGCCGAGCGAGAGCGGCAGGGTGAAGAGCAGGATCTGGCGCCCGCTCGGCGCGGGGGCGACATCCTCGGGCAGGGCCGCGGCAAAGGGGCGGCAGTACCACCACGAGAGCAGGGTTTCGAGGCCCACCGGGATGGCCTGGCAGACCATGGCCCAGCGGGGGCCCACCAGCCCCACGCTGCAGAAGCCCGGCGCCATGGCCAGGGTCAGGGCGATGCGCGCGAAGGTCGGGGTGCTGGCGCGGACGGAGGCGCCGTTGTTGTAGAGCAGGACTTGATAGGGGTTGCGGGCGTAGAACAGAACATTGAGCAGGATGGTGAGGGGAAAGGCCTGCGCCGCCGGGGTTTCGATCGACGCGGGCAGACCGAGCAGGGTGCCGAAAACCAGGTGCCCGGCCGCCGGAATGCAGATGGCCGCCTGAATCAGCGCCGTCGCGAGCGACAGGAGATTGTTGATCGCGACGAAGTGGGCGTAGCCCTGCCGCGTGCGCGCGAACACCATGCCCGCCGTGACCAGGCCGGCGCCCAGCGTGCCGACCATGAACATGATGAGGTTGGCCTGCGCGACCCCGGCCAGGTTCAGTGCGCCGCCCGGCCCGTGCGAGGCCACCATGGCGATGAGCGGATAGCTCAGGCTCTGCGACGCCGCTTGCAGCGCCAGGGGCACGAAATAGGTGAAGAGCCTCCTGCTTGAGGGGGGGTCGGAAGAATCGTTCATCAAAGGGAGGACTGCCTGTACGGGATGACGCGCGAATTGTGGCAGGTCGCGAGCGGTTTTTCGACCGGGATCGGATACTCGAAACTCGTATCAGCCAGGCGCGGTATCCTGCGTGCGTGCTGCGCATCCACACGTCCCATCGCACCGAGGTGCTGCTGGATGCGTTGGTGTACGCGCTGTCGGAAGAGCGCAAGCGAAGCGGCGCCTTCGTGCCGGTGCAGGTGGTGGTACCGAACGGCAACATCGAGACCTATCTGCGCCTGGGCGTGGCCGAGCGGCTGGGCATCGCCGCCAACCTCGAGACGACCTTTCTGCGCAAGTTCTTGACCGGCCTGGCCGAGCGCGCGGTGCCGGGCGCGCGCGTGGCAGGCGCGACGGTGAACGAGGGTCACCTGCTCGCGCTTCTGCACGACGACAATCTGCTGGCCAGAGCCGACCTCGCCCGTGTACGCGGCTACCTTCTCGCGGCGGGCGCGGAGCGGGATGCCGTCGACCGGCGACGCTGCCAGCTGGCCGCGGCCCTGGCCCAGCTGTTCGACGAGTACGCCGGCTCGCGCGCCGAGATGCTCGCGGCGTGGCACACCGGGGGAAGCGAGGGAGAGCCCAATCTCGAGATGTGGCAGCGCGCCCTGTGGCTCGAAATCTTCGGCGCGGGCGGGCGGCTGGAACGGCAAGGAAAGGATCGTGGCGCACGCTGGCTGCCGCTGGCAGCGCTGTGGGACGAGGCCATGCGTGGCTCGCCAACCCCGTACGCCGGCGGGACCGTGCACGTGTTCGGCCTTTCCTATATCGCGACCGCGTACCACCGCATGCTCGCGCAGCTCGCGCACAAGTCCGAGATCCACGTCTACACGCTCAATCCCTGCCGCGAGGAGCTGGTCGAGCTACGCGCAGGGGACGAGCTGCTTGCCGCCGAGGAAGGCTTGCACCCTGCGTTGGCCCTGTGGGCGCGGCCCGGCCGCGAGAACCTGCGCCGGCTCGCGCGCGTGGCAGGCGCGACCTTCGCGCCGGATTTCCCCGCCGGCGACGCAACGACGCTGCTCCATCGGTTGCAGGCCGACATCGTCAACCGGCGGGCACCCGACGCGGGCGGGGCGCCGGCCGAGCTGGATGCCAGCCTGCGCGTCCTGCCCTGCCCTTCCCTGCGGCGCGAGCTGGAGGTGGTGGCCGCGGAGATCTGGAGCCTGCTGCGCAAGGAGCCCACGCTGCGCGCGTGCGACGTCGCGGTCATCGTGCCCGAGAAGAGCAAGGACCTCTACCTGGCACAGCTCCCGGCCGTCTTCCACGAAAGTTGCGACCTGCCCCACAACGTGGCCGATGCCGGGGCCGCGGGCAGCCATCGCGTGGCCCTAGCCATCGCGCTGCTCATCGAGCTGCCCTTCTCGACCTTCTCGCGCAGGGACTTCCTGCCGCTTTTGACCCACCCCTGCCTGATGGCGAGGTTTCCCTCGGCCACGCCCGAGGGCTGGCGCGCGCTCGCGGCCGCGCTTGGCATCGTGCGCGGCGCGGACCGCGGGGACTTCGATCCCGCCTATCTGCATCGCGATCTCTACTCCTGGGACCAGGGGCTGGCCCGCCTGGCCCTGGGCGCGGTGGTGGACCAGGCCAATGCAGACTCGTCGAGTCCGCTATCCTTGGGTGGCGACTCCTATCTGCCCGGCCCGCCCGTCGACAGCGACGACGAGGCCGCGCTCGGTTTCGGGCTACTCGCCCGCTCGCTCATCGCCGACGCGGGTCTTGCCTCGGGACGCGCGGGGCCGCGACAGCGCCCCCTCGGCGAGTGGCTCGATTTCCTGCGCGGCCTGGTCGGGTCGTACCTCGTCCTCGATGAAGACGACGGCGCCGGCCAGGCGGTGGTCGCGCGTTTTCTCGCCGAGCTCGACGAGCTGGCCGAGACCGGCCTCGGCCCAAGCCCGGTCTCGTACCGCGTTGCCGCCGAGCTGGCCAAGCGCGCACTCGCCGCCTTGCCGGGAGGACGCGGCCACTACCTGGCGGGCGGCGTGACGGTCGCCTCGTTCGTGCCCATGCGCGCGATCCCCTTCCGGGCCGTGTTCGTCCTCGGCCTGGGCCAGGACGCCTTCCCGCGACCGCAGGGGCACCACGAGCTGGACCTGCGCGCCGGCCAGCGCCTGCCGGGCGACGTCGACGGGCGCGAGCAGGATCTCTACATGCTCCTCGAAACCCTGCTTTCGGCGCGCGACCACTTGACGCTTTCCTACGTCAGCCGCGACGAGATCACGGGCGACGAGCTGCCCGCCTCGGCGGCCCTCCTCGAGCTGCGCGCCATCCTCGGCGACGGTTACCTCGGCGCGGCCGAGCTCGCGCGCCTGTTCTGCGACGCGCGCGAGCTTCGACCGACGTTGCGCCGCTACGACGACGAGGCGGAGCGACGCCGATTCCTGCCGGCGGCGGCGGTCGAACGTCGCGCGCAGGAACTGGGCCAGGCCGTGGCCGCGCGCGCGCCGGCCGCGACCTCGGCCAGAAAGCGTCTGGCCGCGCTGCCCGCCGCGTTCTTGCCCCCGCTGGCCCGCGTCCTCGGCTTGTCTACCCTCGGGCACGGGCAAGCATCCCCGCCGGCCGCGACCATCAAGATCACGCTCGCCACTCTGCGCCGCTTCCTCGATGACCCCTTGCAGGCCTCCGCGCGCTTTGCCCTGGGGATGCGCGAGGACGACGACGCGGGCCTGGCCGACGTCGAGGACGAGCCCTTCGACCTGGATCGGTTGGTGCTCTCGTCCATCATGCGCAAGACGATGACGGAGGCCATTTTGGCCGCGCAGGGCACGCCCGCCTGGCAGGACGTGGATGCCGCGCACGCGCGCCAGGCGCTTACCGCCGAGCTGGCGGGGCGCAGCCCGGCCGGAGTCTTTCACCAGGCCAGCGCGGCGGGGGAGAAAGCGATCCTGCGTGGCTGGCGCGAGGCGCTGGCGGCGGTTCTCGGAGACGGCCGCGCCAGGTGCCACACCTTTCGCTTCGTACCCAACTGGGAGGCGAACGCCGAGATGGCGGCGGACGCGCCCGTCGTGCCTTGCCGGGCGCCGAGCTTCGCTGTCACCATCCCCGCGCGCGCGGGCGAGCCCGAGCGCCGGGTCGCGGTCACCATCGTGGGCGAAACCGGGCTGTGGGCGCAGGGCGCGGCCGACCGTGCGCTCTGCTTCACGACCCGCAAGGTTGTCGACGCCGATGATCTGGGCAAGGAGGACCTGGGCGCGTTTCTCGAGTACGCGGCCCTGGCCGCCGCGGGCGACGAACCCGCCCGGCCCGGCTTTGCCAGCGCCCTCTTTCACGTGGCGAAGGGCTCTGCCGGGCAGCGCGCGCAGCACTTCGGCCCGCTTTCGGCCGCGGACAGCCGCGAATACCTGCGCCGCCTGTGCGCCGCCCTCGTGACTGGTGGCCGCGACAGCGATGGGGTGCCCACGGCCGTGCATCCCTATCTCCTGCCACATGAGGCCGTTCTCGCCAGCCGCCGCAACGGAACCAAGGTCAGCGAGGAGATCAGGAAGCTCTCCGAGGCGGACGACCGGCGCGACGTCGGCTTCAGCTCGACGCGTGGCCCGGTGCCGGCCGTGACCGAGCGCTACGCGCCGCCGTCCGACGCCGAGGCCGAGCGGATGATCGAGGAGCGCTTCGGTCTCTTTTTCAGACTGGCCGCGGAGAAGGGGACATGAGCCCGCCGCTGCGCTACCCGCGGCCGCCGTCGCTGTCCGAGCTCGGGTCCGGCCACAACGTGGTGGAATCCTCGGCCGGCACGGGCAAGACCTACCTACTCGAGCACCTCTTCGTCGATCTCATCCTGACCCACGCCATCCCGGCCGACCAGATTCTGGTCGTCACCTTCACGGAAAAGGCCACGGCCGAGCTGGTGCTGCGCCTGCGCCGGCTGATCGGCGAGCTGGCCGAGCTGCGGCCGGACCACCCCCAGGCGGTCGCGGCGGCGAACGCCCCCGCCGGCGCGGCCTGGGTCATCGACCAGCGCGCGCGCCAGCTCCTCGGTGACGCCCGTCTCGCCTTCGATCGCATCGGCATCTTCACCATCCACGCCTTCTGCCAGCGCGTGCTGCGCGAGCACGCCTTCGTCCAGGGCCGTCTCTTCGACGAGGAGCTGGTCGGCGCGGAGACGGCGTTTGGCGAGGCCTTCGCCGAGGTCCTGCGCACACGGGTCGCGGCGGATCCCAGCCTCACCGCGCTGCTCGAGGCGTGGTTGGCGAGCGGCGAGACCGTCGCCGGCCTAGAGCAGCTCCTGCTCGCTTGCGACAAGGCAAAGGCCCAAGCGCTGCGCCCCGCATTCGACGAGGCTCGCCTGGCCACGGCCCTGGCCGCGTGGCAGCCGGTGGCATCTGGCGACGAAAAGCTCAAAGGCGCGCTCAAAGCGGCGAAGGTGAACGGAAACACGATCAACGCCGTTGTCCGGCACCTGGCCAAGCTCTCCGAGAGCGTGGCCGGCTGCGCGGGCAGCCCTCTGCGTTTCATCGTCGAGACGCGCGACCCGAAGCACGCCGATATCGCCTACGTGCTCGAACGGCTGGCGGGCCAGGGCCAGGACCGCGCCCTCGCCGCGCTCGAAAGCCGACTGCGCGAGCTGGCCGCAGCCGCCGTGCCGCTGGAGGCGGTGGCCGCGCAGAGGCTGCTGCCCATCGTGCAAGAGCGCGCGGCCCGCGGCAAGCGCACGGCCGGCCGCTTCGACTTCGAGGACATGCTCGAGCTCGTCGACCAAGCGCTGGCGGACCCTGGCCCGGCCGGCCGCGCCCTGGCCGCGAGCTTGCGCCGCCGCTACCAGCACGCGCTCATCGACGAGTTCCAGGACACCGATGAGACGCAGTGGTCGATCTTCCGCCGCATCTTCGTGGCAGCCGGCGACCATCACGCGCTCACGGTGATCGGCGATCCCAAGCAGGCCATCTACGGCTTTCGCGGCGCCAACGTCTTCACCTATCTGGAGGCGCGCCGGGCGCTGCAGCCCGGCGGCAAGCCCAGCCTGGTGCTGGACCGCAACTTCCGCTCCACCGCGGAGCTCATCGCGGCCACCAATCTCATCTTCGATCAGCGCGCGGAATTCTTCCGGCCCGCAAGCGGGATCGTCTACGACCGGCCGGTCCAGTGCGGCCACCCGCAACGCAAGCTGACCGGCGAGTCCGGAAAGCCGGCCGCGCCCGTGGTAATTTTCGGCCTCGAGACCACGGGAAAATCGCTCAAAGCCGACGATGCGCGCGCGGCCGTGGCCGCCGCCATGGTCGCCGAGTTGCACGCACTCCTCGCCGACGACTGCCCCCTCCGCCTCCGCGACGGCGAGCAGAAGCGGCGCGTCCGGGCGCGCGATGTCTTCATCCTGACCTTCACCAACCACGACAGCCAGACCATCGGCCGCGCCCTCGCCGAGGGGCGCATTCCCCATGCCTTCTACAAGCAAGACAAGCTCTTCGCGACACCCGAGGCGAGCGAGATACTCGACGTCCTGCGCGCCCTCTGCGCGCCCGAGGATCGTGGCCTGCGCGCCCGGGCCTTGCTCACCCGGTTTTTCGCGTTGGACCTGCCCGAGGTCGCCGCCGCCGCGGAGCTGGGCGCGACCGCCGGGCCCACGCAACTTATGCTGCATCTCGCGGCGCGGGCGCGGACCACCGACATCCCCGCGCTCTTCGCCTCGCTGGTCGAGGACACCGGCGTCCTGCGCCGCGAGCTTTTCGCGAACGCGGGCGAGCGCGGCCTCACCAACTTCACGCATGTCCTCGAGCTCTTGCAGGCGGAATGGGCGCGCAGGCATGCCTCGTTGCCCGAGCTGGTCGATCGGCTCGCGAGCTACGTTCACGGCACGGGGACGCCACCCGCCCGCGACAGCGACCTGCAACGTCTGGAAACCGACAGCGACGCGGTCCAGATCCTGACCGTGCACAAGGCCAAGGGCCTCGAAGCCGACATCGTGTTCCTCTATGGCGGCACCGGCGAACAGTCGAGCCGCGAAGTCAGGGTGATCCACGAGGGCAGCGCGCGGATAGCCTGGGTCGGATCCCTCGCGGATCCCGTCCAGACCCGTTTCGAGGCGGAGCAGCACGACGAACGCTGCCGCCTGCTCTACGTGGCCCTGACCCGCGCCCGCTACCGTCTCTACCTGCCCCACTACCCGCCGCATTACGCGCGGCTTGCGGGTCCATACGCGCGCCTGAATCGCCGCCTGGACGAGATCGTGGCTGGCCAGCCCGCGGCCGCGTTCGCGCGGAGGCGCGTGGACTGCGACGCCACTGTCCCCGACGCAGGTGGCGCCGCGCCGGTGGCGCCCGGCCAGGTCCAGGACGTCTCCGCTCTCCTCGCGGCCCCGTCGGTGCCCGCCGAGGTCGACGAGATCCGGCAGCGGCGGCAGGGATTCCTCGTGACCTCCTACACGGCGGTCAAGCGCGCGCGCGCGGGCCTGCGCCCGGCCGAGGAAGCCGCCGAGCGGTGGAATCCNNGCCGACCTGGCCGCTGCGCCGGCCTTCCCCGCCTGGTCCGCGCGGACGGAGGTCGCGGCGCTGCTCGAACGACTGCGACGGCGGCACGACCGGCCGCCGAGCGAGATCGAGCCGGCCGCGCGCCTGGTGCACACGGCGTATACGGCCCCGGTTCGTCTGGGCGAGAGCGTGATCCCGGGGCTGGCGGCCGCGAAGTCAGCCCTGCGCGAGAGCGAGTTCCTGTATCCCATGCCCGAGCCCGCCCACCCGCTGCTCTCACGGCCGTCGGGAAGCAGCCTCGATCCCTCCTGGAAGATCGAACGCGGCGCGGTCAAGGGCTTCATCGATCTGCTCTTCGAGCACGAGGGGCGCGTCTACGTCTGCGACTGGAAGAGCGACCTGCTGCCGAGTTACGAGGCGGCCGCCCTGGCCCACCACTGCGAGGAGCACTACGACGTGCAAGCGCGCCTCTACGTCATCGCGGCCCTGCGCCTGTGCGGCATCGCCGACCCGGCCGAGTACGGCCGGCGCTTCGGCGCCGTGCTCTTCTGTTTCCTGCGCGGCCGGCGGCCGGGTGGCGAACGCGAAGGCATGCACTGCTTCACGCCCACCTGGGATGCGATCTTGGCGTGGGAAACCGAGATGCTCGGCCAGCCGTTCTGGGGGCTCGCGCGATGAGGCCGCAAGGGCACTCAACGATGTCGCCCTTTGGCGCCGCCGCCGCGACAATGGGCGCTGCGCCGGGATTTCCCGCCCGGCTCATCGAGCTGTTGCGCGCCAGCGATCTCGACGAGAGCGGCGCCTTTTTGGCCTGGCAGCTCGCGCGGCTGCCGCGGGGGCTGACCGAGGCGGAGCGCGATGGCCTGGCCCTCCTGGTCGGGCGCTTGCTGGTCGCACAGGCCGCCGGCAGCACGCGCATCGCCCTCGATGACGACGACCGCGCCCGGCTCGCGCGCGCACCCGAGCTGGTGGGCCTGGCCAAGGCCCATGAAACCGGTCGCACGCCCCTCGTGCTCGACGGAACGTACCTCTACACCCAGCGGGCACACGCCTGCGAGGGGCGCGTGGCGGCCCGTCTGGCCGCGCGCCTCGAGCGCGGCCCCTTCTCGCCAGCACAGTTGAACCATGCGGTCGATGCCGCGGCCGCCCTCGGCGCGCCCACACCCAGCGACGAGCAGAAAGCCGCGGTCGTGGTCGCGCTCGGCCGCCGGTTGGGCGTCATCTCGGGCGGGCCAGGCACCGGCAAGACCACCACCGCGCTCCTCCTCGTGCGCAGCCTGGCGCGCCTGGGCGTTTCGCCCGCGGCCATCGCCCTGGCCGCGCCCACCGGCAAGGCGAAAAGCCGGCTCGAGGAGGATTTCCGCGCCCGGCTGGGCAGCCTTCGCGATCCGCCCCGGGCCGACCGCGAGCTGCTCGCCCTCT
>PNBO01000215.1 GCA_003136095.1 Myxococcales bacterium
GGCGGGGCGAATCCCGGTCAGATGTACACATGCGCGGCGGCCGTAGCGCCACCGCCCGCGGCGCCACCGCCCGCGGCGAGCGGAACCTGGCAACTCGTGGGCACGGGCGATTGCCCGGGGCGGGACGTAGCAGGCAGCGCCGGCGCCAAGCCGGACGCGGGCAAGTGCAACGCGAGCTTCGCGGGCAACACGGCGGTGTGCTGGGCGACCGGTTGCACGTACAAGAGCGTGGCCACGGCCGCGTGCACGGGCGGGGCGAATCCCGGTCAGATGTATACCTGCGTGGCGGCCGCGGCGCCCGCGCCGGCGAGCAGCGGCTGGCAGCCGATGGGCGTGGGCGACTGCCCGGGGCGGGACGTGGCGGGATCGCGCGGGCCCGTGCCCGAGCCCGGCAAGTGCGATGCGAATTTCGCGGGCAACACGGCGGTGTGCTGGGCCAGTGGGTGCACGTACAAGAACGTGCTGACCGGCCAGTGCATCGGCGGGGCGAATCCAGGCCAGATGTACACCTGTGGCGCCGCCGCCGGCCCGGCCCAACCACCACCACCGCCGCGGCGACCCGCGCCGCCCAAGCTCAAGGGCCGCAAGTACTCCATCGTCAACTACACGGGCGACAAGCAGAACCCGCACGAATTCATCGTCGACTGGAAGGCCTGCAAGGTGGCCGAGTTGAGCCAGGAATTCGAGCGTGCCCCCGACGTCACCGTCGAGGTCTGCCGGCCCGGCAGCCGCCTGATCATCAAGACCGATTTCAAGGCGACCGGCTCCTTCATCCACTATGACTGGGTGCTGCTCGACGATAGCGCCACCCTGGCCGGCGCCTACTGCGACCAGACCACCTGCGGTCCATCCGCCGGGAAACGGGCGAAGTAGCGTTTCGGGCCCTCCTCGAACGGGGGCCTGATATCCTTGCGGGGTGTCCTGTCCCTATTGCGGTAGCCAGCATCCGCGGGAGGTGAGCGTTTCGGCCGCGACAGGCGAGCCGATGATGGAGGTTTGCCCCTTGGCGCCGGCAATCGGGGAGACCCTGGACGGCAAGTACCAGATCGTGCGCGAGGTTCGGCGCGAGGCCACGGGCGTGGTCTACGAGGCGGTCGCCGCCAGCCTCGGCCGCCGGGTGGCGGTCAAGACCTTGTTCGAGGCCACAAGCGGCGACGGCCAAGTCGCGGCGCGCTGCCAGCGCGAGGCGCGCGCGGCGGGCGCCATCGGCAATCAGCACATTATCCAGGTTTTCGATAGCGGGCGGAGCCAGCAGGGGCTGCTTTTCCTGGCGATGGAGTTGCTCGACGGGGCGCCGCTGTCCTCCTGGCTGAAGCCGTCGCGATGTTTGCCCATCCCGCTCGCCGTCGATGTGATGGGCCAGGTGCTACGCGGGCTCTCGGCGGCGCACCAGCACGGCATCGTTCACCGCAACCTGACTCCCGAGAGCATCTTTGTCGGCGGCGGCAAGGAGCGGCCCAATCTCATCAAGCTTATGGACTTCGGAATCCCCAAGGTGCTCGGGCCGCAGGCGCCGCAGCCGGCGGCGAAACTTGACGGGAGCGCGGCGGGCGTGGCGCTGGGAACCCCGCTCTACATGTCGCCCGAGCAGATCCGAGGCCCGGCCGAAACCGTCGACCATCGCACGGACATCTACTCGGCGGGCGTGATCCTCTACCAGATGCTGTGCGGGGGCACGCCCTTCAAGGGGGATGATGTCTCACGGCTCCTGCGCGACGTCCTCGAGGGCGAATATCCTCGGCCGCGCGCCGTGCGCCCGGAGATCCCTGCTGCATTGGAGACCGCCATCGTGCGCGCTCTCGAACGCGATGTGCGGAAGCGGTTTGCCACCGCGGCGGCCATGCGCGAGTTGATCTCGAGCAGCGCTGCCCAGGCCGCTCCCGCGTCGGTGTCGGCTTCGGCTTTGCCGGATTCCTTCGCCTTGGAGCCGGACACCATGGTCGATGCCCCAGCGGTGGGAGCGAATGCCAGCCCACGCGCGACTCCGTTCGCGGCTTCGCTGGGCACCGGCACGACGCTCGTTCTGGACCGCGATGAAAACGAATCGCTGGCCCCGCGCCCACCTTCCCCGCCTCGTCCGACAGCCGAGCCCGCGCCGCTCAGGCTCGACATGTCGCCGCGGGCGCGGGCGCTGGCGCGCGACAAGGGCGCCACGCTGGCGGCGCGCCCGCGCGCTCGGCGCGGCGTCCCCTGGTTGGCGCTGCTGGGCGGCGTGCTGGTCGTGGCGGTGGCCTTCATCTTTGCGTTTCGCGGCCACCGGCGGCAAGTCGCCAGCCCCGCGCCGTCCCCGCCCCGCGAAGAGATGCAGAGATTCTTTCTGCGTATCTCTCCCGAGAATGCCGAGATTACCGTCGACCACATCCCGGTCAGCGCGCGCGAATTGCCGCTCGACTCGGGGCCGCCCCGCGCGCATTCGCTGAAAGTGGCGGCTCCCGGCCACCTGACCAGGACGTTCACCTTCACCGCGTCCGCGGGCATGGAGTTGGTGGTCCATTTGGGACACACCCTGCCCGCGCCGTCGCCCTCGGATCCGCAGCCGCTGCCGGCCGAGTTGGCTGTGGACTATCCGGAGAAGCCGCGGCCAGCCGAGGAGATCGTCGAGGCCTTCGCCCAGCTCGGCCATTACGCGGCCTGCCTGGCCGTGACGGCTGAGGTGAACGCCGCGGCCGGGAAGGCCGGCAACCGTGCCGCCGCGCTCGGGGAGGAATTCGCGCCCTGCCAGCGTTTGCTCGACGGGGCCGCGCCCAGGGAGCCCAGGTTCCTCGCGCTGCGGCCCGCCGCCGCAGCCTACGTGGCGGCTGCGCAAGGCGGGGAGAAGCCGGAAACCTTGGGCCGGATGACCAGCCGGTTTCGCGCCGAGTTCCTCGCCGAGCGCGCCTTTTGGCAGATGCAGGAGCTGGCGCGCATAGGGCAGGACGAGGGCAAGAAGGCGGCCTGGCACATGCGCCGGGTGGCGCTGGCGGCGGCAGCGTGGGTCCGCGCCCGTAGGAGTGGTTCGACAAATGGGCGGGGCGGCGAGGCGCAAGCGGCCAAGCTGGAGGCACACGTGCAAGCGCTGGAAGACTACGTGCGCGGGGCCAACCAGGGTATTGGCAACATCCGCGGCGCCGACGATTTCATGCGCACCACCCAGGAGTTGCTCGCGCTCGCGCGTCCCAAGACGGGAGCCCGGATCGGCGACGCCGATGTCTACGACGCTTGCCGCAAGCTCCTGACCGATTTCGACGCATTGGTGCTCGACTAGGGACAGCCCGGCCGGGTACTTTCGCGCAGCCAGGCGAGGTACATGTCGCTGCCCTCCACGAGGGGTAGGGCGACGATTTCGGGCACCTGATAGGGATGCAGTGCTAACACACGCTCGCGCAGGGCAGGAAACAGCTCACGCCGGGTCTTGACCAAGCACAGGAGCTCGCCTTCGTTACAGATCTTGCCTTCCCAGGCGTAGACCGAGCGCACAGAGGGCAAGACATTCACACACGCGGCGAGCTTCTCGCTCACCAGCGTGTGCGCGAGACGGCCAGCCACCTCGTCGTCGGGCACCGTGATGAGGACGACGACGAACTCGGCGGGCGCGGGCGAGGCAACGTCGGGCATGCGGTTTTCTACCTCATAGAGCGGCGGCGTGCCCTGCCGTCGGATCGCGCGGCGCCGCGCCGTGATACAGTCGAAGGCCATGGCCGCTGAGGCAACGTACCCCACGGCGGGCGCCGATGCCTCGACGCAGGCAAGCCAGGCGTTCGTCGGGTTGTTCGGCGCCGTGTTCTTGCGCTTTCACCGTCGCGGTGCCGAGCGGTCTGCCTGGACGTCGCAGGGCTGGGCCGTGCTGCATCATCTCGAGCTGGCCGGGTCGTTGACGATACCCGAGGCTGCGCGGCACATGGGGCGCGCCCAGTCGGTGATCTCGCGCAGGCCCGCTCCAGCGGATGATTCACCACCGGCGCCTCCTCACGGCAAGCGCGCCCGCCCACCAAGGAGAAGAGTATGAGCCATCAGCAATGCCAAAGTTGTGCGATGCCCATCGAGAGCGGCAGTTACTGCCAGTACTGCGCGGACGAGAATGGCAACCTGCAGCCGTTCGAGGAGCGCTTCGAGCGCATGGTGCAGTGGATGTCGCGCCAGAAGCCCGCTCTCTCCCCCGCCGAAGCGCGGAAACAGACGCTCGCCCATATGGCGCAGATGCCGGCTTGGCGCGACCATCCGAAGGTGAAGGCCGCGGCGGGGAAGTAGCAGGGCCGCCCCCCTTCGGGGACTTCGGGACCTACACCACCCCTGCCACCCCCGCTCGCTTCGCTCGCGCCCTCGCACGGCCATGGCTACGAACCCGACCGCCCGTGGCTAACGCCGGTCATGCATCGTGGGCGGGATGGTTGACAGCCGCGTATCCCATCGGCGAAGAAGCTGGCCATGCCGGCGAGAAAGAAGCCGGCCATACTTCCCGCACCCCCCATGCATGAGCTTGCCATCGCCCAGGCGATCCTCGATCGCGCCAAGGCCGCGTGCGAACGGAACGGCGGCGGCCGCGTGACCAAGATCGGGTTGCGCATCGGCGAGATCTCGGGCGTGGAGCCGGACGCGCTCGTCTTCGGCATCGAGGCCCTGAGCAAGGACACCCCGTTCGCGGGCCTGGTCCTCGAGATCGAGCAGCCGCGACGCAAGCTGCGCTGCGTGGCCTGCGCGGCCGAGTTCGAGCCCGAGGGGTTCGCCTACGCCTGCCCCGCGTGCCAGAACCCGTCGAGCGAGTGCATCGCGGGCAACGAGCTCGACGTCACCTTCGTCGAACTAGAGGATCCACCATGCGCGTAGCCGTCGAAGAGAAGGTCCTGAGCGAAAACGACAAGCTGGCCATCGGCCTGCGCGAGCGCTTCCGCACGAACAAGGTCTTCTGCGTGAACCTCATCAGCTCGCCCGGCTCGGGCAAGACCGCGCTCCTCGAACGCACGCTGGAGGCGCTGCCCAAGACGGCCAAGGTCGCGGTGCTCACCGGCGACATCCAGACCGAGAACGACGCGCGCCGCCTGGCCCGCGCCGGCTTTCCCGTCAAGCAGATCACCACCGGCGGCACCTGCCACCTCGACGCCAGCATGCTCATCAAGGCGCTCGCCGACTGGGATCTCGCCGCCATCGACATCCTTTTCGTCGAGAATGTGGGCAATCTCGTGTGCCCAACCAGCTACGATCTGGGCGAGCACGCCAAGATCGTCGTGCTCAGCGTGACCGAGGGCGAGGACAAGCCGCTCAAGTATCCGTCGATCTTCGCCGTCTCCGAGCTGTGCATCATCAACAAGATCGATCTTCTGCCCTACGTGCCGTTCCGTCTCGACGAGGCCCTCGCGAACGTCCGCCAGGTCCATCCCGGGATGGCCGTGGTGCAGACGAGCTGCACCAGGCGTGAAGGCCTCGACGGCTGGCTCCAGTGGATTGAAAAGCGGCGCTTGCAGGCGATGGCCGCATAGTCGAACGGAGGGGGAAAAGCATGGCGAACCCAGGACATACCGCCCTCCTAACCGGCGCTTCGGCCGGGATCGGGCGCGAGCTGGCCAAGCTGGCGGCGCAGGACAAGCGCGACCTCGTGCTGGTGGCGCGGCGACGCGATCGCCTGGAGGAGATCGCGGCGGAGTTGCGGGCGGCGCACGGTGTGACGGTGATGGTGATCGCGGCGGATCTGGGCCAGCCGGCCGCGCCCCAGGCCATCTTCGCTCAGGTGCGGGCGGCGGGCATCGAGCTCGAGTGCCTGATGAACAACGCCGGTTTCGGCAGCGTCGGTCCCTTCGCCGAAACGGATCGCTCCCGCCAGCTCGAGATGATCGAGGTGAACGTGCGCGCGCTCGTCGAGCTGACCCACCTTTGCTTGCCGGGAATGCTCGCGCGCAAGCGCGGCCAGATCCTGAACGTCGCCTCGATCGCGGGTTTCGTGCCCGGGCCGTACATGGCCACCTACTATGCGAGCAAGGCCTTCGTGTTGAGCTTCACCGAGGCGCTCGCCACCGAGTTGCGCGGGACCGGCGTCACCGCAACCGCGTCCTGCCCCGGCCCCACCGCCACCGAATTCGGCGAGGTCGCCGGCAACGCGCGGACCAAGCTCTTCCGCCGCGGTGTCGCCGACGCCGCGGGGGTGGCCAAGCACGCCTACCGGTCCATGCTCGCGGGCCGGGTCGTGGCCATTCCGGGCCTGATGAACAAGTTGCTCGCGCAGTCGGTTCGCGTCGCGCCGCGCGCGAGCGTGCGCAGTATTGCCGCTGGTCTCAATAGTGGCCGGAAATAGTCGCGGCGCGGAGGGCGGATACCATGCGCGAAGGAAGAGAATCGGTTCGGTTTTCCCGGGAGCTGGCGCGGATCCCGCTTGCGCTCTGCCTGCTGGGGGCTTCATGGCTCGCCTGCGCGACCTCCCGGCAAGCCGAGACGTCTGATTCCGCGGGCGCCACGTTCGACCAGCGTCTCGGAGAGTCGGGGCAACTGCTCGAGGAGATGGCCGGGGCGTGCCGCGGGACCGCGATGCGAACGTTCCAGCTCGAGTGGCGCTACTCGGTCATGTTCGAGGCCGTGTGTTTCTTCGGAGAGGAGGAGGACACCCTGGTGCCCGCCGCGCGCCCGGACGTGAAGCTCATCGCCGACGCGCTCAAGAAGCGCAAGGGCAGGCAGTACCTGGTGCTCGGCCATCCCAAGGCCGGGGCGTCGCCGGCCCCCTTCCGCACGCTCCGCGCGCTCGCCGCGGCGCAGGCGGCGGCGCTGGTCGAGGCGATGGAGGCCGCGGGGGTCGAAAAGAGTCGGCTCATCGCCGGGGGAAGCGGAGACCGGAGCCACTGGCCCGCCAACTACGACGGGCCGTCCGGTCTCACGCCGGGCGAGAACGCGCTCATCGAGATCGTCCTGCTGCCGACCCGCGAAGAGCTTGCGCCTGCGAAGTGAGGGGCGCGTCCAGCGCGTCGACGCGCGCCGGCCGGTCACTGGTCCGCGCGTAGCGCTTGTGCCCGTTGCCAGTCGGCGTTGGCAGCGTCGGTCCGCCCCAGGCGCAGAAACATCCGCGCGCGGTTGGTGTAGTAGTCGGCCTGGTTGGGCCGCAGGCGGATGGCCTCGCTCTCGTCGGCTACGGCCGCGTCGAGCCTGCCCAGTTGGACGAGGGTGACGGCCCGGTCGTTGAAGATGGCGGCGCGGCGTTTGCTGGCGTGGACGGGGCTGACGGCGGGTTGGCCGGCGAGCGCGGCGGTGTAGTCGGCGAGCGCTTGGCCGAGATTCCCGCGCTGGTAGTAGTAGTCGGCGCGGCTGTTGTGGGCCTCGATGTTGTCCGGCTCGTACGCGAGCACCTGGGTCCATAGGCTTTCGCTGTCGTGCCACGCGCCGATCTGCTTGATGGTGAGCCCGGACAGGCTCGTGGAGACGAGCCCGAAGAGCACTGCCAGCGTCGCGACCCAGAAGCGGGATGCGGCGGCCGCTCGGTCCCAGACAAATCCGACAGCGGCGCCGGCGAGGACCGCGAGGGCAATGCCGGGCAAATAGGTGTAGCGCTCCGCCATGGCCTGGGGCCCGACCTGCACGATGCCGAGCACGGGTAGAAGCATCACGAGGTAGCTCAAGAGCCCGACCACGAGCGGGCGTCGCCAGCGCTTGAGCGCCCAGCACAGGATGACCAGGAGGGCCAAGGCGAGCAGCCGGGAGGCAAGCGCCTGGTGGGCCTCCCACCACGAGGCCAGGTCGGACAGCATGGGGTACGAGTAGAGGGCTCGCAGCTCCGACGGCCACAAGGTCTTGCCGAGGTACGCCACCGGGGCTTGTATCGCGACCGACAGCCGAGTACGCAGTGGCAAGTCCGCGAGGGC
>PNBO01000175.1 GCA_003136095.1 Myxococcales bacterium
CGAGCGTAGCGAGCGGGTGTGGCAGGGGTTGGTTTAGGTCCCGAAGTCCCCGAAGGGGGGCCGTGGCCGGAGCGATCACCGTCGACCACGGCCACGAAGACGACCGCAGCCGCCACCGAACGCCCCGATTGGATGAGCGGCTCAGTCATGGAAGGCCGGGTTGTTCCGAGAACGTCAGCTCCTTCGCGTCGCTTGTCGCGGGAGCAAGGACCCGAGGCCAGGAATTGGGCGCCTAGAAACCTACTTGCCAGCCGGCACTGATGATGACGTAGCTCGGCCGGTAGGCACCGCCGTCTGCGGTCTGGAACCCCTTCTGGTAGCTGACTTCCGCAAATACGGCGTGCCCTCCGGCGAACTTCACCCGCAGCCCGAACGTGCCGCCGACGGCAGGCCCACTGGCCGAGCTTGTGTCCGCTCGCCAGATGACTGAATAGCCGCCGGTGGCGATCGCGTATGGCTCGAAACGCCCTTCGCTGGGGTAGCGCACTTGCAGCCGGGCATCGAGGAGCAGCATCTCGCCCACATGGTAGTCAGACCGGTTTGGAATGACGTTCAGGGTGATTTCCGGCGAGAGCCCGACGCTGAAATAGCGGTTCAATCGATAGTCAATGAAGGGCGAGAAACCCAACGCGGGATAGGCCCGGAAACTGCGATTCGCGAAATCAGGCATCTCGAACCAGCCAACAGGCATGAACCTTAGTCCAAGCCCGGCCTCGAATCGGGCGATAGGTGTAACGGGCGGCCCCTGCGCTTTCGCGAGAGCCGGCAACGACCCCAGGACCCCGAGAAGAACCGCCAAGACTGATCGAGTGCTCATGATCCCGCCCTACAGCCGCGCCACAAGTTCCAAGCCACAGTCGTATCCCTCTTGCGTGTATGAACCATCGGAGTTCCGCTTGGGCTGCTTGGCAAAAGTGATGATCCCCTGGAACGAAAGGTCGGATTGGATAGTTATCAGTCCATCGACGGTTTCGAGCCCGGGATCGTACGTGGCGTCGAAACTGAAGATGACTAATGCTCCCCCTCCGATCTTCACGTCCAAGGTCGCCGTCTCGCCAGAGAGTCCCCCGATCGTGGCTCCCGTCATGGCTATCTGTCCACCGGCCAAAACAGTCCCCCTGTGGTGACAGTCCTCTCCGGGCTGTGACTTGTCGGGGCCAATCACCATCAGCATCCGATCGGTCGTGTCTGTCTGAATCGAGATCTCAACCGGTCCCGAGTTCGGACATCCCACAGGACACTGTAATTGCCCGCTCCATTCACCACTGAAGGCCACATAGGCGTCAACTGCCTGCACCAGCGGGTCAGTTCGGAGTTCGGCCGGTGATTCGAGGTAGGGAACCGTCTGGTCCGGGGCGCAGAAGAATTCTGGTTGCATATCAGGGCTGCAGGCGGGCAGGAGCAGCCAAGCTGCCCCTGCCCAGAAACCAAGGATCGGTTTCTTCATGGCTCGTCTCTTCGCTCCGAGTGTACATCTTTGCCGCCCTCCAGCAACCCGCTCACCCTACTTCTTCCAGAACTTGCCCTTGCCCGCCTCTGCCTTGCCGCCGCCGTGCTTGCCGGCCGGCGACTTGCTCCTGCGCATCTCGATGAGGCGCAGCTCGCGGCTGGCCTCGATGAAGGACTCGTCGATCTGCACGGCCTGGCGGAAGGCCTGCTCGGCCTTGGGGGATTCGTTGAGGAACTTCCAGAGCTGCCCGACCCAGTAGTAGCCGCGCACGAACTTCGGCCGCTCCTTGAGCACGCCTTCCAGGATCTTGAGCGTCTCGCGCACGATCACTTCCTTGCGCGCGCGCGGGTCCTCGAAGCGCGCCCAGGCCAGGTGGGCCTGGTACTGCGGTTCGCTGGGGTTGTTCTTGATGGCCGCCGTGAACGCCTCAATGGCTTTGGGGTAGTCGCACTTCTTGAGAAAGACCTCGCCCTTGAGAAACAGGTTCTCCGCCTCGAGTAGGGTCGGCAGGTTTTGCGAGGACTGCGCCCCGACCATCAGCGAGGTGACGTATTCCGCCCGCCGCGGGGGACTGCCCAGCACCATCGCCGCCTCGTTGATGCGCGCCAGGATCTTCTCGGCCAGGGGCTGCAGGTCGGAGACCCCGGCGCCGGTCAAGCGGTCGGGGTGAAATTGGCGGGCGGCGCGCACGAAGGCAATGCCCACCTCGTCGGCGCTGGCGTTCACGGACACGCCCAGGATCTCGAAGTGCGTGCTCTTCTCCAGCTTTGCCGCCATTTCCACAATGGCCGCGCGCGCCGCCTCGGGCGTGGGGCCGGCTGGCGGCGCGGGCTTCTGCGTCGCCGGCGTCGCCGCCTTCACGCCGGGGCGTATCGCGCTCACGAAAGGTGCGCGCACGATGGGAACGCCCGGAGTGGCACGCGCCGCCGGGCCACCGCTGGCGGCCCCGTTGCCGTTGACGGCCAAACCCGTTCTTGCCGGCGACGCCGCCGACGCGGCGGCCGTCACCACCGGAATTGTTGTCGATGGACGCGTGACCGCAGGCGCAGGCGCCGGCACCACCGGGATCGTTCTCGATGAACGCGGGGACGCGGGCGGGGCCGCAGGCGCGGGCCTCGCCACGGGCGGCGACGCGAGTGCGGTTTCTGGCGTGGCCACCGCCGCTGCCTTCGGCGGGGCCGCGGGCGCCGCTGCTGCCACGGCCGTCGGCGGTACCACGGCCGCGGGCACAGGCGCGGCGCCATTCGCCACCTTCACCACTTCCGCCGGCGCGGCGACATTGAGATTGAAGACAGCGCCGGATTCGTTGGATAGCCGCGAAACCCGGTACACCCCGGGGAACAAGGACGAGGCGGACGAGGGGGAGTCGGCGGCATCGCCGGGGGCTGGCGCCGTGGCCTCGCGCTCGAGCGAATCGGTGTAGTACATGGCCAGGACGATCGAGCGAACCTCGAAGGGCCGCGAGGTCACGGCCTCCAGATCGTCCAGCGTCATCCAGCCCTTGCGCAGCGACTCGACGGTCGGATCCTCCGGCGAAATGCCCAGGGCGGCGACGAACGCGGCCGAGATATCGGCCAGCCGGAAACGCTGATCGGCCAGGCGGGCCAGCTCGCGCGTGACGCGCGAAAGATCGTAGGCCGCGCGGATACCGGGATAGATTACGCTGCGCGGATCGATACGCATGAGTTGGAGGTCGCCGCCTTGGCCGAATCCGTGGGCCGAGAGGAAGACGGCGTAGGTGCCCTCGGCGACGAAGAACAGCCGGGTCAGCTTGCGCGTCACCTGCGCCTTCAAAACCTCGGCCAGCTTCGTCTTGTCGAGCACCCCCATGCGTTCGAGAACATCGCCGAGGCGCAAGCCTTCGCTGACCTGCGCGCTGGCCTCGGCCACGACCTCGGCCGGCACCACCCCGTATTCGACGAGGAGGTTGTCCAGGCGATCGGTGTCCACGGGCCGGCAAACGTGCACGGGCGAGCCATCGCGCAGGTAGACTTCGCTTTCGTCCCGCGTCTCGTCGGCGATCACGAAGTGACCAGTGAACTGCTTCCGATAGAGCTGCTGCAAGAGGCGCGGCAGGGGTCGCTCCTTCAGCGTCCCTTGCACCGCTGCCGCCTTTACGTTGGCTTCGACTTCCGGCAAATGGTCCCCGCTCGTGCCTGCCTAAAAACTTGGCGAATGATTTCGCCGGACTACGGCCAGTGTCAATACAAATGCTGTGGCCTTCCCCCTCGTGTAGAGTACCTCTGCCGTGGCCGTGGCTGTCTTCGTCAATCCGGGTTCCCGCGCCAACCGGCGGGATCCTGGCTGTGCCGAGCGCTTCGCCAAGATCCTGGGGCAGAGCGGGCGCGTGGTGGCGCCGCCGAACCTCCCGCTCCTGACCGAGGAAGCCCGTCGCATTGCCTCCCTCGCGCCCGGGGTGATCGGCATCCACGGTGGGGATGGCACGCTCCACCGCACCCTCTCCGCCTTGATCGCCGCCTACCAGCCCCGCTCTCTGCCGCCCGTGGCCATCCTGCCCGGCGGCACCATGAACGTGGTAGCCTCGTCGCTCGGCATCCGCGCCAAGCCCGAAACCCTGCTCGCCGAGCTGGCCGAAGGCGATCGCCAAGGCACCTCGCCCGCCACGCTGCGCCGCCGCTGCCTGCGCGTGGGCAACGACTACGGCTTCATCTTCGGCAATGGCCTGCTCGCCAACTTCCTCGAGGAATACTACGCCCGCGGCAGGTACGGCGCCTCGCGGGCGGTGTGGATCATCTTTCGCATCCTGATTTCCCTGCTCACGACGGGCCGGTATGCGCGACGGGTGTTCCGCCGCTTTCGCGGCCGCGTGCACATCGACGGCAACCAGTTGCCGCGGACCCGCCTGACCGGCATCGGCGCGGCCACCGTGACGGAGGTCGGCTTCGGCTTCAAGCTGCACCATCGCGCGGACGACGACCCCGACCGGATGGGCGGCCTGGCCATCCACGGTGGACCACTGGCGCTGCTGCTCGATGTCCTCGACGTGCGCCTGGGCAGAGGCCTCTCGCCCAAGCGGGCCGACAGCTTCGTCGCCAGCCGGCTCGACATCGAGCCCGTAGCTGCGGAAACCACCTACACCCTGGACGGCGACCTGTATGTCGCCCGCGGCCCCTTCACCGTGGAAGTCGGTCCCGTCCTCGAAATCGTCAAGCCACGAGGTTCCTGATGCACAGGGTTCTTGAAATGGCCGCCGGGCGGACGCTACGATTGGTCACTCCATGAGCACGTCCTTCCCCATGGACGGAAAACGCGTCCGCTTCTCTGGCGACACCAACGTCGGCATGAAGCGCGATCACAACGAGGACTCGTTCTTCCTGCCCGTGAACGAGCGCCTCGCCATCGTGGCCGACGGCATGGGGGGGCATGCCTCGGGCGAGGTGGCCAGCCGCATGGCAGTCGACGCCATCGCCGGCTACTTCCGCGAAACCGAGGGTGAGCAGGAAATCACCTGGCCCTTCAAGGTCGATCGCGGTCACGGCCACAACGTCAACCGCATGGCCACGGCCATCAAGCTGGCCAACCAG
>PNBO01000012.1 GCA_003136095.1 Myxococcales bacterium
CCGGCGGCATCCCGAACCTCGGCGGCAGCGCTGGCAGCATCCCCAATGTGGGTGGTAGCGCTGGCGGCATCCCCAACGTCGGCGGCGCAGCCGGCAGCGTCCCGAGCTATGGCGGCAGCATCGGCGCCCCCGACGCTGGCGCCGGCGATGCGGGCTCGGCGGCAAAACTGAACCACTCGGGTTGTAGTTGCGAGCTCGGCAAGGGCCAACCGGCCCGTCCGGTTTTGGCGGCGCCGTTCCTCATCGCCGGAGTGGCTCTGCTGCTGCGGAGAAGGCGCCGGCGCGACAACCCATAGCCGCCGGCTGTCCGCGGCGGCCTACGGGCAGCCCGTGCTGGCCGCCGAACGCATCCGCGCGCGATGAGAGGTGGAATCCGGGACAACGGGTAGCTCGACTGGCTACCCTTTCTCGTGGTGCAAGAGCGGAATGAAGTTCCCTTTGCTCACCCGCGTCGCAGATTGGATTCCTTGTTCAGGCCGATCATGAGCACGCCTGTCCTCGACGGTCGCCATGCTGACTAACGAAAAGCGGCCTAACCGATGGGATTTCCGACGGATCAAGAAGTTAGCCACCGGCGGAATGTGCCATCAGTGACATCCAGCCAAGAATGCAATACATTTATCGAATCTCGTTCGAGAAATACACCCTGAGGTCCTCGCGTGAGCATATCCACGGAACATCATCCCAAGGTCGTCGCGGTCGTCCTGACCTGGAACGACATTGACATGACAGCTAGGTGCGTCGACTCCCTGATCGCGACTGGCTATCCGGGCTTGGGCATCGTGGTTGTGGACAATGGGACGAACCCGCCGAGCTGCCCAATCCTCAAGCAGCGCTTCCCCGCTATCGAACCCGTACAGCTCGCTGAGAATCTGGGATTCACGGGAGGCTGCAACCGAGGGCTGATGCGGGCCATGGATCTCGGCGCGGACTACATATTCTTGCTCAACAATGACACGATCGTTGACGAGAAGGCGATCGAGCAGTTGGTCCAAACCATGGAGCTGATGCCCGAGGTCGGGCAGGCGAGCGCGTTGCTGCTCCATCCCGGTGCCGAGAAGCGCGTCGCGTTCACCTGCTGCAGGATTTGTCGAGATTCGACCCGCCAGGATCGTCTGCACGAAAACGAATTGCTTTCGGACATCCATCGCAAGGTATTTGAAGGCGATTTCGTACCAGCATGCGCCGTGATGTTCCGTCCACAGGCGTTGAAGGCGGTCGGACTCTTCGACGAAACGCTCTTCACGAACTGGGAAGATTACGACCTCTGCTGCCGCCTCGTCGATGGCGGCTGGAAGATTATCACGGACGGCAAGGCTGAGGTGGTCCACGCCCACGGCCAGACCACGGGGAGAATCTCGCCCTTCATCACCTACCTGTTCGCCAGGAACCGTCTCATCTGTCTTTTTCGCTTCGGGAAACCGGAGGCCATCTTCTGGCAGTCCCCTCAAATCCTTCGCCTGTTCTACTCGCAAGTCCGGATCTACGGCTTGACGAACTGGCCCGCTCAGCGGGCGTTTGTCAGAGGGGTGATCGATTTCTTCCTCGGGGTCCGTGGCAAGGGGCACCTCCCCGCCAACCGTCGCGATCGGGTCAAGCAAGATGCCACGTCCAAGACAGACGAATCTCCAGTGTCACGACCGGGCTGATCCGTATCATCAGCGTTCCGGAAATGAGTGGGTGCAGATCTTGTAGTGACATGAATTCGTCGATGAATCTGACGTTCACATTGCCTACTCGTGGCAAACTGCCGAAAGCCATCCTGGCGTGTGGCGGGCGTGCCTACCGCGCAGCTTTCGACGGATTTCCTGCGCGAAGATGCCTTCGTAGAGGGCCGAGCCGACTTGTCAGGGTGGGAGTCACACCGAAATGAGAATTGCCGGTGGACTCTCGCCCGCCCTGCATGGAAGATGTGGCCCTGCATACCCGGTGAGGGTGCTGCGGCCAGTTCCTCCCTCGTCAACCTGCTTCTCGACGGTAACCCTATGGAAATACTTGAAGTCAAAGCGCTTGCGATTCCTGATCTGCGGGTGATCCGCTTCGGCAGGTTTTGCGACTCCCGAGGCTATTTCACCGAGCCCTACCGGCGAGGGGATCTCGACAAGCACCCGCAGACCGCGTTCTTCAAGGGCCTCTCCATCGTTCAGGCGAACGAAAGTTGGTCCCGCGCCGGTACGATCCGGGGCCTTCACTTCCAGTGGAACCCATACATGGGCAAGTTGGTGAGGACGCTCTCCGGCCAGATGGTGGACCTGGCGCTGGATATCCGGAAGGGCTCGCCGACGTGCGGGAAGATTGTCGCCTACGATATGCCCGCCGCCCCCGATCGGAAATTCGATGAATGGATCTGGGTTCCTCCGGGCTTTGCCCACGGGAACTACTTTCCGCAGGCGACCCAGATCGAGTACCTGTGCTCGGGGGAGTACTCACCAGGCTGCGAGGGCTGCGTTTCACCGTTTGCTCCCGATCTGGACTGGTCGCTTGCCTCAGCCGATCTCGCCAAGGATTTCCGTGCCCTCCTGCAGAATCACCCGGTGGTGAGCGACAAGGATCGGAACGCCATGAGCTTCGCGGAGTGGATGAAGGACGCTCGATCCAACAATTTCCAGTACACCACAGCGAGGGAAGAGCCGAGATGAAGATCGTCGTATTCGGGTCAGATGGGCAGTTGGGAACCGATTTCGTGGCCACGGTGAAACGGGGCGGTGAGGATTGCGTTCCCCTGACCGTGGAAGACGTTGATCTCACAGATGTGCCGCGAGTCGAGGATCGGCTGCGCAAGGTTCGCCCCCACGCAGTGGTGAATTGTGCCGCCTTCCATGATGTGGGTCAGTGCGAAGAGAAGCCCGACTTGGCGGATGCGATCAACCGAGACGCCGTCGGGACATTGTCTCGCCTGTGCAGCGAGATCGACGCGAAGTTCCTGACCATCAGCACGGACTACGTTTTCGATGGGACTAAGATCGAAGGCTACACGGAGGCCGATTCTCCCAATCCCATCAACCGATACGGCGTCAGCAAGCTGGCCGGCGAACGACTCGCTCTTACCAACAACCCCAAGACCTTCGTGGCGAGGACCCAGAGCTTGTACGGGGTATCCCAACTGCGGGGCAAGAAGACCAACTTCGTCGATCTTGTGCTCAAGCTGTCGAAGGAACGCGATGAGTTGAAGGTCGACCAGTGCCGGATGGCGCCTACGGGAACTGCCTGCCTAGCCGAGAACCTCTACAGGCTTCTCTGCTCGGATCGGTACGGCCTATACCACATGAGCTGCCAGGGAGCCACGACCTGGTATGAGTTTGCCTGCAAGATTGTCGAGATGATCGGCGCCCAGGTCCGCGTGACACCGGTTGCCAATGATTTCTTTCCCAAGAATTTCCGCCGTCCCGATAACACCTACCTCATCAACCAGCATCTGGCCAAGATCGGACTCGACTTCATGCCTACTTGGGAAGACTCCCTCCGGCAGTACCTAACGGCCAGGGGCGTATTGGTTTGATGGGCCATCAAGGAGAGCAACGATGAAGATCCTCGTCGCAGGCGGTACGGGCTACGTCGGTTCGGCGCTCGTCCCCGCTCTATTGGAGAGGGGGTATGAGGTCGATGTTATTGACCTGCTCTGGTTCGGTAACCATCTTCCGCCATCGGTGCGGGTATTCAAGAAGGACATCTTTGCCTGCAGCCGAGATGACTTCAAAGGCTACGACCAGGTGGTCATGCTGGCTGGGCTCTCCAATGATCCCATGGCCGAGTTCAGCCCCGCCATGAACTTCACCTTCAATGGGGCCCTCCCGTCCTATTTGGCCTACATGGCGAAGTTGGCGGGAGTCCGGCGGNNTACGACGAGGACGCTCCGGTTACGTGCAACTACCCCTACGGGATCTCCAAGCTGCAAGGGGAGCGCGGCGTTCTGCAGATGCAGGACGAGAACTTCTCGGTCATCGCCCTGCGCAAGGGCACAATTTGTGGCTACAGCCCGCGGATGAGGTTCGATTTGATCATCAATACCATGTACAAGTGCTGCGTGCTGGACGGCAAGATCACCGTGAACAACGCTTCTATCTGGCGCCCCATTCTGGATATCCGCGATGCCGTATCCGCCTACCTTCGCGCCATCCAGTCCGACTACAGCATTAGCGGAATCTTCAATGTCGCCTCTGACAACTGCACCGTGGGCCACGTTGCTGACAGGGTGAAGGAAGCCATGCAGGATGTGCTGGGACGGCCGATCGCCGTAGAGATCAAGCATGTCCACGACTTCCGGAACTACAAGGTGGCCATCGGCCGGGCCAAAACCGTCCTCGGTTTCGAGCCGGCCCATCGCGTGGAGGAGATCGTCCGAGACATCCACGACCATCGGGAGCAATACCGTGACCTGAACGAGGACGAGTACTACAACATCCGGGTGTTCAAGAAGCTGCCGCAGAGCCCCTGAAGGGGGATTCGCGACGCCAAGCAGGAGGCGATCGGGCAATTGTGCGGTTTCTCGATCGCGCTTCGCGCCCCGTCACGTAGCGACGAAGCAAAGGAAACCCGACAGTTGAGTGGCGGATCACCCCGCGCGCGGGAGGACCGCAATCCCGCCGCTCAGCCCGATCGCTCCCCTCCAGGAGCCGCTACCACGCATTCGTGCGCCCGATCCCGGCGCACGTCGAGCCCAACGTGGCGCTGCATCGCTCCCGTGGCGGCGAATCCTTGACGCCCTGCTTCGGACCGTTCGGTCATCGATCCGCATGATTGCGGCGGGCACCGTGGCCAGTTCACCGAATGGTGCGGCGCGTTCACACAATTCGATCCACATATCTCGCTCTCGAGACAATCCTATATGTGTCAAACGCAAGGGAACGCCCAACGCAGGCCGCGGTTCTTCTCGGGCACCAAGGCCGACCGACAAAACGCCGATGCAACATTCCTCACTGCGACGGCCCAGCGTCGGGGCGAGCCGCGTCAGAAATTTGGAGAGCAGAGCCATGACTCGAAGAACCCGTAGCCGCAGCCGCATCTTCTTTCTTGCGCTCCTGGGGCTGACGCCCCTCGTTTGCCTTGTGGCACCCCGGGTGGCCTGGGCGGCGAGCTCCGTCGAGAAGCTGCAAGATTTCCCTCTGGATCAGGTCCAGATCACGGATTCGTACCAGCAGAACCTGTTCAGCAAGGAGATGACGTATCTCCTCACGACCCTCAATTCCGATCGCCTCATGGCCGGCTTCAAGGCGGTGTCCCAGAGCGTGACCCCGACCAACCTCTACGGAGGCTGGGAGAACCAAGCCATACGTGGGCATACCCTGGGCCACTGGCTATCCGCGGTGGCGCACGCCTACCAGCAAGCCCTGGGCAGCGACGCCACCTTGGCCAGTCAGATCAAGACCAAGCTCGACGACGTGATCTCGAAGCTCAAATCGTACCAGCTATCCAGTGGCTACCTGTTCGCAACGGACATCTCCCAGTTCGACCAGTTCGACAGCGGCGCCTCCGGGACGAGCCTGGCCACTGTTTGGGTGCCCTACTACACGATGCACAAGATCCTCGCCGGTCTGGTCGATGTCTATAAGTACGAGGGCAACGCGGACGCCTTGGCGGTCGCAAGCAAGCTCGGAGACTGGCTCTACAGCCGAGCTTCGGGCTGGAGCTCGAGCGCGAAATCGACGGTGCTTGGCCAGGAGTACGGCGGACTGAACGACGCCCTGTACGAGCTCTACAAGTACACGAATAGTGCCAATCACCTGACGGTTGCTCACATCTTCGATGACACCGGCCTGTTCACGACGCTTGCCGCTGGCACCGACAACTTGAGCGGCAAGCACGCCAACATGACCATCCCGAAGTTCATCGGCGCCCTGAATCGCTATCGAACCGTTGGGTCGAGCGAGTCCTCTTACCTCAACGCGGCCAGCGGATTCTTCAGCGTCGTGCTGAAGGATCACACCTACGTTACGGGCGGAAACAGCGAGGACGAGCATTTCCACACGCCCGGGGCACTCGATCAATACCGCGACAACGTCAACAACGAGACCTGCAATGCCTACAACATGTCGAAGCTCACACATGACTTGTTCAAGGTCACCGGTGACGTCAAGTACGCGAACTTCTACGAGAAGATCCACATCAATGAGATCTTGTCCTCGATGAACCCCGACACGGGAATGACGACCTATTTCAAGCCGATGGGAACCGGGTACTTCAAGGCGTTTGGCACGACCGACAGCAGCTTCTGGTGCTGCACCGGCACGGGTATGGAGAATTTCACCAGGCTCGACGACAGCGTGTATTTCCACGATGCCAATGACCTCTGGGTGACCTTCTACGTGACCTCGACGTTGAACTGGAAAGATCGCGGTCTCGCGCTGACCCAGACGACGGATCTTCCTCTGACGAACAAGGTGACCTTCACCATCACCGCTGCCCCGACCGACGCAGTCAATGTGCAGTTCAGAAAGCCCGACTGGGCTTCGACTTGTCAGGTGGGGGTTACGGTCAACGGTCAGGCGGTCACTCCGGTCGAAACCAGCGGCTTTCTCGGCGTGAGCCGGGTGTGGCAGGCGAACGACAAGGTCGAGCTCTCGTTCCCACTCTTGCTGCAAGTCTCGAGACTGCAGGACAACCAGAACGCCGTGGCGTTCACGTACGGGCCGCTCGTTCTCAGCGCAGGCCTGGGAACGGCCAGTATGACCACGTCGTCGCATGGCGTAAGTGTGCTCATTGCGAACGCGGCCACGGGCACCCAAGACACCATCACGATCAACAGCGGTACCGCCATCAATACCTGGATCGGCAACATCAAGACCAACCTGGTTCAAACGGCGGGCAAACTCGAATTCACCCTCAAGAACACCGATTCAGATAGCAAGTTGACGTTCATTCCCCACTACTCACGCTACCA
>PNBO01000317.1 GCA_003136095.1 Myxococcales bacterium
GCCGCGATCCTTTTCCGGACACTACGAGCTCCTCGCGCCTACGCATCGCCGACCGCGGTCCCGCGACCGTCGGAAGGCTCGCTCCCGATTGGGGCGGAGCGAATGCCCCCAAAGTGCGGCTCAGCGATCTCGCCGAGCGCGGAGCGATCGCTGTGCAAGTACATGATTTTGTTCCTCTTGACCATGTGGGCCGCGGCAGCCCCTGCCGAGGACGCCATAAGTCAACCGATCTCAACCCCGGGAGCCGATCTGCCGATCCACTGATGGGCGAACCGTCGAACCAGTTCTGTGCGAAATAGGAAGTCATGCCGGATGTCATTGGTCTGTTTCTCCGCAGTGTCGACAATGCATATCAACGGCAACTCAGAGCGGTAGGTTTGCGGGAGGCCAAACGCCACGGCTTCGAGCTGCTGATTCAGTCGGTGCAATTCGATGCGACGGAGCAGGTCGCCCAGATTCGCGACGCCATCAAGCACGCAAGCGCCAGCAAGATGATCGCGATCTTGGTAAGTGGCGTGCGCGACGAGGATCTAGTGCCTGTCGCCCACGAGGCAGCCGAAGCTGGACTGGAATGGGCAGTGCTCAACGATGCCACGTTCGTCGACGAGATCCGCCGACAGCATCCGAATCGCGCCATCTTCACGGCCGCCGGCGACCAGATCGAGATCGGTCGGGTGCAAGCCCAGCAGATTCATGTGCTTACCGGCAACCAAGGCCGTGTCATGTGCGTCACGGGGAATATGCGAAACATCGAGGCCCACCGCCGGCTGGAGGGACTCCAGCAGGGGCTCGACGGTGGTTTCGAGGTCGCCGAGGTCAACGCCGACTGGACCAGCGAGGGCGCGCGCCTGGCGGTGGAAAGTTGGGCAACTGGAATCGAGGCGGAGGCTGACGTCCCGGCCGCCTTCGTGGCCCAGAACGACGAAATGGCCCTTGGGGTGCGTCAGGCCCTGCGCGATATTGGCTCGCGGCGGGACTGGCCGATTGGCGGCTCACCCATCGTGGGCTGCGATGGCGCCGAGGACTACGGTCAGCGTTTGGTTCGCGAAGGCCGCCTGCGGGCGACCGTGATCATGGCCCCCGCCTCGGGCGCGGCGATCGAATGGATCGCGCGTGCCCGCAGCGATGGCGAGTTGCCACCGGTGCACGTGCTGATGCCAGTGACGTCGTTCCCGGCGCTATCACGACTGAAGTGAGTCTGGCTGGGCAGGCACATAGCCACCGAGCAATTCTGCGCCCATGCCGTCGCCGCGGAAGTCGACATCCGCGCCGCAGATGGGCGCAAGCCCAATTCGCGCATTGGTGCTGCCTCTCGTCTTGACGGCGCTGGTGCTCTCTCCGGTGCTCTTCGCCGATTTCGTCCGCCTGGACGACTACACCCATCGCCTCGAAAACCGGCCGCAGCAGCCGGTCCGCGGCGTCGCGAAATTGGAGCCAATCATCGGAAAGCGCCGGCTATGCCGAGCTCGGCATAATCCGAGCTTCACGACGAGCGGGTCCACCAATCGAAGACGGCGCGGCCTTCCGTGCTATGGATCGGGAGACCATGATGAGGCATCTCTTGCAATCGCGCTGGAGGGCTGTTCTGCGGAGCATTGCCATTCTGTCGATCTGCGCTGGGGGTGTTGCGATCCTTGGGCAGTCCATCAACCCAAGCTATCCTTTGCGCGACTGGCTGACGTGGAGGCTGCTCGGCGTGTGGGCCTGCTGCCTGTACTTCCAAGCGGCATGTCTATGCTTCGGACATGTCGTACTGACCCGATGGCTTCGCCTGACAGATCTGCCGGCCATCGAGCGGCTCGTCGTCAGCATGGCGGTCGGCGTGGTGAGCTTCACGCTGGCCATGTACGTGGCGGGCGCCCTCGCCCTGTATCGCCCTTGGCTTGCCCTCCTCCTCCCGCTGCTCATGCTTGCAAGCGGGGCCCCGTCCTTCGCGGTCTACCTCCCGCGCGGCCGGAACCAGCGAACATCGACCTCACCATCCATCTGGACCTCGCAGCTGGTTACCAGCGCCGTGCTCCTGTTCGGCTTGCTCTGCGTTTTCGTGCTCTACCTGCAGTGTCTCTCGCCTGGCAATCTCAACTACGACTCGCGCTGGTACCACCTGACGATTGCCGAGGACTACGCGCGCGAGGGCCGCATCGTTCCCTTCTTCGGCGACTACAGCAAGGCCTACCCTCCCCTGACCAGCCTCGTGCATACCTGGGCATGGCTTCTGCCCGGCCTCGATCTTTCTTTGCGCAGCATGCTCGTCTTGCACAACGAGTTCTGCATCGTGGTGTGGACTCTCGCCGGCATCGTCGCGGCGGCGGCCTGGATGCTCGAGCGTGAGCAGGCCAAGGCAGCGTGGGTGGCGTTCTTCCTGTTTCCCATCATCTTCATCTACGACAGCAACATCGGTGGCAGCGCCGACCATTTCCTCGGGTTCTTCGCCCCGGTCCTCTTTCTGGCCGGTATGCGCGCTGGCCGCGACTTCGCGCCCCGCCGGTGCGCCCTGCTGGGCATCTTGGCCGGAGGAGCGTTCCTGACCAAGTACCAGGCCACCTTTCTTCTGGCTCCGCTCGGCGCGCTTCTCGCTGCACGCTGGCTGTGGCTGGTGGCGATGGAACGAAAATTCCGCTACTGGCGCGGGCCCTTGACCGCCGGGCTGGTGGCTGCAGTGGTTATCTCCCCCCACCTTCTACGGAACTAGATCTTCTACCGGAATCCGGTCTATCCCTTCGCCTCTGATGTGTTCCCAGGTACCAGCCCCAAGCTGCCCGACTCCCCGGCGCTCTTGCGGTACATCCGCCACGGCGACCCGGCCGTCCCTAGAGGATCCATTCTCAATAGGCTCGACAAGTCGGTTCGCGTCGTCCTCAGCACCTCCTTCCGCAGACCTTCCGAGTCCGGTTCCCTGTTCCTCGTGCTGCTCCCCCTACTACCCTTTCTTTCCCGGCAGCGACGGCTCTGGTTGGGCGCGGCCATGGCGGCGGGATCCGTCATTGCCTGGGGTATGCTCTACCCCATCCCGCGCAACGCCCAGGCCTGCATCCCCCTGCTCGCGTCCGTTGCCGCAGCCATCGTCATTCGCGCTTGGCAACTTGGTCTCCTGGCCCGCGTGGGAGTGGTCGCCCTGCTCGGGCTTCAGGTCATCTGGGGCGGCGACATCCTGGTCAACCAGAGCTTCGGCGGCATCGATGAGACGCTTGCGTTCTTGCGCACGGGCAGCGAGGGACACGCCAAGACCCGCTTCGACAAATACCTCGCAACCCAGCGCGCGCTCGACAAGAAGCTGCCGAAGGACGCGGTCGTGCTCTTTCACAACACCCGGCTTTCGCTCGGGCTCAACCGCCGCGTCTTCCAGGATCTCGCCGGAGATCAAGGCGTCATCGACTACCGCAGCGTCACGACCCCGCGCCAGTTGTGCGAGGTGCTGCGACCCCTGGGCATTACCCATGTCGTCCACGAGCCAGGCTTTTGGCCCACCGCGTCCAGGCACGAAGATGCCATGTTCGCGGCGCTCATCACCCGATTCGCCACGAATGTCTTTCGGCAAGGTGAATACGAGGTCTTCGAGCTGCCCGCCACGCTGCCGCCGGTTGAGGCACCCTATCGTATCCTCAGCCTGGGCATGCAGGGCTACCCCGACGGTGTCTATCGCGCCGACGCCATGAATGCCTACGAAATCATGCCCGACGAGCTCAGGCATCGCGGTTCGCCTGAGCTCACGACGACCATGGAAGCAGCTGGGTCATCCGAGATCATAGACCATGTGAACGTGGTCTTCGTGCCGACCGGGGCGACCCTGCCAGGACCGCTGGCTGCCGCCCTTGCCAGTCGATTCAACTTGGCCCTGGCGTACCAGAACGGATTCAGCGTCTACGCGCGCCGCGACAGTCCTTCGCCCTAGCCGCGCCTGACGAATCCGTCCGAGGTGCTGAAGATCGCCGCCACAGGTAGTGATCAAGACCGAGGACGCCATCAAGAAGATCCTGTCCGCCATGGGCCTGCCCACGGAGGCGCCCAAACTTTTCCCCGCACGACCGCGCGGCCGGATCAGTAAGGCGACGCCACGTTCGGAAGCGTCGGCGTGGCGGTATGGTCGCGGAAGCCGAGCGAGCGCGCATGTTCCAGCGCCTCGCCCGCTTGCTTGCCCTCGTGTCGGCTGTCGTGCGCCGCGGCCAGCACCAGCCACGCCTGCCAGGCCGTCGGGTACGTCGCGGTCAGCGCGTGTGCCGTGGCGATGTCGCCGACGTTCTCGCCCATGAAGAGACGCTCCAGCATGCGTGCACGAAGGTTCAGCGGCGCCTGGCGAAGCGCCTCGGCCAGCTCGCTTCGCATCAGCACCGATGCATCGTCGTTGTGTGGCTGTGCTGCCCAGTAGAGGAGGGCGCGAAGCGCGTGGACCTCCGCGTCTGGGACGGGGCGCGTCGCGATACCGAAGTGCGGCCGCGGAATGAGCAGCTTGTATTGCGCGTATTTGCCGCCCGCCGAGTAGCGACCAAGCGTCCGCTCGAACGCGTCGGGTGTGGCGAGGTCGGGGAAAACCTGGACCCACAACCGCTTCGCGTCCTTTGCCCTGGCCAGGCCAGCCTGGAATCGCTGGAACCGTTCGCGTTCGTGGTTGAACAGATAGTGCACGAAGAACCAGCTGGTCGCTTCCAAGCGCGCCTGTTCAATCGGATCGGCTGGCCACGTCCACAGACCGCTCCACGGGTAGAGGCCGTGATACGCGACCAGGCGCAAAGCCTGCATATCCACGGTGCCGAAGGTCACCTCATCGCTGCTCTCCTCGTACAACGTCATGGCCAGGTACTTGGCCACGCCCTCGCGAAACCAAACCGGTGCATTGCGATCGAGGTCGAGCTGCCGCATGAGCGCGTGCACGATCTCGTGCTTCAGCATGTTTTCGCGCGCGACCTGGTTGGTGGTTGGCGCAACCACGACGCCGGTGCCCAGGTAGCTGAAGAAGGATCCCTCCACGTGGGGCGCCAGGAAGACGTCTGCCTCGTTCCAGCTGCGCAAGGCCGCGACCTCGATAGGCTCGCCCGCTTCCGGCACGTCCCGCCACGCAGCCGCCATAATCGCCGCGCGAAAGTGCTCGAGCTGGGTCGCCAGCGTCTCGGCCTCCTGCTCGTCCTCGACATCGGTCAACACGCGAAAGTGCGGCGACGACCACTCGCTCCAGCGCGGCCCGCCTCTACCCGGGCAGGCCGGCAAACTCGCACACCCGGTGGCCAGGGCCAGGCCCGCGACCGCGAGCATGCGGAAAGAAGGCATCGCGGCGAGTGTACACCGCGGCCGAGCGCGCGTAGGAAGTCCGAGCACTCTTTCATCTACGCGCTTCGACGCCGCTCTCCGTCTCCTGAACGCTGCCCACGCGGTCGGACCATCAGAGAGGGTCGATACACGACGTCATGTCGGCATTGCACTGCATGTCGGGGAATTTGTAACCCTCGAGCGCGGAGCTGCCTGAGGGAGGCGTGACGGTTGCTGCCAGGATGGCACCTTTGGGATAACTCCCGGGCGGCTGGAACGGGTCGAACGTGTATCCCCTCTCGATGCCACTCGGGCACGAGGCAGGGAAGGTGAACCAGATGGAATAGAGTTGCTGCGAAATCATCCACTGCCCCTGACCACTGCACTCCCAATAGGGAGAGTTGATAGCCAGGTCATTGCCTGCCAAGATATCGGCTGTGCCTCCCCAACTGCCAGGGGAATCGCTGCGAATGCGAACCCAGGAGTAGTGATTCAGGTCCCCCGTCCAGCCGACGAGCCAGATTCCATTCATCTGTTCAATGAATGCCGTCATGCTGTCGACATCCGCGGGGACATCGACGGCACTCGAATCCTGGCGGGCATCCGCGGGACCGGCGTCGCGAGCCATTGTTCCTCCGCTCCCGGCGACTCCACCGGTTCCCGACCCCGACGTTCCCCCCGCGGGGCACGGCGCACATACTCCAGCCGAAGGACTGAGGCACTGACCGCAGCAGAGCGTCCAGCCTGGCGCGCATCCTGCGTCTTGCTTCGCGTCTGCGCTCCCCCCGCTGCCGCCACTTCCGCCTGCGCCGCCGGTCTCACTCGTGCCGCCGCTCGCGCTGGTGCCACCAACGCCGGTGCTACCGCTTCCGCTCGCGGTTCCACCCGATCCGCCTGGCACGGTCGTGCCGCCACTTCCGCTCAAGTGCCCACCATCAATCGTGCCCCCTCCGCTGCCACCGCCGCTTCCGTGCACACCGCCGTTTCCTCCCGGACCCCCGTCGGCCTGCCCGGATTTCAATCCCGAGCCACCGCACCCGCTGAAGAGTGCGAAGATGGAAATCGCCGCGCCGAAGAGCCCACAGGTCGCTGATATGGAAACCCTGAGAGGTTTTCCATGCCTTCTCTCGCTCTGGCTCCGCCAGGCTAAGCCCGGCTCCGCCACCGCAACTGGAGCAGCTCCACCCCCCCGCGACCCACTTCTCGAAACTGCGAGAACCTTGCGTGCCATGGCGAACCTAGCCTACTCGATTCGGCTGTTGATGGGTGTGATCCAAATCTCCGGGCACAGGTCCTAGAGCACCGAACGGTTTGAATGCGCAACGATCTTCGGGGTTTTCACCACAGAGAGCGCAGAGGCACAGAGACGGAGGAAGACCGCGTGCGTGCCAGCGGGCTCTGCCTGATGGTACGCATCGCGGGGGACGGGAAGGCCCCTCTCAGCATCCTTTCGACGAGTGATGGAGGTTCCAGATCCGGATCCGAACCCTTCCATTCTCGTACGCCTCTGCGCTCTCTGTGCTCTCTGTGGTGGAAAGATCCGGAAATTGCCCGGCTTTCAACCGCTTCGGTGCTCTAGGCAGTCCCTGGCACGGGCCCGGCCGACTAATCGCATTGCGAGAGCAGCACGTGTACCGCGACGGGATAGGGGGAGAATCGGCCGGTGGTCGCCACCGCGATGTCGGCCACGCCGTCGCCGTTGAAGTCGCCCGCGACGATGGCGTTGGTCAGAAGCTCGCTCGCGCCACTCAAATAGTAGGTGGTCGGCGCGGCAAAGGTGCCGTCGCCCTGATTGACGTACACTGCCACGGGCACCGGCGGCGCGTTCCCGCCCCGCCCAGCCGGCTGGAGCGCCAGCGCGAGGTCGGGCGTGCCGTCGCCGTTGAAGTCGCCGATGGCGACCTGGTAAACGTCGGGGACCGCCGTGATTTGCGTGCTGAGCATGGCGAAACTACGGTCGCGTGCGCCAGTCCACACCTCGATGACGATGGCTTCGTCGCTGGCGTTGGGGCGCAGGTAGGTCACGGTGGCGAGGTCGTCGATGCCATCCCCGTTGAAATCGGCGGCGCCGAAGCCGAAGCCGCCCCAATCGGGGTTCGGGCCGAAGGTCGCCTCATCGGCGAAGCTGCCGTCGCCGACGTTGTAGAAAACGCCTAGCAGCCAGGCAGTCGTCGAGGCCAGTAGGGCGATGTCGATATGGCCGTCGCCGTCGAAGTCGCCCGTGACCAGGTCCTTGAAGAAGGCCGGGGTGGCGTAGCCTACGGGCGCCGCGAAGTGGCCTTGGCCCGTGTTGCGGTACACGTTCATGGCGAAGTTCGTCGGCTCGGGTCCGGGCAGCGCGATGCCGCCGGCATCGGTCACGAAGCCGCCCATCATCTGATAGTCGTACCCGGCAAAGGCGAGATCGGGGCGGCCGTCGCCATCGAAATCCCCGACGGCCAGGAAACCGTCGGTTTGCGGGGAAGGCAGCGCGACCGCCTGGCTGGCGAGCTTCCCCGCCCCCGTGCCGAAGTCGAACGCGAGCACGCCGTCGTGGTTGCCCACGTCGATGCCGGTCGCGCTGTTGCCTTGACTTGCGAGATCGAGGATGCCGTCGCCGTTGAAGTCGGCGGCCACCGGGACGCCGGAGTTGAGCGGGAACACGAACGGGAGCGTGGCCTGAGTGAACGTGCCCTGGCCGGTGTTGGTGAGAAGCTCGAGCGACGGCACGCCGTTTCTGCCCTCCTTGACCAGGATGTCGAGGTGTCCGTCACCCGTCACGTCCGCGACGCGCAAGGAATACGGCGCGGCCGTGGGTGTGTAGGCCACGGGATTGGCGAAGCCCTTGAAGGTGCAGCTGGGCTTCGGGGCGCGACCATCGCCCTTGTTGCCCGCGTCCGAGCCGGCCTGACTGCCGCCACCACCACCACCGCTGCCACCGCTGCCGCCGCTCGCCTGTCCCGATTTGTGCAAGAGGCCGCCCCGACTGCAAGCCGCGAGCAATAGCAGCAAGAGGGCAGAGGTGATCGATCGCATCCGAGGGCAGCACAGCAAGACTCGCGCCAGAACGCAAGCCGGGGATCTCGCAGGCTTAGGCGTGGCGTTTCTCAGATTCCTGAGACCTGGCAGCGCATCTCCGCGTGGACGGTCCTGAGTTATGACGCCGCCTTCGGCAACGGCCAGTACTGCGTTGGCGCTACCTACGATACCGCGCACACCTCGCGCGATGCCCTGGCCTGGACCGACGTCACCGTCTATGGTGGCTCCCTGCTCGGCATGACGTTCGCGACCGATCGTTTTGTGTGCGTTGGCTCGTTCGGATTCCTCCAGATCTCGACCGACTGCCTGACCTGGTCAGAGGGTTCCAACCCTCCCATCGCCGATCAAGTGCCCAGCAATACGAGCTTCAATTCGGTGCGAGTTCACAAAGACAAAGTGATCGTGGTCGGCAACAGCGGTGTGATCCTGACCGCGCCGTTTCCCTGACCGCGATCGAGGGACAAGATGCCCGATCAGGCAAGTCCCCACCGAGGGTGGTTCATCGTCAGCCACAGTGTCCGAAATGCGAACGCTGTTCCTTCGATCCGAGGAGCCTACGGGGATTCCCTGGTAACCGTCCCCGCCCAATCGTCTCGACCGCTGCGGCGCCGAACCTTCGCCATCGAGCTCAAGTGGCAGACCTGTGCCGTCTTGATGCCGGTCACGGCCGCTCGTGGAATCCTCTCTGCTCACGGAGTAGACTTCGCGGAGCAAGGAGGGCTTCGCATGGACCAGGCAAGCTGCGGGGGCCGTAGGACCGGCCGGCACCTGATCGAGACGGTCCTGGTTCCGGCTGTCGCAATCTGGGGATGCTCATCGTCCTCCAACCACGTCCAGGACGCGGGGGCCCAGCCCGCGGAGGCGGGAGCCATGTCGGAAGATGCTGGCCTCCTGCCCACCGAAGTGGCTCCCACCGATCCTCATCTGAATAATGCAGATGGTGCCGAGGACACAGATGATGGATCGGCGTGCGTGGCGCTCGCGAGCGTGAGCGACCAATGTCCAGCGGATTGGGCAGCGGCAATCGCGGACCAGATCGCGTTCTGCGCCAAGGAGACGGCATTCTTCGATACGTTTCTGTCTATCGGGAGCTGCCGAGGCGGCTTGCACTACACGAAGTACCTGTTCGACGCTGGTCCACGCTACTGCGTTTACGATCCGGCCACGCGGGAGCTTGTCGGCTACCGTGCGGTCGACGGCAAAGCCGGGTTCGAACAGACAAGCTGCGGGGCCAACGAGGCTGATTTCGACGACCAGGGTTGCGCAGGAATGGCATGCGCGACGCCCGACGCTTCCGTATCCGCAATCGACTAGCACAAACTTCGCGGGAAGAACCAGGTCGTAGGCCTTCCGCGGCTGGACGTGCGATGATGGCGGAATGCGTCCTGCTCTGACCGTCGCAGGGATCTTGGCAATGAGTTTCTGCGCTTGGGGGAAGGGCGCAGACGCGCCCGCGCCCAAGCCGGCCGTGACCATCGTCCGCGACCTTGCACTGGTTCCGCCCGGCAGGTACCGCATGGTGCAGGCATGGGAGATGACCGGCACCCAGACCAACCAGTTCGGCAATGGCGCAAAGACCGAGAAGAAGGTGTTGTCCCTCGAAAAGGAGTCAACATGAAATCATCGGTTCGTCTCGTGGCCTTCGCGGCCGTCGTCTACTCGATTGGCTGTGGCAAGAGCGATGCAGAGAAATTCGCCGACAGCTATTGCGCCGAAGTCGCCAAGTGCTGCGGGCAGGAGGGCAAGGCCACAAATGGCAAGGCTTGCCACGACTTGATGACCCTGGCTGGTACGGCAGGCACGTACAATTCCGCGAACGGCAATGCCTGCTTGGCCGAAATGCGCTCCGAAGTCTCTGCCGGGACCTTCTGTGCCCGTCTGAATTCGACATCGTCATCCTCGTCCTCATCCCCGTGCGACGCGGTCTTCGGCGATGCCAGCACGGGAAGCAAGAAGGTGGGCGAGAGCTGCGATTTCGACTTCGACTGCGCGACCCCGAGCACGGGGGAAGTAGGATGCAATCTCGGCACTTGCACGGTCCTGCTCGCCGCGGGCGGTGCGTGCACCTTCACCGCCGAATGCGTGCATGCGGCTTTCTGCGACTCCAGCCAGAACGTGTGCGCGGCCCGGGTGGCGGCCGGAGGCACATGTACCGGCAGTGACAGCGCCGAGTGCGTGGATGGCTACTACTGCCCCAGCAGCCCCAAGCAGTGCACGGCCCAGGTGGCCACCGGCGCATCCTGAACGACCGGATTCATGTGTCAGTCGAACGACTGTTCGAGCGGCACATGCCAATCGAACGGTCTCGACTTGTGCGGCCCTTAGCCATTGCCTCGACCAGCGATGAGCCCTGATACCACCCAATCCCCCGACCGGCCGCTGCGCCTGCTGCTCTTCGGCGCTACGGGCATGGTGGGCTCCGCGGTGCTGGCCGAGCTGATCAAAGATGCCAGCGTGGTGGGCGTGCGCGTGGTGGGTCGCAAGCCGTGCGGGATCAGGCATGCCAAGATCGACGAGCTGCTGCTTCCGGATCTCTTCGAGATTGCCTCGGTGCAAGACAAGCTGACTGGCTTCGACGGGTGCATCTTCGCGCTTGGCACCAGCTCGGTGGGCCTCGACGAGGCGACGTACACGCGCATCACGCACGACCTGGCGGTCGCCGCGGCCCGGACCATGCTGGCGGCCAGTCCGGGGCTGGCGCTCGTCTTCGTATCCGGCGCGGGCACGGACAGCACGGGACAGGGACGCACGATGTGGGCGCGGGTCAAGGGCCGCACCGAGAACGCGCTCCTGGCCATGCCTTTTGCTCACGGGGTGATGATCCGCCTGGGCGGGCTGGTGCCGCCGCGCGGGTTCCGCCCGAAGACGCCCTGGATGCGCTGGCTGTTCTTCGTCCTGCGGCCGCTGTTTCCGCTGCTGCGCTGGCTTCTGCCCAGCCTGGTCATCACGCCCGAGCGCTTGACCCGCGCCATGCTGAAAGCCCTACGCGGTCAGGCCGGCAAGCCCCGTCTGGAACCGCGAGACCTGAACGCGCTGGGGATGACGTGAAAAGCGACTCGGGCCTCTGGCACCCCCGCGTGGACGTGCCAGCGACCTCCGGAACGGCCGCCCCTACGGCTTCTCGCCATATTCGCCTTCCTCGATCTGGGCAAGCCTGCCGTTCCAGAACAGCAGGTAGCGGACGAAGTAGGTCTGGCCGAAGTCGTAGGTCCAGCGCTCGCCCACCCGCTGCGTACAATAGCCCTGGTCAGTGCATTGCTCCTCGACGACGGGCTCGCGGGCGTCGGGGTGGCCACACCGTTTTTCCACCTTGCGCGCGCTGTCGCCAACCTGCACCAGGCGTCCGGTCGATGGACAGCGTAGTCCGTCCTGGGCCCAAGCCATGGTGGCCGGCGGTGATGCCAAGCCGACCAGCACCAGCGCGACGATGTTCTTGCGTGGGGTCATGCGGGCTCCCGAGACGATGACCATCTTACCCCGGGCCTTCGGCGTCGCAACCGTGACCGCGCAGCGGCCAGATCGCCTCGCCCACGAAGTGCGAGCGGCAGCCGAGCGAAGCGAGGCGGTGAGGGGCGAAGAGCAACGGACACGACTGGCAGATCCAGGGTGGCAGTATCCCGATGCGCGGCGGGGACATCCACGGCGTGCTTCGGCCATTGGGTAAGTGGCGAGGGTCTTCAGGGACCGGAGAGCACCGTGAGCCTCCAGCATCAAGACGGGAAGGTCTCGGTGACGGATGGTCCCTACGCCGAAACCAAGGAACTGCTGGGAGGCCTGTTGATCATCGAAGCGAGGGACTTGAACCATGCCGTGCAGCTCATCTCCAACCACCCGGGCGTTCAGATGGGCCGGTGGGAGATTCGCCCTGCTCAGGATATGGAGCCGAGGATCCGCGAAAGCGAGAAGCGCCGGGCCGCCGCCCGCTCCTGACGCTACCTCAACTCCCTCGACTGCCTGGGCAAGACCGTGGTGCTTGACCTGGGCGCATCCCGACCATCGCCATGCCATCGTCCGCGCGATTCTCGTGCGCGGTGACGATCAGACCGCGCACTTCAATCGCCGTACTTGTCGTGGTGACGCACCCAACTTGAATCCGAATCGATTTCGTCGCGCCCCTTCGCGGTAAGATCGAGATAGTGGTAGGCAGTGTTCAGCATGTCCACGCCGCGCGCATAGGTGGAATAGGTGTGGTACACATCGCCCTTCTTGTCCTTGTAGAAGGCGCTGATGGCATGCAGCTCGTCCGAAAACGGCTCGATGTCGCGGAAGTTGTAGTTGACCTTCCCCACCGCCAATTCCTCGGGTCGGGCGGACGCGTGGAAGTCGTAGTTGAAATCGGTCTTGAACGACGACAGCCATTGGAAGCTCCAGCCCATGCGTCTTCTGAAAGCCTGGATCTTCTTCAGCGGCGCGCGCGAGATGGCGACCAAGGTGGTGTCTCGGTGTATCAGATGGACGACGATACCGTTGAAATTGTCGGCCCAGAACGAGCAATGCGAGCAGCCTTCCTGCCAATCCGGGCCGAACATGAAGTGATAGACGACGAGTTGGCTCTTGCCGTCGAAAAGCTCGGCCAGGGTTTGCTTGCCCTTGGGTCCGTCGAAGACGTATTCCTTGTCCACCTTGACCCAGGGCAAGCTCCTTCGCTGCTGGCTCAACTGATCGCGCAAGCGGGTGAGCTTCTTCTCCTTGACCAGCAGGGCTCTGCTGGCTGCAATCCACTGCTTTTCTGAAACGACCTTGTGTTCCTTGGTCCCAGTGCTTGTAACGAGCTTTGCCATGATGCCGCATTGGATGCCAGAACCCTGAAAGGGTTAGCTCAGGCCGTGCTGCCCCAGTTCCGCGCGCGCAAGTCCGGGATGGTAGTGAACGTGACTTCGAGCGTGACGTTGACGCGGTTGCCCCTGGCCGCCGTGTACACCTGTCCCCGTTTGCATGTGGCTCCGGGAACCGCTCAGCGCTTCAGGACGAGGTGAGCCGTTCGCCATTGTTCTCCAGCCTCATGCTCTGCCCACTTGGCCTTGACATCGCAGACGCGATTCAGCGAAGGTCAAAGGGCGCTTGAGACGACTATGCTCACGCGGTTCCCCGACAGACCCTTGCCTAGCTACGACGACATCGATTCGTCGGCCGGCCTCCTGCTGATGAAGCTCAGAACCAGCACCCAGAAACATAGCACGAGATTGAAAAGCGGAATCTGCAGCGGCGGTGGCAGGCAGTAGATGATGGCCACAGCTGGAATCCAGACCGCCCAAGTGGACATGAGCGTTACCGGAACGGAGAAGGTGATGAAGTCGAAACCCAACTTCGACCGCATCGCTCTCCACGAGAAGGCGCTTTCCTTCCACAGAAAGGCCAGTGCCGACGTCGGGGCCGCCCAGATGGTGTTGTACACGAATTGATCCAGCAGCACTTTGCGTGCGATGGTTCCTAGGTCCGCGTGATTCCCAAACCAGTGCGACTGCAGGCGATAGAACAGATCGACTTCGATGCCCTTGTAGGCCCAGAAAAGCAGGTAGAAGGCGAGCTCAGGCACTAGCCGATTGCGACGGATCCTGCCGCTGACCAGGAGAAAGAGAAACGGCACGGCCCCGCCGAAGAACGCCGTGGTGGTGGCCGAGAAGGCAAGACCGTAGCGGCTCTTCCACATGCCGATGCTCTGGAAGACGCCATGAGCGGCAGGAAGGATGGAGTCCGCGAGTACGAGCAGGAGCGCGAGGATCCACAGCGCGAGCCCAGGCAGGGCGTTTTGCTTCATACCTGCCAGTCCCGAGGCAAGGACGCTTCTTCCTTGGAGTTTCATGTGGCGTCCGCGCAAGCGTAGACGGTTCTAAGTCGTAGATCCATGCGCGAAGATCTTTCGGGTGGCACCGCGGGGCGAGGCCCGCCAGACTAGCAGGCATTCCATGAATGGAGGCCCCATGCTCACCAAAGGTTATGCAGCCCTGTCGGCTGATGCTCCCCTCGTTCCGTTTCAATTCGAACGCCGCGCGCCGGGACGTCGGGATGTCCAAATCTCCATAGAATTCTGCGGTATCTGTCATTCGGACATTCACTTCGCTCGCAACGAATGGGGGATGACGATCTTTCCATGCCTTCCCGGCCACGAAATCATCGGCCGCGTGGTCAAGGTTGGCGACGACGTCAAGAAGGTGAAGGTTGGCCAGCGTGTGGCGGTGGGCTGTTTCGTCAACTCGTGTGGGACCTGCCCAAGTTGCAAGGAAGGGCACGAGAACTACTGCGAGACCGGCATGACGATGACCTACGGAAGCCCGGACGCAGACGCGGGTGGGAAGACGCAGACCTTGGGTGGCTATTCCAACCAGATCGTCGTCACCGAGCACTTCGTCTTGAATGTCCCGGCCAACCTGGATCCGGCGGGCGCGGCTCCGTTGCTTTGCGCCGGCATCACGACCTACTCGCCGCTTCGGCACGTTGGCGTGACCAAAGGGTCACGCGTCGCCGTGATGGGACTCGGGGGCCTCGGCCACATGGCGGTCAAGCTCGCCGCCTCGTTCGGCGCCGAAGTCACCATGCTAAGCCGCTCGCCGGGGAAGAAAGCCGACGCGCAGAAACTTGGCGCGCACGACTTCGTCCTTACCAGCGGCGACAACGCCCTGACGCCGCTGGCGAACCGCTTCGACGCCATCGTCGACACGATCTCGGCGAAGCACGATATCAATGGACCGCTCGGCTGCCTGAAGCGTGAAGGAACGCTCATCCTGGTCGGCGCGTCTCCCCAGACGCTCGATCTAAGCCCGTTCCCGCTCATCTTTGGGCACCGCAAGGTGATGGGCTCGCTGGTGGGCGGTATCCCCGAGACCCAGGAAATGCTGGATCACTGCGGGAAACACGGCATTACCAGCGAGATCGAGCACACCACCCCGGACAAGATCAACGAGGCCTACGAGCGCACGCTGAAGGGCGACGTGAAGTACCGCTTCGTCATCGACTGCACGAAGCTCTAACCCTGGGCGCACACCGGCCACGGCCACGACCGGCCCAGCAACGTCGTAGGCGCCGCCGTGGGCGTCGAGGCGATTCACGAATCGCTCGGTCTCATCGCCCACAACGAACCCGCCAGGTGTCGCCGGTCGGAATGGTGAACGTAGCCCCGCTACTGAAGCTGACGATCCACGCCTTGCCTGGGCTGCCGGCAACCGGCGAAGACGTCCAAAAGTAGTCGGCCGGCGTCTTTGGGAAGACGGTCGTATCGATCGTGGGCCCCGGCGACCGAACCGTGTAATCGACGATGGTTTGCAGCTCCTTCGTGCTCGGCAAACGAAGGGACGCTTTCGAACAGTAATTCTTTGCCGCGTCCCAGGCCATCGTCGTCCCGCTGAAGCCCCGCTGCCAGACCAGCTTCGTCGAGGCATCGGTAACCGTGGCGGAGGTCCCCGTTCCCGCCACAATGAACCGAGGCGGCGAATAGCAACTTGGACCACGGACGGCGGAGGGAACCACACAACGAGCCCGGATGGCGATGCCGTCCCCGATGACGGGACTCGAATCGGTGCGGCCGTATCCGAAGTCGACTACGAACGCGTTGGCAGGCTCGGCAATCGAAGGGTCGAGATATGGCGTGGACGTCCAAAACTTGTCGGCCGCCGTGCCGGCAAACGCGGCCCCATCGATGGTGGCCCCCGGAAGCGGGACGGTGAAGTCCACCAGCGAGACAAGCTCGGTGACGGTGGGAAGCCGCCAGCCCGACAGGCCGCCGGTTCGGTTATTCGTGCAATAGCTGGCGGCAGTCGGCTGATCGTAGGTACCCGGAGCCGCGGTCTGCTCCCACGTCAAGCCCGTCACCGTGTCGGTCACGATACCCGCGACGCTGGTATCGTACGACGCGGGATTGGGAAGCGCGGCGGCCGCCGGGTTGGGCATGACGAAGCCACCACAAACGGCACACTTCCCCGCGTCGCACGACAGCCCGGAGGGGCACGTGGTTGCGCAGGCACCCGTACCAGCGCTACCGCCACCCTGACCGCCCGCCCCAACGCCGCCCATTTGCGCCCCGCCGGCGTTCATCGCGCCTCCCGTTCCCGGCGTGCTCACCGACAGAGGGTCAGTGGAGCCAATGCAGGCCACTAGACCGGTGAGGCATACGGCTGCGCATAGCCCGTGCCTTCGCACCGGGAATAGGAGCGGCTCGCTGAGCTCACCTGCCGGCATCTAGACTCCGCCATGATGGTAACCCGTTTCTGGGCCGCCAGGCGGGGTCGCCATTCCGCACCGCCGCCGCTGTACCTCGACTCCTACGACTGTCTGGGCAAGACCACCGGAAGCAGCGAATCTTCCCCCCGGCGCATCACCTTGGCGGCGTCGTACGGAATCACGCGGCGGCGCCGGGGAGGCGTGCGATATGCTACGCCCATGCCGCGGAACGCCGCAGGGGCGCCTCCGGCGCGCCCGAAACGGGACGTCGAGATCGGGATCTTCCTCGTCGGGCTCCTGTGCCTGATGGTGGAGCTCCTGCACACCCGCATGCTGGCCTTCTTCCTCGGCAGCATCTCGAACTTCCTCGCCATCCCGGTGGCGCTCTTCGGGCTGGCGACGGGCTCGCTGCTCGTGCAGCGCGAGCGAAAGCGGGACGCGCGCCGCCTGATCGCGATCCTGCAGGCGCTCGTGCTGCCGGTCCTCGCCGCCACGTTCGTGGGCTTCTTCGCCGTCGCGAACGCGTTCTTCCCGGTCATCCACGTCTCGCTCGAGAACCCGTACGGGGACGCGGCGCGCATGCTGGCCTACTCGGGCATCTTCCTGCCGTCGTACGCGATCTTCGGCGCGCTCCTCGCCCTGTACTTCGACGAGGGCGCGCAGAGCATCGGGCGGCTGTACTGCTTCGACCTCGCGGGCGCGGCGTCGGGCTGCCTCCTTCTGCCCCTCGTGCTGACCTGGGCAGGGCTGCCGCCGGCCATCATGACGGTGCTCTTCGGCGCGCTGGCGCTCCTCGCCGCCACGCCGCCGATATGGAACGCTCGCAGGCGCCTCGCGGTCGGCGTCGGCGCAGTGGGGACCTGCGTGGTCGCGTTCCTGGCGTACCGCGGGAGCGTGCTCGAGGAGCACCCGGACGTCGTGCGCCTGTCGCGCTACGTGCTGCCCGGTTACGCCGGGAAGGACATGGAGGAGGTGCGCGTGCGCTGGAACGACCTCGCGCGCACGAGCCTCGTGCGGGCCGAGAACCGCAACCCGCAGGCGGGCGACCCGGCGTGGGGCATCGTGCAGGACGACGGGATCAGCAACGTGAGGGTTGTGCGCTGGGATCCGGCGGCGCAGCCAGCGGACATCTTGCCCGGGAGCCTGCACCACACGCTGCCGTTCCTCATGGGACATGCGCCGAAGCGCATTCTCGTGCTCTTCGCGGGCGTGGGGCGCGACATGGTCGAGCTCGACGGTATGGCCCAGGGCAGGGCCGACATCACGGGCGTGGAGCTGAACCCCGCCGTGGTCGACCTCTTCCGGGATCCGCTGCTCGCGGGCATGAACCTGCGCGCCTTCCACGCGCGGCCGAACATCCACCTCGTGGTGCGCGAGGGGCGCGACTTCCTCAACCACGACCGCGGGCGCTACGACCTCGTGTTCGTGGCCACCAACGGCTCGACCGACGCCGGGCGCACCGGCCACACGCGGAAGTTCCTCGACACCTACGAGGCCATGGCGTCGTACCTCGACCACCTGGCCCCGGGCCCGGGCTCGATGATGGTGTTCGTGAACCAGCCCGTGATCCACAAGGCCGAGAGCCTGCGGCTGCTCTTCGCCGAGCGCGGCCTCGGCGACTTCGGGCAGGCGGTCTTCGCGTTCGGCGCCCCGGAGACTCGGGGGCAAGACAGCATGGTGGTCAAGCCGGGCGGGCTCACGCCGGACGAGATCGCGGCCATCGACCGGAAGGTGGCGTCGTGGCCGCACCCGCGGAGGGTGCTCTACTCGCCCGCGGGCGCGGGCCTGCCGAGCTTCGTGGACGCCGTCCTGGGGCGCAGCCGCGGGCCGCTCGTCACCGACGATCGCCCGTTCGTGCACGAGGTGAGCTGGCGCGACTTCGAGCTTTTGCCCGCGCAGGCGCGCTTCAATGACCAGCTCTACGCCGGAAGCTGGATCAAGGTCTTCACCATCCTGCTCTTCGGCGCGGTCTCGGTCGCGGTCATGGCCTTGGTGGGCCTGCGGCGTGGCCGCGAGCGGCGCGTGCCTTGGCCGTGGGTGCTGTACTTCTTCGTGGCCGGCGTGTCGTATATGTGCGTGGAGATCGGCCTCATCGCCCAGACCGAGCTGTTCCTCGGCAGCCCGCTTTACGCCGTGGCCGTGGTCCTGGCGCTATTCCTGGCGGGAAGCGGCCTGGGCGCGTACCTGCAGGACCGCCTGCGCGTGTTCCGCGGCCCGGCGACGCTCGTGCTGCCGGGCATTGTTGCAACCATCGCCGCCATCGCGTGGGGCGTTCTCGCCACGCACCTGTGCAACGCTCGCCTGCTCTCGCTGCCTTTGCCGCTCAAGATCCTCTGCGCGGCGCTGAGCGTGGTGCCCGCCGGGACGTTCCTCGGGATGTTCTACCCGTTCGGCGTAGAGCGCGTGGTGGAGGCCGGGCGCCGCGCGGCCGTGCCCGCCACCTACGCCATGGCCACGCTGTCCTCGGTGTGGGGCGCGTCGTGGGCCATGACCGCCATCACCAACCTGGGCTTTCAGGCCGTGATCCTCATGGGCGCCGCGGGCTACGCCCTGACCGGGGCGCTGGTCCTCGTCGCGCGCCGCCTCCGCACGTAGGGCGGCGGGCGCCGGGGTGAGAACCGCTGAGGCAGGAACAGGGTCGACAAGCAACATCGCCATGGCGCGCACCGATAACGGGAGGCAGTGGCAAGCTGCGCGCATGGGCGACAGACTTTGGCAGAGGTCACCGCCGCAACCGGGCGGGGTGTACGGGTGTACGAGAGGCACGACCCGTTTGCCCAGGGGTTGCATCGGGTGGTGCGGGAAAACCTGGCGACGTTCTATGCGGCCATCGAAGAAGGGTGGCAGACCGGACTGCCGGAGTTCGTGCGAGCGGAGTTTGCAGGATTCCTCGACTGTAGCGTCATGCAACGAGGCTTCGCACACCTTGCGTGCGAAGATTGCGGCCTACCTCGTCTGGTCGCCTTTACCTGCGCCGGTCGTGGTTTCTGTCCCACCTGCCTCGGTCGTCGCATGAACCAGACCACGCACAACCTGCTCGTGCACGTCGTGCCTGCGCAACCACTCCGGCAGTGGGTGTTGAGCTTGCCCTATGCCTTGCGCGCGCCTTTGGCCTATGAGCTTGGGCTCATGAGTGTCGTGGCGCGGGTGTTCGAGGATTCGCTGTTGCGTTGGTACGAACGGCGTTTGGCGCCTGGCAATTCGTCGCGTGGGGGTCGGGCAGCGCAAGGCGGATTGATGACGGTCATTCAGCGCAGCTCAGGCGACATGAGACTCAATCCACACCTACACGTCGTCGCGCTCGACGGTGTATACGTCGCGGGCCCCGACGGCCTACCGGTCTTCCGAGCGCTTGGGCGCCTCAGGACGGACGAGGTGGCCGACGTGGTTCAGATCACGAAAGCGCGGGTGCTCAAGGCGCTCGAGCGGCGAGGCGTGGTGCGGGTCAGTCCCGATGCCTTGGAGGTGGACGACGCCTTTGCGGCCCGCGACCCGGTGCTGGCACAACTGGCGACGGCCGCGGTTGCCGGGTTGCCGCCCGCGGGCCCGGCCGAGCGCAAGCGTGAGCCCGTGTTTCTCGCCGCGGGTGGCGGACCCGAGATCGTCGGCGACCTCG
>PNBO01000326.1 GCA_003136095.1 Myxococcales bacterium
CGCGATGAAGAAATCCATCCTTTCGGCGCTTGTTCTTCTGTTCGCGGCCAGGCCAGCGGAAGCGAACGAAGTACGAGCCTTGAGCCTGGGCGAGGCGCTTGGCGAGTTGGAGGCGCAGAGTTTCGTGCTGGTCGAGGCGAAGAGCCGCGTGGCGCAGGCCCAGGCACTGATCGGGCAGGCTTCGTCGCCGCTGCTCCCGCAGGTGGTCGTCGCGGGCGGCTATACCCGCAACAGCGACGAAGCCAAGGTCGGGCTGGGGGGGGTGTTCTCGGCGCTCGGGATGCCACAGCCGGACGGAATTCCCAGCACGCTCTACATCCAGCCTATCGGGGCTTGGACCGTTTCGGCCTCGGCGAAGGTTCCGCTCGTGGTGCCGAACGCGTGGGCGGACCGGGCGGCGGCCCAGCGGGCGAGCGAGGCAGCGGCTGCCAACCTAGGCACGGTTCGTCTCGCGCTGCGCGCGGCCCTGGTGCAGGCGGCGTGGGCTGGCGCGGCCGCCGAGGACGTCGTGGCCGCGTCGGAGCGTGCGGTGGGAACCGCCGAGGAGCATCGCCAGACCACGGCGCGCATGCTCGCCGCCGGGGAAACCGCGGCGCTTTCCGTCCTCAAGGCCGACACCGAGCTGGTCAAGCGCCAGAGCGATCTCGTGCGCGCGCGGGCCGAGCTCGATCGCGCGCGCTTGGCGCTCGGCGTGCTGCTCGGTAAGTCCGCGCCGGTTCGCGTGCTGCCCGGCCCGCCTCCTGGCGCGGGTGCGCCCGCGTCGAGCGAGGCGCTCGTGCGTGAGGCGTTCGGCCAGCGGCCCGAGGTCGCGGCCAACGCGGCGAAGATTCGCGCCTCGGATGCGCAAAGCCTGTCCGCGCGACTGCGCCTTCTGCCCCAGCTTTCGGGCAGCGCGGCCGTCTTCGCCTCGGACATGCCGTATCCGACGGGCAAGAAGGACGGCTGGCGCCTGACCATCGATGCGACCTGGCCGCTCTTCGATGGTGGCTATCGTGGGAGCAGGCGTGCGCAGGCCGAGGCCGAGACCGAGGGCGCGCGCGCGGCCGCCGAGACCCAGCGCTTGGCCATCGCCCAGGAAGTGGCCGACACGGTTCGCGACGTGGGCGTGGCGAACGAGCGCCTGCGTCTGGCCGAGCGGCAAGCCGCCTTCGCCGCCGAGGCCGCGGCCTCGGCCAAGCGAACCTTCGAGGCCGGCGTGACGGGTTCCCTCGAGGTTCTCGACGCCAACGACCGGCTGTACCAGGCCGACGTGGCCCTGGCGGATGCGCGCGGTCGCCTGGGCATCGCGGGCGCCGCCCTCGCCAAGGCGGTAGGACGAGATGTCTACTGAGGGTGATCGCGTGGGGAGCCCGCCAGCTCCGCTAGCCGAAGGCGTGGCGGACCATCGCGGGAGGGTTCGGGAACCCTTCCAGGGTTCCTGAGGTTAAGATGGCGGGCGGTTCACCCAAGCGCCTGACGATGCCCAAGACTCCACCGCCGCCCGGTTACGACGAGATCCAGCGCGAGGAGCTGTCGCGTCTGTTCGGGCGAGTCACCCTGGCGCGCCTGATGGTAGTGCCGCTGATGATCGGGCTGGTCGCCTGGCTGGCGGTCACCAAGGTCACGCCGTGGCGGCGGGGCGCGCTCATCGTTTTGGGCGTTCTTGCCATGGCGCTCTTCGTGCACGAGGTGTTCCATCACCGCCGGCACGGGCTCGGCCGCCGCGCCTTCGCGGTCAACTTCGGCTTCGCGGCGGTGGGGCAGGCCGCGGCTTCGCTGGCCACGGGTGGCATCGAGAGCCCGTTCTTCTTCGCCATGTTCCCCATCGGCATGGTGGGCGCCGCGCTGGTCGAGCCGCCCATGTTGATCGCGCTGGTCGGCACGCAGGCGGTGGCCATCTGGGTGATGGTGTGGATCAAGCTCGGCGCGCTCTTGCCGCACTTCAATCCGTCGCGATTCGGCGGCGACGCGGCTGCCGGCTGGAGCGATGCCCATGTCCTGTGGGCCGCCACTTTCGCCACCCTCGGCCTAGGCGTGGTGACCTTTCTTGGCCGCGGCCTGCGCCGCTCGCTCGACGGTGTGCTGCGCCGGGCGCTCGGGGCCCGTCACGAGGTCCTGCGCGCCCACGGCGAGCGAGCGCGGGAGCTGGCCGCGCTCTCGGGCGAGATCGCCCATGAGCTCAAGAATCCCCTCGCCAGCATCAAGGGGCTCGCGGCCTTGCTCGCCGAGGACGCGTTGCCAGGCAAGCCGGCCGAGCGCCTGGCCGTGCTTCGCCGCGAGGTCGATCGCATGCAGGCAATCTTGGAGGAGTTCCTCAACTTCTCGCGGCCCTTGGTGCCGCTGGCCATCGAGACCGTGGACCTGCGTGCCTTGCTCGAGGAAGTGGTGGAAATGCACGAGGGCACGGCGCGCGAGCGGAACCTGCGCCTGGTCGTGAAAGCCGAGGAGCAGCCCGTGCGCTGCGATCCGCGTAAGATCAAACAGGCGATCATCAATCTGGTGCAGAACGCCATCGAGGCGAGCCCGTCCGACGCGGCGGTGGAGATCCACATCGAGGGCGGTGACCCGGTTCGGGCGCGCGTGCTCGATCGCGGTCCGGGTATCGAGGCGGGCCTGGGCGACAAGGTGTTCGAGCCGGGCGTGACCACCAAGGCGCGCGGCTCGGGGCTGGGGCTGACCATCGCGCGGGCGCTCGTGCGCCAGCACGGCGGGGAGGTGACGCTCGAGCCGCGTGTGGGCGGCGGCACCGTGGCCACGCTGCAACTACCGGCCGGGGAGGCGAAGGCATGAAACCGCGCGTGCTGGTGGTCGACGATGACCAGGGCATCCGCTACACCCTGCGCGAGATCCTGGAAGCATCGGGCTTCGTGGTGGACGAGGCCGCGGACGGCGAAGCGGCGCTCGCATGTTTCGCGGCGACGCCCGCGGATCTGGTGATCACGGATCTGCGCATGCCGAAGCTCGACGGCATGGGACTTTTGGCGCGGTTGCAGGCCACGTCACCGGCGCCGCGCGTGGTGGTCATCACCGCGCACGGTTCGGAACGGCAGGCGGTGGCCGCCATGAAGGCGGGCGCTTGCGACTATTTCCGCAAACCGTTCGAGATGGAGGAGCTGCTGGCCGTGGTCCGGCGCTCGGTCGAGAGCACGCGCCTGGCGATCGAGAACGAGAGGCTTCGCTGCGAGCTTTCCCTTTCGCGCAGCATGGTGTTCGCGTCCGAGGCCATGCAGCGGCTGGCGTTGCTCGCGGGCCGGGCCGCGCCGCGCGACGTGACCGTGCTCATCTCGGGCGAAAGCGGCACCGGCAAGGAGCGCCTGGCCGAGGCCATCGTGGCCGGCTCGCGGCGCGCGGACAAGCCGTTCGTGCGTTTCAACTGCGCGGCCCTGACGCCCGAGCTGGCCGAGGCCGAGCTCTTCGGGCACACGCGCGGCGCCTTCACCGGGGCCCTGCGCTCCCGCGTGGGTCTCTTCGGCGAAGCCGACGGCGGCACCATCCTGCTCGACGAGATCGGCGAGCTGGCGCAACCGCTGCAGGCGAAGCTTCTGCGCGCCTTGCAGTCGGGCGAAATCCGCGCCGTGGGCGAGGAGCGCGAGCGCCATGTCGACGCGCGCGTGCTGGCCGCCACCAACGCCGACCTGCAGGCCGAGGTGCGCCGCGGGGCTTTTCGCGAGGATCTCTTCTATCGACTGAACGTGGTGGCCCTGCAGGTGCCGCCGCTGCGCGAGCGGCCGGAAGACGTGCCCCTGCTCGTGCGCCATTTTCTCGATCGCTTCGCCGAGCGCTTTGGCGTGGCGCCGATCGCCAACGCGGAGGCGCTTCTCGGCCGCCTGCTTGGCCACCCTTGGCCCGGCAACGTGCGCGAGCTGGAGAACACCATCGAGCGCCTGGTCGCGCTCTCGCCCGACGGAGAGCTGGATCTCTCGCTGCTCGACGCCCATGCCAAGCCTGATACCGCGCCCCCGGCCTTTGGTCTGCGCGAGCGCGTGGAGGCCTACGAGCGCGGTCTCATCGTTGAGACGCTCAAGGCGTGCCGCAACAACCGCAGTGAAGCCGCCCGCCGCCTCGGCCTCTCGCGCGCCACCCTGCACGACAAGCTCAAGAAGCACGGCATCGCGGGCAGCGATGGGCTGGAGGAGTAGGGCGGGGGCGTTTGGGAAAACTCCGAGCTATTCGAGCGCGCACAGGTACAGCACCAGCACCATCCACCAACCGCGGGCCGAGTTGAAGCCGAAGCTGGGCTGGTAGCCTGACCTTCGCTCGGATTAACCCGCTTCCCGCCGGCGGCGCCCGAGGCTCGCCTTGAGCGCGAAGGGCGTCACGAGCGTCGTCAGGATGACCATCACGACCAGGGCCGAGAAGGTACTGCGGTCGACCACGGGCTGGCCGTTGACGCTCAGGCCGAGGCCGATGTTGGCGAAGATGAGGCCCACTTCTCCCCGCGGGATCATACCGATGCCGATGGTCAGACGATCGACGCCCGGCCGCCACACGCCGAGCGAGCACGCCTGCTTACCGAGGACGGCGGCGACGGTGAGGGCCAGCGCCAGCCCGAGCACCGAGGGCGTGGCGAAGGCGCGCAGATCCGTGCGCATGCCCATGAGCACGAAGAATACCGGGGCGAGAAACGCCGAGATGGGGGCAATGAGCTCGTCGAGCGTGTGCTCGCCCCGCTCCACGAAGCCGCGCGAGTGCACGTCTTCCAGGATGAGCCCCGCGGCGAAGGCGCCTACGATGGGCGCCAGGCCGATGAGATTGGACAGCCATGCGAGGAGAAAGCACCATGCCAGGCCCAAGGCCAGCAACACGCCACGCGCTTGCAGTCGCGAGGCCAGTCGGAAAAGGCGCGGCGAGAGGTAGACGCCGATGATGAGCGAAGCGGCCAGGAAGAGGAGCGCCTTGACGACGACGAGCGCGGTGGCGCCGTAGGAGAACCCCACGCCGTTGTTCACGGCGGCGATGGAGCCGCCCACCACCGCGAGCACGACCAACCCCAGCACGTCGTCGATGACGGCCGCGCCCAGGATGATACGCGCCTCTACGGTCTGCAGCCGCCCGAGATCCTGGAACACGCGCGCGGTGATGCCGACACTGGTGGCGCACAGGGTGGCGCCGACAAAGGCGTGCACGTACACGCCCTGCCCAGGTAACAGCCAGGCGCTCGCTGCCCAGCCCAGCCCGAAGGGCGTGATGACCCCCAGCGTGGCGACCAGCAGCGACGGCGCCCCGACTTTCAGCATCTGTCCGACCGTCGATTTCAGCCCGATTTCGAAGAGCAGGACCAGCACCCCCAGGCGTGCCAGCATGTCGAGCGAAGGGCTCGCCCACAGCGGGTCGAGGGCCGAAAAACCGACCAGCGACAGATTGCCCACGACCACACCCGCCAGCAGCTCGCCGAGGACCGCCGGGTGCCCTAGACGCACGGCCAGCTCGCCGCCCAGCTTGGCCACGGACAGCACGATGACCAGCGCCAGCGCCAAGGCGGCCACCGGATCGGCGTGGTCGGTCCCCTGCGAGGCAAGGGCGGCCGTCGGCAGGAAGATGGCCGCGGTGAGTAGCAGGCGACGCATGGAAATTGCCAGCATACCCGAGCTGCCGTTCGGCGGCGGCATTAGACGCGCAGTTGCGCCAGCAGCGCCTCGGGAAACTCGCGAATGTCGCCGTCGCGGCTAACACAGGCGTGGATGGTGTGCCCATGCGCCAGGATGTCCTCGCCGCGCAGGACGCGGTAGTCGAAACGCAGCGACACCTTGCCGAGATCCCCGAGGCGCGTTTCCACGACGATGACGTCGTCGTAGCGCGCGGGCCGCTTGTAGTTCACCTTGGCCTCGGCGACCGGCAGGTAGATCGCGTGCGTGTCCTCGACGTCGCGCCAGCGGGCGCCCTTGGCGCGCAGCCATTCGTTGCGCGCCGCCTCGAAGAAGCGCAGGTAGTTGGCGTAGTAGACGACGCCCATCTGGTCGGTGTCGCCGTAGATGATGCGGATCTCGGTCTTGACCATCGTCACTGTCCAGGCGCGGGCGGGGGCGCGGCGGGGGCTGGGCCCTGGATGTACGCATCCACCATCTTTCGCAACTGGGCGTCCTTGGGCACGACGGAGATCTCGATGCGGCGGTTCTGCTGGTAGGCCGCCTCGGATTTCTCGGGGTTGACTGGCCGGAACTTCGAATACGCGCTGGCCGAGAAGTAGCTGCCGTAGGTGTCGGCGAGCGTCTTGTTGCTCTGGAAGAGGTATTCGAGGACCGCGGTCGCGCGCTTGGCCGAGAGCTCCCAGTTGAACGAGGCCGAGCCGCGCTCGTCGGCGTGGCCCTGGATGACGACGGTGTCGATGTTGGCGCGCACCTCCTCGTCGGCGAGCAGGTTGCCGAGCGCCCGGGCGAGTGAATCGAGGACGGGCTTCGCCTGTTTCTTGATCGCGTACGAATTGTATTCGAAGACCAGGCTCTCGTTGACCGCGATGTCGCCGTTGTCGCCGATAGTAGCAACCTGGGCGTCGCCGGTGCGGCCGAGCTGGGCCTCGATCGCGGCCTTGAGCTTGTTGAGCACCGAAACGCGCAATACGGCGATGTTCGTCAGTTGCGCGCGCAGGTTGCCGAGCTGACGGTTGCTCTCGACGACCAGTGCTTGCTGCTCGCCCAGCTTGGCCTCCGAGACCGCAAGCTGCGCGCGGCCGGCCTGCACGTCCGCTTGTACCATACGGAGCTGGCGCTCGGCGAGGGAGATCTGCTGGCGAGAGGCTTCCAGGCGCTTTTCGGCGATGAGGTTGCGCACGTACGCCAGCAGCACCAGCACGAACATGATGAGCGCCATCGTCGACATGACGTCGGTGAAGGCGGGCCAGATTTCGCGCGTGCCTTCGAAATCGGAGAGAAGTCGCCGACGGGTTCGCACGGGCTTGCCCCTATCCCTTGGGACCGGGCCGCAGCGGGCCGAGTTGCGCCTTGAGCGTGGCGCTCATGTCGCCGAAGGCCAGGCTCAAGCGCTGGACGTTGTCTTTGAGGTGGGCGTTGAACTCGTGGAAATCCCCGGTCGTGCTCGCGAACTTCTGCAACGCCGACTCGAAGCGGGCGACCGCGACATCCAGGCGCGCAATCGATTCGCCGAAGCCCGCGAGCTGGGGGGCCGGTCCCATCGCGGCGGCTGGCCGGGGCAGCACGCGGTCGAGGTAGGTTTCGATCTGCACCATCACCGCGGTCCGGCGATCGGAGACGTTCGACAAGATGCTCACCACCGTGAGCACGACCGCCGACAGCACGCCGACGAGCGAGTTGGAGAAGGCCACGGCCATGCCCGCGAGGGCGTGGCTCAATCCCTGGCTGACCCCCTGGGTGATATCGGCGGCGGCCGCGGCGTCGCCGGCGACGAGTTGGACGATGCGGCCGATCGACAGGGTCAGCCCGTAGAACGTGCCGAGCAGACCCAGGATAATGACCAGGCCGGTCGCGCCGCGCACGAAGCGCTCGGCGAGCAGCATCGGACGGAGATCGGCCTGAAATCGCTCCTCGATGATGGCCTGGACGTTTGCCTCGCCCGGCCGTCGCGCGGCCAGGGTTGCGTCGCGCAGGATGTTACGCAGCACGGGAAGTCGGAAGGCGTAATCGAGGCCGTCGGCGCCGCGTAGATCCTTCTCGAGGGCGGCGCAGCGCCCGCGTAGCCAGAGATTCGCCGCCAGCCCGAGGACGAGCGTGGCCAGGGTGGTGCCCAGGATCGTTAGCCCCGTGGCATCGATGAGGGAGAGTCCTGCCAGGATGGTGTTGGTCATGGCTGTGAGGGACGAGTCATAGCCGGAAGATCCCCGGCGGACAAGAGCCCATCACCCGCCTCGCTACGCGCGGCACCCCGCTTTGTGGGGCGAGGGGGATCCCGCCACTCCGTCCCGCAACGCGGCCAGGTACCTTCCCACCTTCGCCCGCGGCTTGCGCATGAGGGCGCCGAGCACGCTGACGGGCGGCGCGGTCAGGCCGGTCTGCTCGGTGAAACGCGCGTGCAGGCTCTGCCAGATGGCGACCGTGTGGTCCACGTCGGCGACCGAGCGGTGAAACTGCCGTGCCGCGGGCGCGTGTACCTGCAAGGCATCCACCAGCGCGCCCAGCCGGTAGCTGGGCAGGCCTGGCACCAGCCTCCGCGCCAGGCGCATGGTACACAGGAAATCGCTCTCCAGTCGCAGGCCCGCGCGCGCCAGCTCCGCGCGCAGAAAGCCGCGATCGAAGGCGGCATTGTGGGCCACGATCGGCAGGCCGCGCACGAACTCCTGCAAGCGTGGCATCACCTCTTCCGGCCGCGGCTGCCCGCGCGGCATCGCGTCGGTGATTCCCGTCAGGGACGTGATGAAGGACGGCAGCCTTGTCCCCGGGTGCATGAGCTGGTGGAACGTCTCCGCCGGCTGGTGCTCCACCAACAGCGTGGCCGCCACCTCGATGGTGCGGTCGTACGCTGGCAAGAGCCCGGTGGTCTCGAAGTCGAGCACCACCAGTTCGCGCGTCGTGAGGGTGTCCGGCGGGAACATCATGTCCACACGCTAGCGAGACGCGGGCCAGGTGTCCACGATTCGCGGTTCCGTGCTACCCTCGGCCAGCGTGACACTCGAAGAACTTCGTCAACAATTCTGGTGGCTGGGTCCGAGCCAGAAACCGCGCGATTCGTACCTCGTTGCGCTGGAAGGCGAGACAGTGACCATCAAGGTGATCCAGTGCACCTGGAACCGCCGCACGCAGAAGTACGAGGAGGCGCTGGCGCGTGATTTTCACGCACTCGGGATGACTGTGAAGTGGAAACCATTCTTCTCCGAGAAGCTGCGCGGCGATATCGAGAAGGCTCGCGAGAAGTCCGGCGCGAACTTCGACGAGGGAAGGTTTTTGGAAGAGCAGCGCGCGGCGGAGCTGCGCCGGGAGACGCGCGCGGGGTAACGACCGCGAAGGTGTTGCGCGCCGGTTGAGGTTCGACGGCCGCGTGCCCACCCTCGCGGGATGGCGAACCGGAAGCCGCTGGCCCGAGAGCAGTAGCCACGCACGTATTGGCTCCGGTACTATTGCCAGCCACGCAAGCTACTCCAGAGAGCCGCCTTGACCGATCTTCGCCTGACCCCTTGCCTGACGCCGCATGGCCGTTTGTCGCTTTCTTCGTCGGCCGACGCGCTCGCGCTGGAGCCGGCGCTTGCCGAGCGCGTCCGGCGGGCCTTCGAGCGCGGGGCTGGGCACGGGCTGTTGCGACTCGGCGCCGCCGAGGTCGCGGAGGTCGTTCCGCCGGTGTTCGTCTACTGGCGCGAATTCGCCGGCCGTTTCGTCACTGCGCTGTGCTCTCGGCCTGACTCTGACGATTCGCGTGGGGAGCCGACCGGCTCTGCCGGTCGCGGACCATCGCGGGAAGGGATGGAAACCCTCTCAGGGTTTCCACATCAACGGCAGGTGAAGCTGCCGCCGCCTCCCGAGGACATGGCGGCGCTAGCCGCGGCGGCGCCGGTGATGCCGGGGGCCGAGTACCTGACGGCCGACGTCCTGATTTCACTCTGGACGGAGATCGGCGCGGCCTTTCTTGTCGAGCAGGCCGAGGCAAAGACCGGCGTTCAGGAATTTCTCAAGAGCCTCCATCCGGCCTGGAACGTCGTGGGCAAGGTGCATTTCAACCTCGCCGAAAACCGCAAGGACGAGGCGGCGCCGTTCGCCTTTCTGGCGACCTACACCCACCGGCTCTCGGCGCATGGCAAGGCCCAGCACCTGCCTCTCGGCCAGGCGTTGCGCGACTATGCGGGCGCGGTCAACAAAGAGCGGCTGCTGTCTCTCTTGCTGCCGGTCCAGCGCGCGGCCGAGCGCTGCGCTTGGCTGAAACAGATGGTCGATGCTGGCGAGATCTTCCACCCGTTACGCTGGTCGCCGCGCGAGGCCTTTCAATTTCTCGGCGACGTGCCGGAACTGGAGCGCGCCGGTGTCGTCATTCGCATGCCCGCGACCTGGCGAACCGGGCGCCCGTCCCGGCCGCAGGTGACGGCCACCGTCGGGTCGAAGGCAACGGCTTCGCTGGGCAAGGACGCCTTGCTGGACTTTCGCATGGAGGTCACCCTCGACGGAGAAAGCTTGAGTCCCCGCGAGGTGAAGGAGATTCTGGCCAGCGCCAACGGACTCGCCCTCATCCGCGGCCAGTGGGTCGAGGTGGACAGCGAGCGCCTGCAACGGATGCTGGCTCGCTTCGAGGAGGCCAACCGGGTCGCGGCCAGGGAGGGACTTACGTTCGCCGAGGCGATGCGCATGCTCGCGGGCGCGGACGTCACCCGGGGCGTGGTGGCGACTGGCGCGGATCCCGACTGGTCGCGTGTCGTCGCGGGCCCCTGGCTGGCGGAGACGCTCCAGGGGCTGCGCTCGCCCGAGGGGCTGGCGAAGATCGATCCGGGCCGCGACCTCCACGGCGAGCTCCGTCCCTATCAACAGGTTGGCGTGCGCTGGCTGCATCTGCTTTCGCGGCTGGGCCTCGGTGCCTGCCTCGCCGATGACATGGGCCTCGGCAAGACCATCCAGGTTCTGTCGCTGCTGCTGGTCTTGAAGCGCCAGGACAACGCGCAGACCCAGCCGANNGCCTCGCTGCTCGCCAACTGGGCCGCCGAGATCGAGCGCTTCGCGCCTGACCTCAAGGCCCTGATCGCGCATACGTCGGCCATGCCGGCGGGCGATCTCGCGTCGCTGGCGCCGGACAGCGTGGCGGCTGTCGATCTCGTGATTACGAGCTATGGCTCGCTCTTGCGTATTCCGTGGCTCGCAACCACCGAATGGAATCTTGCCGTTCTCGACGAAGCCCAGGCCATCAAGAATCCGGGCGCCAAGCAAACCCACGCGGCCAAGAAGCTGGCGGCACAGGCGCGCATCGCGCTCACCGGCACGCCCATCGAGAACCGGCTCGGCGATCTGTGGTCCATCTTCGATTTCTGCAACCCAGGACTGCTCGGCTCGGCCAAGGAGTTCGCAAGCTACAGCAAGAGCCTCGCGGACAAACCGCACAATACCTACGGTCCCCTGCGCGAGCTGGTGCGACCCTATATTCTGCGGCGGCTCAAGACCGACAAGACGGTCATCTCGGATCTGCCGGACAAGACCGAGGTCAAGGCCTTTTGCCAGCTCAGCCGCAAGCAGGCCGCGCTCTACCAGCAGGCGGTGGAGGATCTCGCCCTACAACTCGATGACGCCGAGGGCATTCGCCGCAAGGGACTGGTTCTCTCCTTCCTCATGCGCTTCAAGCAGATCTGCAACCATCCATCGCAGTGGCTGGGCGACGGCGCGTGGGCCGAGGACGATAGCGGCAAGTGGGCGCGGCTGCGCGAGCTCGGCGAGGTGATCGCGGCCAAGCAGGAGAAGGCGCTGGTCTTCACCCAGTTTCGCGAGGTGACGGCGCCGCTGGCCTCGTTCCTGGGCGGAGTGTTCGGCCGGCCCGGTTTGGTGCTGCACGGCGAGACCGAGGTGAAGAAGCGC
>PNBO01000192.1:0-4145 GCA_003136095.1 Myxococcales bacterium
GTCGGCCTTGAGGGCGTCGCCCACCATGGCCCGCACCAGGGCGTTGCCGCGCGGACGACCGCGCACGATTTCCTTCGAGCCGTACCAGGCGAGGATCTGGTCGACCTGTCCGGGCTTGCACTTGTTCTGGCCCGGCGGAAAGGTGTTCCAGGTTCCCGCCCGGCCGGTGGCCGTGGTGGCCCACGCGCGCGCCTTCAGATCGAGCTGCCGGACGACGATGCCCCCGACCCCGAGCTCGGCCGCGAGAATGGGGGCGACATCCGCGATCGATTCATCGAGACGCGGCCGGCGAAACAGCTCTTTCCAGACCCGGAGGACGTGCACCCGTCAAATATAACGGNNGTGGACAGGGTCTGCACGACGTTCCACGACGAGTCGAGCTCTTGCAGGAGGCCGTTGTTCGAGAAGGTGACGAGCGTATTGCCGTTGGGCAGCCGTTGCACGTCGCCGAGCGAATCGCTGTGGCTGTTGCTCGACGACTTGTACGCCTTGACCTGGGTGGCGCTCATCGTGCCCGAGGTGCTCAAGGTGTACTCATAGGCGGAGGAGGGGCTCGATGTGCTGCCGTAGGTGCCGTTGCTGAAGAGGAGGAAATTGCCGTTGTCGAGCAGGTGGTGGCCGTGGTTGCTCGTCCAGCTTCCCGNNTTGGGGTTGCGGTCGCCGATGGTGTAGCTGTCATCCGTCGCGTGATAGAGGAGCGAATTGCAGTGGTAGGTGTTCGAGCCGGCGCCGAACAAGCTCTGGCCGCCATTGTAGAGGTTGGAGCCAATGTGAAACACGGTTTTGACCGTACCGCTTGCCGAACGCTCGACCAGATCGCTCTGCACGTCCGAGCCGCTGGAGCTCCAGACCATGGTGGCAATGACGCCACCTTTGAGCACGGTGAAATCATGGTGAGACATCGAGAGCCCATTCACGTTGTTCATGGTTGTGGCGCCGTCCATGGAGACGTAGCGCATCTCCCCGCCGCTGTTCATCACGTTGAGCGCCATCATCCACATGTTGGCGCCTTCGTAGTCCATGCGGGCGCGGCTGCAACTCGCGGGCGCCGCCGCGGTCCACACCACCGTGCCATCGGCGTCGATGATATAGGCTTGGCCGGTGCCCGCGCCGCCGCTGCTGGTGACGCCGCCGCTGGTGATGATGAAGCCCTTGGCCTGGGCGGAGGCGTTGGTCGCGGTTCGCGTGACGCTGGGTGCGCCAGACAAGGTGCCCGTGGTCAGGGTTTTGTCATCGCTCTTGCAGGTGGTTCCGTTCGCCGTGGCCTCGATGTGGAAGGTGTAGGTGCTCGACGGTTTGAGACCGAGCAGGAGCGTGTGGTAGTTCGTCTTGGTCAAATCCACGGGCGCCGTGCCGCCCTGGTTGAGCACGCTGGAACCGGCATTGTTGAGTGTGTAGACGATCTGGGCGCTGGTCAGGTTGGTGAGGGTGGTCGACCATTCCACGATGCCGACCGTGGCCATCTTGGCGCTCGTCGAGCTGGTGCTCACGGTGATCGAACAACTGCCCGTGCCGATCGAGCCACCGCTCGCGGAGGTTCCACCGGTCCCGGTGGTGCCGCCGGAGCCCGCGCTCCCGCCCGTCGTGGTCTTGCCGCCCGCGCCGGTCGTGCTCCCGGATGCTTTTGCGCCGCCGCTGCCCGAGCTGCCGCCGCTCGATTGCGTGCCACCCGTTGCGGGTGCGCCGCCGGTCGCGGACGAGCCGCCGCTCGCCGTGGTTCCGCCCGTGGCCTGTGCTCCACCGGAGCCGGTCGTGCCGCCCGTCGATTTCGCGCCGCCGGTCCCGGATGAGCCGCCCGTCGCGGACGACCCACCGGAGGACGTGACACCGCCGGTGGCGTGAGTGCCGCCGGACGCGGTCGCGCCGCCGGTGCCGCCAGCCGGTTTCCCGCCGGTTGACTTCGCGTTGATGCAGCCAATCCCGAGCAGGATCAAACACGAAGGGATGAGCACAACCGTGGACCCACGAGCTATCGCCATCTTGCCGACTCCTTCCGCTGGCCTTCGCAACCGGGGCGCCGAGAACTCAAGCTAGGACAAGTGGCGCGCCTCAAGAGGCAGCGCGTGGATTCACATACCACATGACGCGCAACAACTCACGCGCGAGTGTGTAAACGGATGCATCGCCATGCGCTACTGCGGCCCCGCCAGCTACAACTCCGAGAAGTTGATGAACCCCGGCTTGACGTCGGCCATCGCGTTGACGATGAGCTCGGCGAGGCCGCCGTAGTGAATGCCGACGCGCTCCCCGGCCCGGTAGCGCTTGAGGATGTCGCGGATCGCGCCCTTGCAGTTGCTGCACGGGGCGCAGACGTACTTGGGGTGCTTGGGGTCGAGGTCGTCGGCGAAGGCTTCGAGGATCTGGCGGAATTTTCGCCGCGAGGCGACGCGCATGCGCCAGTCGGCAAAGTTGTGGCCCGACATGATGGCGAAGCCGCTGCCGCCGCCGCAGCAATAGTTGTCGACCCCGTGCGGGGTCATCTCGCGGAAGCCCGGCGCGATCTTGCGCAGGATGCGCCGCTGCGGCTCGACCACGCCCATCAGGCGCACGATGTTGCACGGGTCGTGCAAGGTGACGGGGAAGTCGTTGCGGGTAGGGTCGAGCTTGAGCTTGCCGCTCATTACGATGTCTTCGAGCAATGTCATCGAGCTCTCGCGCGGGACGTTGAGCTCGCCCGTGAGAATTCGATCGGCGATGACCATCATCGACTTGTGGGCGTGACCGCACTCGCCGACGACGATCTTTTTCACACCCAGCTTGCGCGCGGCCTGGGCGTGCTTGAGCGCCACGCGCGCGAACTGGGCGTCGTCATACCACAGGCCATAGTTGATGGCGTCGTAGGCGGCGAGATCGCTCGACATGGTCCAGGAAATCCCGGCGGTTTCGAGAATGAGGGCGAAGGCGCCCGGGTTGTCCGGCCAGGAGAGGATCTCGCCCGCGTTGTGGGTGAGCAGCACGTCGGCGCCGGCCACGTCCCAGCGGGTTTTGACCGGGACTCCGGTCCGCTCGCTCATGTCCTCGTCGATGAAATCGACGTTGTCGCGCATCGCCGCTGGATTCATGCCGGTCGAGGAGCCGACGCGCAGCTGGAGCATCGAGCCCTTCTCGTGGATCTCCTTGGGGGCGATGCCCATCTCCATGCTGAAGAGCTTGCGGATCTCGTGGGCGAGCAGGCCGTTGTCGACCCCGATGGGACAGGTCTGGGCGCAGCGCCGGCAGAGGTTGCAGCGGTACGCCAGCTCGAGCAAGCGCGCGATGGTCGTCCAGTTGATATCGATGTCGCCGTGCTGGAAGCGCGAGACGAGGCTGCCGCCGCTTCTGTGCTTGAAATAGAGGCGCCGCAGGATCTCGGAGCGGAAGGTAGGCCGGTAGAGCTCGTTTCTGCCGCTCTCCACGAAGATGTGACAGGCCTCCGCGCAGGTCTGGCACTTCGCACAGTGCTCGATCGACAGCACGAGGGGTTCGAGGAAGGTCCAGTTGTTGGCCTCGCTGAAGAGCTTGTCGAGGCCGGCGAGGAAACCTTCTACCAGTGCTCGCTCGGCCTCGGGGCTCTTGGGGCGCGGCAGAGACACCGCGACCGTATCGTCGAGCGAGCATTCGCAAGCCGCGCGCACCTGGGCCGAAAGCTGCGGCAGCGGCGGCTCTTCGTCCTTGTCGTAGGGCGGGGGCAGCGGCACCCGGTGTTTCTCCTCGAGCGTGCCGAGGCGCTCGCCAGGCCTGCCGACGTCGGCGAAGGGAAGGGCGGTGGTCATGGCTTGCCGATTTCCTTTTGCGAAAGAACCCTGGGTGGGTTCTTTCCATCTCCCGCGTCGAGCTCCACCGGGCGAAGCCCGCTGTCGCTCACGCGTTCGGTGGCCACGTCGACCCAGGTTTTCTTGCCGTCCCCGCGAATGTGCGGGGCGCTCCAGCTCACCTTGTGGCCGAGCTGGCGGCCGATGGCGGCCTCGAGCTTGGAACCGACTCGGTTGACCTCGTCGTTCCAGCGCACGTCGTGATACATGAACCACTTGGTGAAGAAATGGGACATGTGGGTGAGCGGGATGTAGGCGGCGAGGGCGGAGGCCACGACGATCTCGACGGCGACCAGCGCGGGCATTTCGCCGGCGGGCTGGAAGGTCACGAGCGCGCGCACGAAGAGGCGCAGG
>PNBO01000192.1:4233-4909 GCA_003136095.1 Myxococcales bacterium
TCCGGCCAGCAGGTAGAGCCCGAGGTGGAACGGGTAGCTGCGGAACCAGAGCGCGCGGTCGTGTTCGTGCACGCCCGTGAGCAGGAGCATCTCGGGCACCATGACCTTGAGCTCGCCCATGCGGTTCGTGGGCGGGTGGTGTTTCCACCAGTCCAGACGCTCGAAGAACGAGCCACCGTAGGCGGAGTTGCGTTCGTGGGCGACCGGGTACAGCTCCCAGCGCAAGTGGACCGGCAGCCTGGCGATCTTGACCCAGCGGATCACCACCGCGGCGATGAAGACCAGCGCCGCCAGATAGGGCACGAAGACCAGTGCCGTCATGACGACACATCTTCCTATATCGGGTGCTCGATGCGCAACCAGCCCGGCACTGTCGGCGGTTTCCCTTCCTCCCTGTCTTGGGAATGCGTGCAAGACGCAGTAGGGTGCAAGGGTGACGGACACACCACCGCGCGGCAGGCGCACGCCCCTTCTCGCCGTGCTGGCCGTCATCGCGCTCGCGGCCGCCTTTCGCGTGCGCGTCGCCGACGTTCCCCTGGAGCGCGACGAGGGCGAGTACGCCTACGCCGGGCAACTCATCCTGCAAGGCGTGCCGCCCTATGCCCAAGCCTACAGCATGAAGTTCCCGGGGACGTACTACGCCTACAGCGCCATCATGGCGCTGGCGGGGCCGTCG
>PNBO01000162.1:0-6440 GCA_003136095.1 Myxococcales bacterium
ATGGATCTACGGCGCCAGATCGCGAAGGTCGCGCCCACGCGCAGCCGCGTGCTGATCACCGGCGAGAGCGGCACCGGCAAGGAGCTCATCGCGCGCGCCATCCATCATGCCTCGCAGCGCGCCGCCGGGCCGTTCGTGCCGGTCAACTGCGCGGCCCTGCCCGAAACCATTCTCGAGGCCGAGCTGTTCGGCTACGAGCGCGGCGCCTTTACCGGCGCGGTCCAGCGCCACGATGGCCGCTTTCTGCAGGCCGACGGCGGCACCCTGTTTCTCGACGAGATCGGCGAGATCCCGACGCACGTGCAGGTGAAACTCCTGCGCGTTCTGCAAGAAGGCGAGGTCGAGCGCCTGGGCGGCCGCACCACCAAGGTCGATCTGCGCCTGATTTCCGCCACCAACCAGGATCTGCGCCTGGCCGTGAAGGAGGGGCGATTCCGCGAGGATCTCTACTACCGCCTCAACGTGATCGCCCTGCGCATGCCCCCCCTGCGCGAGCGGCGCGACGACATTCCCCTGCTGGCCGAGCACTTCCTGCGCCTCTTCTGCGAGCGCAATGGCCGCCAGCTCTCGGGCTTCTCCCGGCCCGCCGCCGAGGCCCTCATGCGCTACGAATGGCCGGGCAACGTGCGCGAGCTGGAGAACACCATCGAGCGAGCCGTGGTGCTCTCCCGTAGCGGCACCGTGGAGATCGAGGATCTGCCGGTCGAGGTGCGCACGGGCACGGGCGGCAGCAGCGACGCCAAGAGCATCACCTTCGCCATCGGCACGCCGCTGGCCGAGATCGAGCGCCGCGTGATTCATTCCACGCTCAATCACGTGAGCGGGGACAAGCGCCTCTGCGCGCAACTCCTCGGCATCGCCACGCGGACCATCTACCGGCGCCTGGAAGAGGATCGGGAGGGTGTCGTGGACGCAGCCGCCCCGCCCGATGAATCCGGCCCCGCGACGGGCTAGATCCGGATGGTTCACCACAGAGGACGCAGAGGACACAGAGGCCGGAGGGGAATGGTTCCCGGATCCGGATCCGAACCCCTTCTTCCTCCGGTCCGTCTCTGTGTCCTCCGTGTCCTCTGTGGTCAACTTCTTCCGTTGCTCGCCAAGCGGTTCTTCGCTTGAAGGAAGGCTTGCCAAATTGGCAGGGACCCGGACGATTTCGTCTCCGTAACCATCGGAAATAACTGGCTTTGCTGCGCGGAGGATCTGGCCCCGGTGTTGCTCTTGCAGGGACGAGACCGTGGAAACCCTGCTGCGAAAGTATCTCTGGGCCGTGGACCTTGCCGTGGTCGCCCTCTGCGCGACGTTTCTCGGCATGGCGGCCTCGGGGGCCGTGGAATCGAAACTCGCGAGCGCGCCCGCGCCCGTCCGGCCAGCGCTGCCCAAGCCGCCGAAGCCCGTGGGCAGGCCGGCCTTCAACAAGGACCCCAAGGCCATTCTCAAGCGGAATATCTTCTGCGCGACCTGTCCGCCCTTGCTCGACGATGGGTTGCCCACCGGTCCGGAAACCCTCACCGACCAGCAAACCAAGACCGCCCTGCCGCTCGCCCTGCTCGCCATCATGTACGCGCCACCGCCCAATGGCATCAAGTGGTCCATCGCGGTCATGCGCGACACCGAGTACAAGACCATGGGCGCCTTTCCGGTTGGCGGCAAGATCCACGGCGCCACGGTCACCGAGATCCTGGAAACCCGCGTCTACCTCGACAACGAGGGTAAGGCCGAGTACATCGACCTCTTCGAGGCGCCGGCGCCGCCGCCCCAGGCCGTCGCCGCGGCGGTGGCCCCGGACAAGAACGATCAGCTCGCCGTCGACATGGCCAAGGGCATCACGAAGCTCAGCGAGAATAAGTACGAGCTTCAGCGCGGCACCCTGGAATCCGTGCTGGGCAACATGGCGCTGCTCTCGCGCTCGGCCCGCATCGTGCCCGAGATGAAGGACGGCAAGGCGGCCGGGTTCCGTCTGTTCGCGGTTCGCCCCGACGGGCCGTTCGCCATGATTGGCATGCAGAACGGCGACATCATCTCGTCCATCAACGGCCTGGAAATCACCAGCCCGGAAAAGGCCCTTGAGGTCTACGCCAAGCTCAAGTCCGCCAGCCATCTCTCCCTCGGCATGGAGCGGAACAGTCAGAAAATCACGAAGGAATACAACATCCGATGAAGCGTCCTAATGGCTTGACAGGGGAACCCTCGAAGGGTTCCCAAACCCTCCCGCGATGGTGCGCGGCCAGCGGAGCCGGCCGGCTCCCCACGCGAGTCGCACCCCTGGTTTCCTACCTGGTGGCCTCGCTGGCCTTCGGGGCACGGGTACTGGCCCAGCCGCCAGCGCCGGCCGCGCCCGACGAGGCGACCGCGCGACCGAGCGTGCGAAAATCGGCGCCCTTGGGTGCCCTGCGCGCCGGCCGCCGCGACATGCCTGCTCCGGCCCAGGCCAGACCCATGGCGCCGCCGCCCCCACCGGCCGCGCCGCCCGTGCCGCCCGCCGCCGCGGTCAAGGCGGCCTTGCCCGCTGCCAAACCGGGCGCCCCTGGCGTTTTGCCCGCTGCCAAGCCGGGCGCCCCCGCCGCCGCTGGCGCAGTCGAGATCCCGGGCGAAAGAGAGTTCAACTCCTGCAAGAAGCTGCCCGCGGGAAAGCGCATCGTGCGCCTCAATCTCAAGCCCGACACCGAGGTGATGGATCTCATAGGCTGGATCTCCAGCATCACCTGCGCGCAGTTCATCGTCAGCGTGCCGGTCCAGGGCAAGAAGCTCACCATCATCTCGCCCCAGCTCATCACGCCCGAGGAAGCCTACCGCCTGTTCTTCTCGGCCCTGGACTCGCTGGGGCTCACCGTCGAGCCGACCGGCAAGTTCCTGCGCGTGGTCGAGAACTCCAAAGCGCGTTTCGCCCCCTTGCCCTTCGTCGGAGCCAACCAGAAGACGCCGCACGACCGCCGCTATGTCACTAAGCTGGTGCGCCTGCAGAACCTGGACCCGCTCGATCTGACCAACAACGTGCTCAACCGCATCAAGAGCGAGGCGGGCGACATCATCGCCTACAACATGTCGCTCATCATCACCGACCAGTCGGAGAGCATCGATCGCATGGTCGGAATCATCAAGATCTTCGATGAGATGTCGAGCGCGCGCGACCAGATCTGGGTCATGCGCATCAAGAACATGTCGGTGCTCGACATGGCCTCGCGCCTGGCCGAGATCGTTCCCGTGCAGTTCCTGGGCACCGGGCAGCGGCGGCAGGGGGGCGCGCCCGCGGCCCCGCCCAAGGGGGCTCCGGGGCGGCCGGGTGAATTGGCCACGGAGATGGGAATCACCAAGTTGATTCCCGACGAGCGCAGCAACAGCCTCATCATCGTGGCCAACAAGAAGGCGCACGACTGGCTGGTGGCGCTGGTGCACAAGCTCGACGTGCCGCTGGAAGAAGCCGGCCGGGGCAGCGAAGGTCGCTTTCACGTCTATTACTGCGCGAACGCCAACTGCGACGAGCTGGCCGCCACTTTGAGCGCCATCACCGGTGTGACCATCTCCGGCTCGCTGAGCACCGGCAAGCGCGGCGGTCGTTCCGCCGCTCCCACGGCCGCGCCCGCGACGGCCCCCGGGCAGACCAATCCCACGGCCTTGCTCTTCGAGAGCGACATCCGCATCTCCTTCGATGCGCCGACGAATTCGCTGCTCATCATGTCGTCATTCAAGGACTACATGTCGCTCAAGCGGGTCATCGAGCAGCTCGATTCTCCGCGCAAGCAGATCTTCATCGACGCCACCATCATGGAAGTGCTGCTCAACAAGACGCGCACGGTCGGCGTTTCCTACCATGCCGGCACGGGCGAGAGCGTCGCGGGGCAGCCCTCGCTGCTCATGGGCGGATTCAACGCCAACAACACCCTGAACCCGACGGCCCTGGTCAACAACCTGGGGGGACTTTCCGCCGCGCTCTTCGGGCCGACCACCGGCACACTGGGCAACAGCCCCCTGTTCAAGGGGCTGCCCATCAACATCCCGTCGTTCGGCGTGTTCTTGCAGCTCCTGCAGACCAACAGCGACGTCAACGTCCTGTCGAATCCGCACATCCTCATCATGAACAACCAGGAAGGCGAGATCTCGGTCGGCGAGGTTTTGCCCTTCCCGGGTACGACAACGGCAGCGTTGGGAGCGACATCGGGCGGTGGCGTAGGGTACATGCCCTTCACCTCGGTGCAGCGCCAGCCGGTCGAGCTGAAGCTCAAGCTCAATCCCAGCGTCAACGAGCACGACATCATCCGCCTGGAGGTCGATCAGGAGATCTCGGATGTCGAGGACAAGAACTACAACAACATGGGGCCTGCTACCTCGAAGCGCTCGGTCAAGACCACGGTGGTTGCCCGCGATCAACAGACCGTGGTCATCGGTGGACTCATGGCCGACAGAATTTCGGAGAACGTCACCAAGATCCCCATCCTTGGTGATATTCCCGTGCTCGGCTTCTTCTTCCGCAACACCGTCAAGGAGGTGAAGAAGTCCAACATCCTCATCGCCATTACCTGCTACGTGATATCGGATCTCTCCGATCTACGCCGCGTGGCCGAGAAGAAGCTGCGCGAGCGGCGTGAGTTCATCGAACGCTTCAGCTCGCTGGAGGACACCTCGAAGCTGGAGAATCTGGAGCGGGACCTGCACAAGAAGCGCGGCATGCTGGAGGAAATCAACCGCAGCGTGCGCGAAATGGAGGAGGACGAGCAGCAACTCAGGGTTATCAACGAGCGTGACCAGCGCGACGAATCCATGCCCATCGAGCCCGCCACCGTGCAGGATCTGCCGAGCAGTCAGGACAAGGACAAGCCCGGCGCGGACAAGGCCGCCGCGGAGGGAGCGGACGATACGGAGCCCCGCAAGGTATCGGCGGTGCCCGGCGGCGATCCGGCGAAATCCGACAACGACGAGTAGGCAGCCGTGGCGCGAAAACGAATCGGCGAAATCCTGGTCGAGGCCCGTGTGGTGAAACCCGCGGCGGTCGAGCAGGCGTTGGCGCAGCAGCAGACGGAGGGCGGGCTGCTCGGCGAGATCCTGCAGAAGGCCCATGCTTGCACCGAGGACGACGTGTTGCGGGCCCTGGGCGTGCAACTCGGCATCGCGTTCTTACCCGACTTCCCTGAGGCCGAGATGGATGCCGAGCTCGCCGCCAAGGTGCCCATCGGTTTCGCCAAGCAGCACCGGGTGATGCCGCTGCGGCGGGAGGGCGACGCGGTGATGGTGGCCACCGCCGATCCGCTGGACGTGGGCGCCCTCGACGACGTGCGCACCATGATCGGCATGGACGTGGTCCCCGTGTTGCTGCCGGGCAACAAGCTGCTGGAGGCCATCAACCACGTCTACGGCCGCAAGCAGGACGCCGGCAATCTGGGCGAGGGCGAGAACGAGGACGAGGGTGCCGCCGAGGAGCTCGTCGACATCCTCGACGTCAACGACGAGGCGCCCATCATCCGCTGGGTGAACGCCCTGATGTTCAACGCCGTCAAGGAGCGGGCCAGCGATATCCACATCGAACCGGGCGAGAAGGACGTCATCGTCCGGTACCGCATCGACGGNNTGCCGCAGGACGGCCGCATCCGGCGCAAGATCGCGGGCAAGGACATTGACATGCGCGTCGCCACCGCCCCGACCGTCAAGGGCGGCGAGCGCATCACCATCCGCTTGCTCGACCGCGAGACCGTGTTGCACGATCTGGCTGACATCGGCTTCGGCGAAGACCACCTGACCCAGATGAACGATCTCATCACCCGTCCGCACGGCATCTTGCTCGTCACCGGGCCCACCGGCTCGGGCAAGACCACGACGCTCTACGCGTGCCTGGCCAAGATCAATTCGCCCGACCTCAACATCCTGACCATCGAGGACCCAGTCGAGTATCAGCTCGACGGCATCTCCCAGGTCGCGGTCAACGAGAAGATCGATCTCACCTTCGCCACCGGGTTGCGTTCGTTCTTGCGCCACGATCCCGACGTCATCATGGTCGGCGAGATCCGCGACTTGCCCACCTCGGAAATCGCCATCCAGGCCTCGCTCACCGGCCACCTGGTGCTTTCGACCATCCACACCAACGACGCCGCCGGCGCCATCACCCGCCTGGTCGACCTGGGCGTGCAGCCGTTCCTGGTCGCCTCCTCGCTGATGGCGCTTCTCGCCCAGCGTCTGGTGCGGCGGCTTTGCCGCGAGTGCCGCGAGCTCTACCGCCCGACCGAGGTCGATCTGGCCAGCATGGGCCTCGATCCGGGCGCCTTCTTCGCAGGCGGCATCCGCCACATTCGCTTCAAGGGCTCGGGCGATCCGCCGCCGCCCGGCATGCTCTACCGTGCGCGCGAGGGCGGCTGCAACGCCTGTCTCAATGCCGGCTTCAAGGGCCGAACCGCGATCTATGAATTGCTGATGATCGACGACCGCATCCGCCAGCTCGCCATCAAGAACGCGGA
>PNBO01000162.1:6498-14721 GCA_003136095.1 Myxococcales bacterium
CGCAAGGAGAGCATCTTCATCAGCGAGGTGCGCGAGGTGGTGGGCGGCAGGCAATCGAAGCGGGCGCTCTTGGCCGGCGGCAGTGGCGTCAAGGGGCTGCGCCGCGAGGTCGACTTCAAGGGCATGTTCGAGCGGGTCAAGCCGCGCGACGTCGCCGTGTTCACGCGCCAGATGGCCACCCTGCTGCACGCGGGAATTCCCCTGGCCGAGGCCATGGCGGCGCTCTCGGAACAGTCGGACAACAAGAAGCTCCAGATGATCCTGGCCGGCATCAAGCAGAAGGTGAACGAGGGTGGCTCGTTCGCCGACGCCATGACCGAGCATCCCAAGGTCTTTCCCGAGCTCTACACCAACATGGTTCGTTCGGGTGAGACGGCGGGTAACCTGGACTCGGTGCTTAACCGCCTGGCCGAATTCCTGGACGCGCAGATCGACCTGCGAGCCAAGGTGTCGAGCGCGATGGCCTACCCCATCCTCATGACCATCGTGGGCAGCCTGGTGCTGGGGTTTCTGATGACCGTGGTCGTTCCTCCGATCGCGGGCATCTTCGCCGACTCGGGCAAGGCGTTGCCCTGGAACACGCAGCTTCTCGTTCTCGTCGCCGATATCGCGGGTGGCTACTGGTGGCTGGTGCTGCCCCTGACGGTGGCCGCCGCTCTCCTCATCCGCCGATGGGCGCGACGGCCGAAGGGGCGCGCCATCGTGGATCGCCTCAAGCTGCGCGTCTGGCTCATCGGCCGCCTGGTTCGCTTCATCGCGGTCGCGCGTTTTTCCCGCACCCTGGCCACCATGCTCGCCTCCGGGGTGCCCGTGCTGACGGCGCTGGAGATCGTCAAGCGCGTGCTCAACAACACCGTGCTGGAAAAGGTCGTCGAGGACGCGCGCGTGGCCATTCGCGAGGGCGAATCCATCGCCGCGACGCTGAAGAAGTCGGGCGAGTTTCCCTCGATGATGTGCCACATGGTCGCGGTCGGCGAGCGCTCGGGCCAGCTCGAGGCCATGCTGGAAAACGTCGCGGGGGCCTACGAGCGCGATGTCGCCACCGAGGTCGGCAAGCTCACCTCGATCCTCGCGCCCTTGATGATCGTCTTCATGGCCGTCGGGGTGGGCTTTATCGTGTTCTCGATTCTCATGCCCATCATCGAGATGGGGGGAATGGCTCAATAGGAACGTGCGACAAGAAAAAGGAGATGCTCATGCGACGAGTTGAACGAGGACGGAAACGGGCTGTCGAATACGCCGGGCGTGCAGCGGAGGGCGGCATGACCATGCTGGAAATCATGATCGTGCTCGCGATCATCGGTTTGGTCATGTCGGTGGTCGGCGTCGGCGTCTTTCAGCAGTTCAAGAAGGCGCAAAAGAAGGTCGCGCAGGTGGCCGTGAACGAGATCGCCGCCAAGTCGGTCCAGTTCATGACCGATAACAACAACGAGTGCCCCAAGAGTATCGACGACCTGGTGGCCCAGAAGTACATGCCCAAGAAGCAGAAGGATCCGTGGAACCACGATTTCATCCTGCGCTGCCCGGGCACGGTCAACACCGACGGCATCGACGTCGTCTCGCTGGGCCCCGACGGGCAAGAGGGCACGGCCGACGACATCAAGGCGGTCGAACAGTAGAGCAAGATCGTGGTCCGGGAAGGCACAGACAGGGCACGAGGCTTCACCCTCATGGAGGTGTTGATCGTGCTCCTCATCGTCGCGCTGGTGACCGTCCTCTCGGTCGTCGGCCTGCGTTCCTTCGCCAAGACCGATCTGCGCAACACCGCCAGCCGCATGGCCGGCTCCATCCGCTACCTGTTCGACCGCGCCTCGACCACGGGCAAGGTGCATCGGCTCGTCCTCGATTTCGACGAAGGCAAGTACTGGGCCGAGGTGTCCGACGACCCGTTCATCATGGCGGGCGGCAAGGAAACCGACGAGACCCGCCAGAAAGAGGCGGAAACGATCGCCAAGGAAGAAGAGGTGAAGCGCGAAGCCGCCGAAAAGGAGGCCTTCTTCGGCGCCTCGCAGATTCCGTCCAGGTACGTGCCCAAGCCCTTCGTGCCCAAGCGGGCGAAGTTCGGCACCTTCCGCGAGACGGTGGTCAAACCCGTCACCCTGAAGTCGAGCGTCCTCCTCGACGACATCTACACGCCGCGATTGTCGAAGCCGATGGACGCCGGCCGGGGCTACCTCTACTTCTTTCCCCTGGGCATGACCGAGGCGGCGATCATCCATCTCTCGGACACCCAGCACGAGACCTTCTACTCGCTGGTGGTCCATCCCTTGAACGGCCGGGTCAGCATCAAGAACTCGTTCGTCGAGCCGAACCTCGGCGAACAGGTGGACGACGCGGGCAAGGTGGTCGTGCAATGACCCGGCGCGCCCGCGAGGGGGGCTTCTCCCTGCTCGAGATCCTGGTGTCCCTCGCCATCCTGGCCATGGCGCTGGTGGTCCTCTCGCGCATCGTGACCGGCAACGTGGTCGCGGCCAACCACGCGCGCATGACCACGGCCGCGACCTTTCTCGCCCGCACCCGCATCTCCATGATGGAGCAGAGCCTGCTCGAATACGGCTTCGCCGAGATGGATGGCGAGGACCTGGGCACCTTCGCCGAGGAAGGTTTCCCGCGCTTCCGCTGGTATGCGAACGTCGAGCGCATCGAGCTGCCCGCGGACTCCACGCAGAAGGTGCAGCAGGCCGCGAGCACGGCCAGCCAGTCCAACAATCCCATGGAAATGCTTTCGGGCTTCATGGGCGGCTTCATGGCCACGCTGATGGATCCGATTCGCCTAGGCCTGCAAGAGTCGGTGCGCAAGCTCACGGTGCGCGTGATGTGGGACGAGGCGGGCAAGCCGGAACAGTCCTTCGAGGTGGTGAACTTCCTGACCGACCCGGCGCGGCTGGAAACGGCGGTCACGCTGGCGGCCACGGGCGCCACCGGCACGGGCGGCGCGGGCGGCAGCGGCACCGGCGGCGCCTCCGGCAGCAAGCCCACCACTCCTTCGGCGGTGAAGAAATGAGCAAGCGCGTAGCAAGGCACGCCGGCTTCACCCTCATCGAGATCATGCTCGCGCTGGCCCTCATGGCCTTCGTGACGTCGCTGCTGTGGGGAACCTTCGCGCAGACGGCGCGGGTCAAGAAGCGCGTCGAGCAGGCGCAGGATCGCACGCACACCGTGCGCGTGGCGCTCATGCGCATGAGCCGCGAGATCGAGATGGCCTTCGTATCGGCGTCCGAGGCAGTGGGCACGCAGGAGCGGCGGACCATGTTCTCGGGCATTTCCCACAGCGACTTCGACGAGCTGCGCTTCTCGTGGTTCGGCCATCAGCGCCTGCGCGCGGACGCGGCCGAGGGCGACACTGCGCTGGTCCACTACTTGACCGGGCCCGATCCCGACGACTCGACCCTGACCGACCTCCTGCGCCGGGAGACGCGGCGGCTGGAGGCCAAGGACCCCAAGCTGATCCCCGGCGAAACCTACCTGCTCTGCCCGGCCATCTCCCGCCTGAAATTCGCCTACTACGACTACAAGCAAAAGGACTGGCGCGAGGAGTGGGACACCACCACCGCCGACGGGATGCAATACCTGCCCACGCAAGTCCGCATTTCGCTCACCGTGTTCGACGAGCGCGGCGTGCCCATCACCTTTATCAGCATCGCCCGTCTCCACGCCCTCGAACGGGTCGACTACCGGCCCAACAGTTCCTAGCCATGTTCACCTCAGGCAAGAGTCCCTCACCCCAACCCCGCTGCGCGGGACGAGGGAGGGGAGTGCGTACGGCGCTCGGGCGGCGTTTCCGTGACCGCGGCCGGCGGGATGGGCAGAGCGGGGTGGCTCTGCTGGTGACCATTTCCGCCCTCTCCCTGCTCATCGCCCTGGTGGCGCAGTTCTCGTATGGAACGACGGTGGACGTCTCACAGGCCGCCAATGCGCGGGACGAGATCCGCGCCCATTACCTCGCGCGCTCGGCGATGGAGCTGTCGCGCTTGCTCATCAAGATCCAGCTCAAGTTCGTCGAGCCCATCATGGCCCAGGCGCAGAAGATGCTGGCCGCGATGAATGAAGGACAGGACCTGGGCATCAGCCTGCGCGTCACCGACTACACCGGGCCGCTCCTGGGATTCTTCAGCGGCAACAAGACCGACGTGGCCATGCTGGGCAGCATGGTCGGCATCGACACCGCCGAGGCCAAGGGCCTCAAGATCGTCCCCGGCAGCATGAATGCCGAGATCACCAACGAGGACGGCAAGATCGACCTCAACTGCGGCGCCGGGCCGGCCCCCACCCGCGCGCGGCAGATGGTCATCTTCCGCCTCCTCTCCGCGCTGACCATGTCCCCGCGCTACGATCTGCTCTTCTCGACTCCGGACGCGGACGGGCGCTTCGTCGACCGCGTCGACCTGGCCCGCGCCCTCATGGATTGGTCCGACGGCGACGAGCAGATGTTCAGCGTCGACGCCAACAGTGCCGGGCCCGAGGATTACCGCTACGACCAGCGCGCCGATCCCTACCTGGCCCACAACAACTACTACGACACCATCGGCGAGACCGGCCTGGTGCGCGGCATGAACGCGAGCTTTACCGAGGCCTTCCAGCCCTACTTCACCACCTACGCCAGTAACCAGGACTGCAAGGTGAACCTGGCCTCGGTCAAGGGCGACTGCACGCCCCTCATCGTGGGCCTGGTGCGCGCGGCCTTGATTCCCGATCCGACCAAGCCACCCGACGATATCTCCATTCTCGACGACAATCGTCTCTACCCGCTGGCCAGCGTCCTGTGCGAGCGCGGCGCCGCCGTCGGTTTCGACAATCTCGACACGGTGATCAAGGTGTTGAGCGATCCGGCGGGTTCGCTCTCCAAGGACGATCCGCGTTTCCAGATGATGCAGAACCTGACCGGCGTCACCATCAGCAAGGCGCAGTTGCAGCAAGTGGCCTACGTGGGGCCACCGCGCGTGTACCGGGTCGTGGCCACCGGCGAATCCGGCAAGGTCAAGAAGCGCATCACGGCCATTCTCGATACCGCGCGCAGTCTCGACAACCCGGTCACCAACGATGCCGCCAGCGAGAAGGCCGCTGGGGTCATCCAGTACTGGCGGGAGGAATAGCAACCCCATGGCCCACACCATCACCGGAATCGATCTCGGCACTTGGTCGGTGAAGTTCACCGTCCTCGAAGTCGGGTTCCGCCACACCCGGGTCGTGTCGACGTACGAGGAACGGGTCGTGGTTGACGAACGCCCATTCGCCGAGCGCCAGCGCGAGGCTCTGCGCCAGGGCGTCACCCGCCTGCCGGGCGGCGGCACCGTCTACTTCGCGCTGCCCGGCGAGATGCTCACCCTGCGCGTCCTCGACCTGCCCTTCGCCGACGCGCGCAAAATCGAGCAGGTCGTGGGCTACGAGATGGAAGGCCAGATCATCCACGAGCTCAACGACGTGATCCTGGACCATCGCGTGCTCTCGGCGCGCGGGCAGGTCGCGGTGGGCGACGAGGGTTGCCGCGCGCTGGTGGTGGCGGCGCGTATCGAGGACGTGCGCGAGTTCCTGACGGCGATGGCGGCGGACGGCGTGGAGCCCCACTCGCTCTACGTCGCGCCGCTGCTCTACCGGCCGCGCATCCCCGCGGTCGTCGTCGAGGGCGAGCCGCTGCCCTGCCGGGTGGTCGCCGACATCGGGCACCGCCGCACCAACCTTTGCTTCGTGGTGGGCGACGAGGCGGTCTTCGGGCGCACGTTGCACCACGGCGGCGAGGATTTGACCCGAGCCCTTCAGCAAGCCTCGAACGGGGCGTGGTCCTGGGAACAGTCCGAGCTGGGCAAGGCGCAGATGGGCTTCCTCGCCAGCCCGAGCCGCCCCGCCGCGACCAACGTCGAGGTCCGCGTCGATGCCATCCTGCGTCCGGCGATCCAGCCCTTCCTGCGCGACCTGCGCCAGACCGTGTCGAGCTTTGCGACCCGGGACAAGGCGCCCATCGAGGAGATCCTGCTCGCCGGCGGCGGCGCGCGCCTGGCCAACCTGGCGGGTTTTCTCGAGGAGGAGCTTGGCGTTGCCGTGCGGCCGCTGCTCGCGCCTCCCGAGTCCCGCGAAGGCCCGGACGGCATGCCGCTGGAGGTGGCGGTGGCGGCGCCGGAAGCCGATCGCTTCGTGCTCGCCGACGCCATCGCCAGCACGGGCGTCCGTGGCCACAAGGAGCTCGACCTGCGCCGGGGCGAATTCCAGTACCGCGCCAGCTTCTCCGTCGTGCGCCAGCGCGCCTCGCACCTCATCGTGCTGGCGGCGGCCCTCATCGCCTGCGTCGGCATTCACGCCACCATTACCCTGCGGCGGCTGTCGGCCGAACAGAAGGTGCTCAAGACGCAGTTTCAGACTGCGGCCAAGGAGCTGTTTGGCGAGACCCGCATGGAAGCGGCCGACGTCAGCGCGGCCTTGCGCCGCAGCCTCAAGGACGAGATGGTGCCGCTGCCCAAGGCGACCGCCTTCGATCTGCTCGACAGCATCTCGACCAAGATCCCGGCCGCCGACAAGGTCCAGATCAACATCGACGATCTCGACATTCGCCCCAAGAAGACCACCATCAAGGGCACCATCGACTCGGCCGCCGCGGTCGACGAGATCGTGGCCAAGCTGAAGGAGATCGAGTGTTTCGAGGAGATCAGCAAGGGGCCCATCACCGAGGTCGCGGGCGGAGCCAAACAGTTCAGCCTGACCATCGCCGCCAAGTGCCCGTGAGGAAGCCATGGGAGCCCTAAAGCGCATCATCGACAGAATCAGGAACCTGGTCGGGCGGCCGGCCGCGTACTTTGCCGCCGAGTGGAATCGCATGTCGGCGCGCGAACGGCGGCTCCTGTCGATTCTGGGCGGGGCGCTCGGCGGCTGCGCCGTGCTGCTGGTGTCGTACCTGGTGGTCGACGCCTTCCGCACCATGAGCCAGGAAAACCAGGACATGCGCGAGGCGATCGAGGCCATCGCCAAGCACAGCGACGAATACCGCGACGCCAAGGCGCAGGTGACGGCGATCCAAAAGCGCATTGGCACCGAACCGCCGCAACTCGCGGCCGATCTGGAGGCGGCAGCCAAGGAGGCGGGCATCCAGATCCCGGAAACCGCGGATCGCCCCGACAGCACCGCGGGCAAGCACTACGTCGAGCACAGCCTGGACGTGAAGTTGCGCAAGGTGGACCTGAAATCGCTGGCGACCTTCCTCGGCAAGGTGGAAACCGGCCGCGCGCTCGTGCTCATCACGCGTCTGGATATTCGGCGCAGCTTCGGCGGGGACGGCACCAGCGTCGACGTCGACTTGACGGCCACCACCTTCGAGCGGCTCAAGGACGGCAGCAAGAAGCCCGTGCCCAAGGGCGCCGCGGGAAAGGGCAAGGGCTAGATGATCGTTAGCGAACGGCTTCGCCGGCTGGGCAAGGTGGCCGCGATTCTGTGGTTCGGCCTCTTCGTTTTCGCCGTGGTCTTCTATCTGTCCCTGCCGTATGGGCGATTCAAGGACATGCTGGCCGGCCGTCTCGCCGCCGCCGGCTATGACATGGAAGCCAAGCACGCCGGTCCCTCGCTGGGGCTAGGCATGACCCTGGAGGACGTCACGCTGGTTTCGCAGTCCGCCGGCGCCGCCAAACCGACGCGCATCCTCGTCGAGAAGGTTTCCCTCAACTGGTCCGCGCTCTCCGCTCTCTTCGGGACCAAGTCCTACAGCCTCTCGGCCGACGTCTTCAAGGGCGAGATCGACGCCAAGGTCAAGGTGGGCAAGAACGACTCGTCGGCCAAGGTCAGCGCCACGGAGATCGATCTGGCCGAGGTCCCCTGGGTGAAGAGCGCGATCAACCTGCCCATCTCGGGGAAGATGGAGGTCAACTTCGCCCTCGCGCTGCCCAAGCAGCGGCCGTCCGAGGCCAAGGGCGCCCTCGGCTGGTCGTGCAGCGCCTGCGCGCTCGGCGACGGCAAGGCCAAGCTCGTCATTGCCGGCAATCCCCTGCTGGCCGAGGGCCTGGGGCTGCCCAAGATCCGCCTGGGCGACTTCGCCGGTAAGATCGTCATCGACAAGGGCATTGGCCGCCTGCAAGGCGTGTCGCTCAAGTCGCAGGACCTCGAGGCCACGGTCGAGGGCGAGATCCACCTGGCGCAGCCCATCGCCATGTCGCACGTCGATGTCTACGTGCGTTTTAAGTTGAGCGACAGCCTGCTGCGCAGCTCGGAGAAGCTGCGAACCATCATGGATTTGACGGCCCAGTT
>PNBO01000076.1:0-2425 GCA_003136095.1 Myxococcales bacterium
GACGCATATTTTAAGTGGCTCTTTGAACTGCCCGGCCCCGACTTTCCGTTTGCCGACTCCACGGGCGCCCTCTGCGCAACAGGACAGTCGGGTGCGGAAGATGGCGGCGCTGCCGCAAACGACCCATTCTTTTTGGCGTGCACGGACGCAGGGCGTGTCACACGCACCTGCACCATTCCTGCGGGCAGAATGATCTTTCTCCCACTGGCTGATTGGTATGGGGACAACGGCGGCATCGCCGTCGGAGGCCAGCTCACCGACCAGCAATGGGAGGACGAGCTCTCGGCGGCCGCCGCATCGGTGACCGCGGTCGCACTCGAAATCGACGGGAAGTGCTACGGCTCGACCAAGTCGGATTTCGCCCCGTACCTCACCCCATGGTCCCAGTATTCGTACACGGTTCCGAACACTGCCAGTAACTTCTACACGACATTCAACAGCTCCACGTTCACGGGGCCAGTCCCCTCCGCGTTTGCCGGGGGCTACTGGATCCTCCTCGCACCCCTCTCTGCCGGTTCCCACACGATCCATTTCACAAGCCTACGTCCCGCAATTTCGGAAGACGTGACGTATAATCTCACGGTGCAGTGAGGCCCACTACCATCGTCATTCGAGCGGCGTCACTCACGCCGACGATCCTAGGCTGTGTCAAGGAAGCCATGCAAAACGCGATTTCACTCTCCGCGGTCGTCGAGGCGCTGGAAATCGCGTCCGATGACATGTCTAGCTACGTGAACAAGAAGACCGGCGAGGTCGTGATGCTCGGCCACGAGGAGATGGGCTTCGCCGAGGAGGATGCGGACGGTGACATGCCGGATTGGCAACGTGAGTTGGTGGCCAAGGCCAAGGAAGTCCTGAGGTCGGCCGACTGGCTTGCGCTTCCCGACAAGTTCGAAATCCACGAATGGGAGATCATGGATCGGTTCGGGCAATCGCTGGCGGGCGCGGCCGAACGAAGGGAGATCGGCGACGCGATTCGTGGCAATGGCGCCTTCCGCATGTTCAAGAGCACGATTCGGCGCCTCGGGATCGAGGACGCTTGGTTTGCCTTTAAGCAGCGCACTCTCGAGGAGATGGCCAGGGATTGGCTGAACGAGCACGGTCTGCCCATCGAGGAAGCGCCCCCGGACATGCAGGTGAAATAGATCGCGCTCGCCGCTACCGAAGCTGGTCCAGCAACCCCTTCGCCTCCTCCAAGGTCGGGTCTTCCTGCAAGGAGCGCTTGACGAAGATGATGGCGCGGGCGCGGTCCTTGGCCCGGTGGGCGATGCGGGCCTGACGCAGGTAGGCCAGGGCCAGCACCTTGGCGTCCTTGACGGGATTGGCCGCCACCACGCGCAGCGCGCGCAGGGCCAGGTCGTCGTCGCCCATCGCTTCGGCCAGGTCGGCCAGCTCGTTGGCGATGGCGACGTTCTTGCGATCGGACTCGAGGGCCTTCTTGAGCGCGGCGAGCTGGCCTTCGCGGTCGCCCGCCACGGCGGCGAGCCTGGCCTGCCGCTGGTAGAGGGTGGCCAGCTCTTCCGATTTCATGTTGCGGGCGTCGGCGAGCAGCTCGCCCAGCAGGCCCTGGGCTCGCTCGATCGCGCCCGCGGCAGTGTGCGCGTCGAGCAACAAGAGTCGCGTGCTCCGGTCCGCGGCCGGCAGCGCNNGCGATGTTCCCCGTCGCCGCGTAGAGCGTGGCCAGCCGCGCCTGCACGCCGCGATGGCCCGGCACCAGGCCGAGCACGCCGGACAACCAGGGAATGGCCTCTTCGCCGCGACCGAGCTTGTCGCACGCGTCGGTCAGAGCGAGCACGGCCTCCGCCTTGGCTTCGCCCTCCTCGAGGTGCACCAGGCGCGCCCATACGTTGGCGGCAGATTCCCAGCGCTCGGCCGCTGTGAAGATGTCGCGCATCTTGAGCAGCAGGTCGCGGTCATCGGGGTTGGCCTCGATCCAGTGGAAGAGCACTTGGTCCGCCGGTTCGTGATCGCCGCCCAGCCGCAACACCTCGGCCAGGCGCAGGGTCGCGACCCGCGCCGCGTCCTTGTCGCCTTTCTCGGCCGCGCGTTCGGCCACGCGCGCGAGCACGGTCGCGAGCTCGGCGCTGGCCTCGCGTGCCCCCAGGGCGACGACTTCCTCGAGATCGGCGACCGCCGCGGTGTCGTCACCCTCGCGCGCCGCCAGTTCGGCGCGCAAGCGCAGCAGGCCGATGCGGGCCCTGCCCTTGGGCGTGGCGGTCAGGATCTCGCTGGCCGCCGCCACCGCCTGCGCGATCTCCCCGGACTCGACGAGCGCATCGCACAGCTCGCGCACCAGCTCGACGTCGGTGGGATGCAGTTGCGCCGCCCGGTGCAGCGTGCGCGCCGCCGCCGCCGCGTCGCCGGCCTTCTCGCGCTGGAGCTTGGCCGCCCGCCGCAAGAGTTGCGTGGCCTTCTCCACCTCTTT
>PNBO01000076.1:2432-22042 GCA_003136095.1 Myxococcales bacterium
CCTCGTCGGACATGCGCAGGCGCAGATCGAAAAGCGCCAGGGCTTGCGCCGCGGCGGCCTCGCCACTTTCGCCGCGCAAGACCTCTTCGAGCAGGGCCGCGCGCTCCGCGCCTTCGCCCGCGCCGGTCAGCAGCTCCGCGAGCGAAAGCTGCAGCGAGCGCTTGACGGCCGCGTCGGGCAACGACGCCGCCAGCGCCGAACGATAGACTTCCTTGGCTTGCGCGGGATCGGCCTTCTTGACCAGATCGCCCAGCCGCCGCGCCAGCGTGGCGCGCCCGGCGCTGCCCGCGGTGCCTTCGCCGCTCGACAGCGCCTCCGAGAGGAGGGTCACGGCCTCGCTGACCTCCCCGCGCTGCTCGTAGATGTCGGCGAGCAGGGACAGCGCCTGCGGGTGGCCGGGCTCTTCGAGGAGAACATCGCGTAGCGCCGCCGAGGTCGCCTCGCCCGCGTCGCCGCTCTGCTGCAGGAAGCGCGCCCAGGCCATGCGGACCGCGCCGCGATCGCCGCGGCTCATCAGCTTCTCGACGAGATCGTCGACCAGTGCCTGCAAGGCGGGTCGATCGCCCAGCTTGGCCAGCAGGTCGAGCAGCGGCTCCCACACCTCGCGGTCGGTGGGATAGAGGACGCGCAACTGTTCGTAGAGCCGCGCCGCGGTCGACACGAATTCCGCGCTCCCCGCCGCGGCTTTCGCGATCTCGCGCACCAGCGGGGTGAGTCGCGGGTTCGACCACTCGTCGTGCGCCTCATCGAGAATTCGCGCCGCCCCGGCCATGTTGCCGCGCGCGCGCAGCCGGCGCGACAGATCGCCGATGGCCCAGATGGCCTCGTGCAAGCCGCCGCTCGAGGTGCGTGCAATTTCGATGGCCCGCGCGAGCAGATGCTCGGCGCGCGCGCCCTCGCCGAGCGACACGGCCAACTCGACGCCCTCGCGCACATCGGCCAACTTGGCCCCGGGCAACGCCGCCCGCCGCTCGAGGAAATCGAGCAGCATGTGTTCGTCCTTGGACGCCCGCGCGACCTTCTCGTACACCGGCAGCACGCGCGCCAACGCCGCATCGGGCACCTTCGCGTTCTGCACGATGGCGGTCGCTCGCGGCAGGTCGGGCCGGAGCTCCACGGCTTGCGCCAGCGCATCCAGCCCCGCCTCGCGCGTTTCCGCGGTGGCCACCTGCACCTCGGCGAGCCGATAGTAGAGGTCGCCCTTCTCGGCGAAGGAAGGCGCCTGTTCGGCCAGGCGCTGCAGCCCCGCGACGGCGCGGCCGCACTCCGCCGCGTCCCCGGTCGCGGCCGCGACCCGCGCCAGGGTGCCGAGGACCTCGGCGCCACGCCGGCCGGTCTGCTCGGCGCGCCGAAGATAACCCTGCGCCCGATCGAGAAGCTTGAGGTCGTTCTCGGCCACGTCGGCGGCGCGCAGGAGCAGGTCGGCCAGGCAGCTCGAATCGTCGGCGCGCCGAAGCTTGTCCGCAGCGCCGGTTACGGTCTCGAGATAGGTGGCGGCCTTGCCGAGCCGCGCGGCCAAGCCGCGGGCCAGGGTATGCGCCTCGGCGCTGTCCGGCACGCGCACGAGGATGTCGAGAAGCGCGGTCAGGCCCTCCTCGGCGCGGCCGATCTTCTCGAGCACGGCGGCGAGCTCGCAGACCACCAGCGCCTCGTCGGCGATGCTGGCGGCCGAGGCCCGGCGCTTGGCCAAGAGGTCGAGCAGGGTTTCGCTGTCCTCGTCGGCGAGCAGCGCCGCCTGGATCCGCCGCGCCTCCACCGGATCGTGCAAGGCGCGCGCGACGATCGATTCGAGGCCCTCGGCGGCCTGGCTATGCTGGCCCTGGCGCAGCGCGAGGCGGCGCAGGCGCACCAGTACCTCGCCGGCGGTCATGGTACCTTCACCGCCGTGGCCCCGGCGGGCGAGCACCAGCAGGGCCCGGTAGGCCTTCTCGGCGCGCTCGAGATCGCCGCGCTCTTCCGCGACCTCGGCCAGGGCGAGTTGCACGTCCGTGCTGTCGAGCAGGACGGACGCGGCCTGTTCGAGATGCTTGGCGGCCAGCTCGGGATCCTTCTCCGCGCGCGCCACCGTGGCGATCTGCAAATGCAACGAGGCGCGCTCGCGCGACTGGCGGCGGCCGTATTCCTGCAGGACCCCCTCCAGCAGAGCCCGCGCCTCGGCGTAGCGGCCGGACACGCGCATGCCGTCGGCGAGCGCCAGGCGCAGCTCGCGCTGATCGGGAGCCAGAGCCACCGCCCGTTCGAGAATCGGCACCGCGGCCGCCGGATCGCCCAGCCGCTCCTTGCACAGGACCAGGGCTTCCTTGGCCGCCGCCACCACCGCGTCCGCGTCGTCGACCTGGGCGCAGAACCCGGTCAGCACGCGCAGGAGCGCCTCGTGATGCGATGCCTCGCGATGCAGGCTGGCGAGCATGTTCCACAAGGAGACCGCCTTGGCATCCTCACCCAGGGCGCGCTCCAGCGCGGCGACGGCCCGATGGCGCTGGCCGCCGCTCATGTAGGTCTGCGCGAGCTTGGCCACGGCCTCGCGCCGTTCGGTCGGCGCGCCGGCGGACATGCGCTGCTCCAGCCAGTTCGCGGCGAGAAGCGGCTCGCCGGCGGCCTCGTGCAGCCGCGCCAGCGCCTCCATGGCCGCGGGATCGCCACCCAGCTTGACGACCATCTCGTAAGCACCGATGGCGCGAGCGTGGTCGCCCAGTTGCTTCTCGAAGAGCGCGGCGGCCTCGCTCCATAGCTGGGCCGCGCGCTGGCTCTCCTCGTGGTCTTCCAGCCGGCGCGCCTGCGCGACCAGGATGTCGGCCAGCTCGGCGTTGCGGCCGCGCGAGCGCAAGAGCATGTCGAGGGCGATCAGCGTGGCCGCGTGCCCGGGGCTGTCTTCCAGGTTGGCGAGCAGGATCTCGAACCGGCCCGTGCGGTTCTCCACGATCTCGCCCAGGCGCGCGATGTCCAGACGCAGCTCGATGCGCTCGGCGGCGTTGGCCGCGTCCTCGAGCTCCCGCCGGCGCAAGATCAGCAGATCGTTGAGCAGATCCGCCTCTTCGTAGAGCTTGGCCAGGGCCTTGCTGGCGGCGCGGTTCTTGGGATCTTGCTCCACGGCCTGGCGGAGCAGGTCGCGGGCCAGCCGCTTGTCGACCTCGGCGGCCAGTTCCCCGGCACGCGCGCGCAGAGCTTGCGCGACGTTCGCGGCGATGGGCATGCGGCTCGCCTCGAGCATGCAGTCCACGGCCCGGCGCACCTCGTTCTTGTCGCGGCTGCCGCCGAGCAGGATGCCGAGGCCTTGGGTCGCGCGCACGAGGGCGTCGGTCGCGGCGAGCTTGCCCTCGGCGGGCTGGCCCGCGCGCAGCAAGCCCGCCGCACGGTCGAAGAGCGTGGTGAGCGCGGAGCGCTGCAGCCCGGTTTCCTTCTTCTCGCGCTCGGCGATGTCGAGCGCGGCGGCGATGGCATCCAGCTCGCGGGGCGCGAGCTGCGCGATCTGCATCAGGGTTTCGTAGAGCGGCTTGCCGCCGCGGGCACGCTGGGCCGCGGCCAGGCGGCGCAAGGTGGCAAGGTGCGACGGTTCGTAGTCGCGCGCGCGCAGCAGGGCCTTCTCCTGCCAGGCGGCCTGCTTGTCCGGCGCGATGGCGTATTCGGCGATACGTTCCTCGACGGCGCGGCCGATGGCGGGCGGCAGGCCGGGCTTCTTGGCGAGCGCGGTGGAGAGGATTTTGCCCAGAAGAAGGTGCGCTTCCTGGGTATCGGGCGCGGCCTTCGCCGCCTGTTCCATGAGGGGCAGGAAGTCGGCCACCAGCGCCCCCGCGTCGAACGGCTCGGCCAGCGCGGCGTCGACCGCGGCCTGCCATCCGCCCTGCTGGCTGGCCAGGCGCACCACGCCCAGGCGCGCCCCGCGATCGCTGGACCCGGCCTTGAATGCCTTCTCGAATGCGGCGAGCGCCGCGGGCTTGTCGCCCACTTTCTCGTCCCAGAGGCGGGCCGCGAGCAGCAGCAGGGGAACCTTGCGCGAGGATTCGGCGGGCAATGCCACGCCGGCTTGCTCGAAGGCACGGGCCGCGGCGGTGAAGTCGCCGGTCACTCCGGCGAGGCGAACGATGTCCGACTCAGCCTCGGGATCCCCGGGCAAGAGCTTGATGACCGCGAGGTGATGGGCCAGCGCCTCCTTGGCGTGCTGGGCCCGCTTTTCCTCGAGAACGGCGGCCTCGCGGTACAGGCGCGCCCGCTCGCCGTCGGAGGTGGCGAGGGCCAGCCGGTGCGGCAGCACCGCCAGCAGGCCCTGCCAGTCGTCGCTGGCGGCGCAACAACGCAGGATGCCCTCGACCGCGAAGGCGCGCGCCGGTTCGTTGTCGAGCAGCGCGAAGAGAGCGTCGCGCAGGCCCTTGGTCTGCGGGTCGATGGCCAGGGCGCAGCCATACCAGAGGGCGCCACCCTTGGCATCCGAGAGGTGCTGGGCGCAGGCCTCGCCCAGGCGAACGAAGAGAGCGACCAGCCGCTGCTGCGCGGCCCGGCCCTCGCGCGTGCCCAGGTTGAGCAGCTCTTGCCACTGCTCCGACTCGGCGAGGAGTGCGAGGATGGCGGCCACGCCCTCGGCATCGCCCGGCGCGGTTTCGAGAATCTTGCCGAGCGCGGCGATGGCCTTGGCCGGGGCCTTGAGCTGGTCGCGCTCGATCTCGGCGATGCGCAGGAGATCGGCACGGCGCTGGAACCACGGCACCTCGGCCTCGGCCCGCCGGGCCAGGGCCGCCACCAACTCCGGCCAGCGGCCGGCGCCCTCGAGAATCTCGATGGTGCGCGCCAGCGCCTTGCGATCGTTCTTGTCCGCGGCCAGGCGCTTGTCCCATAAGAGGAGGGCGCGGGCGAGCTGACCGCGCGCCCGGGCGAGATCCGCCGCCTCGCCCAAGAGCCCGCGCCGCGCGCCGGGCGACGGCTCCAGGGAAGCCTGGCGTTCCAGGATGTCGAGACGCTCGTCCTTGTGGGCTTCGCCCTCAAGCAAAGAGCCCAGCTTGCGCAGGACCAGGAGCACCTGGTCGGGGCCGGCCGCAGCACTGGCCAGGGTCTTGCGGTACAGCCCCACCGCCGTCTCGGCCCCGTCGCGGCGCTCCTCCTCGATGTGGGCGGCTTCCAGCCACAGTGCCACCTGCAGCTTCGCATCCTTGGTGGCCTCGGCCGCGGCGCAGAGGCCGCGCACGTAGGCCGTCGGGGTCGACGTCACCTCGGCGAGAAACTTCAAGCGGGCGCGCGTCGCGGCCTCCTCGGGTTGGATGGCGACGAGCTCGACGAGCTGCTCGCGGGCCGCCGGCAGATCGCCCTTGCGCTCGAGCATGTCCGCGGCTTCGTTGACCAGCGCCCGGGTTTCGTCCGGGCTGGCGAAGGTCAAGGCCACGCGCAGGGCCGCCACCATGCGATCCAGCCGGCCTTGCTGTACGTGGCGAGCGCGCACGAGGTTGAGCGCGCGGTGGCGTTCCTCGCGCGGCGCCTTCTCGTCGGAGAGCACGCGCTCCGCCAGGGCGCAGGGCACGGCGTCGTCGCTCAGAGCCGGCGAGGCCAGGAGCTTCTCGATCTNNGCTCGCGAAGTCGCCCTGCCGTTCGAGCAGGTGCTCGAGCTCGGCCGACACCTCCTGGTTACCGGGCGTGGCCTCGAAGAGGGCCAGCAAATAGGTCGCGGCGCGCGCCATGCCGCCGGAATCGCGCGCCACGGACGCGGCGTCACGCAGCAGGCGGCGCCGGCGCGTGCCGTCGGCGAGCCCGTCGAGGAGGCGATCGTAGGCGGCCAGCAGCTCGTCCCATTGCTGGCTAACGGAGCGAAGAATGGTCAGCCGTTCGAGCGCCCAATCCGCGGTCGGGTCGAGGGCGAGCACGGCCTCCAGGAACTCGACGAGCACCGCCGTTTCGCCGGCGTACCATTCCTCGAGGAAGCGGAGCCCGCGCTGCCCGAGAACCGTGAGCACCTCCGGCGCCAGGCCGGGTGCGAGGGCCTTGCGGTAGGCCGCCGCCGCGTCGTCCGGCTTCTGGCTCTCGGCGGCNNGTCGTGGAATCCCGCTTCATGTCCCCTCGCTCGAGCTGAAAGTTGAAGAGCGATACTAACAGGTTCCCCGCCGGAGAGGAGCCGTGTTTTCAAGGTCTTGCTAGGCCCGCACCGACGTGGCGTCGTGCCGCTTGACCTTGGCTTCCAGCTCGCGCGCCTGCTCCTCGATGTGCCAGGGGCGCTCGGCGTAGACGTCGTCGAAGAGCGAAGCCAGGGGCGGCCGCGCCGGGACGGCTTCGGCTTCCTGCACCAGCGCGGTGAAACGGCCCGCGAAGTCTTGGCGCAGGCGTTCCTCGTCGTCCCGGCTCCACACCCGCTTGGCCTCGCAGTAGACGCGGAATCGCTTGATGGGATCGCTCGCTTCCCAGGCCTTGGGCTCGCCGGGCTCGCGGTACACGCTGGGATCGTCGGACGAGGTGTGCGCCCCGCGCCGGTAGGTCACGGCCTCGATGAGCGTCGGCCCCTCGCCCGCACGCGCCCGGGCCGCCGCCTCGGCGACGACGTGAATCAAGGCCAGCATGTCGTTGCCGTCGACGAGCACGCCCTTCATGCCATAGGCTACCGCCTTCTGCGCCAGGGTCGCCGTGGCGGTCTGGATCGCACGCGGCGTGGAGATGGCCCACCCGTTGTTGCGCAGGAGGAACACGCACGGCGCCTTGTGCACGGCGGCCAGGTTGCACGCCACGTGGAAGTCGCCGGTCGAGGTCGCGCCGTCGCCGAAGTAGACCAGGCCGACGTCGTCGCGACCCCGGATCTTGGCCGCCAGGGCCATGCCCACCGCGTGCGGGATCTGCGTGCCCACCACCGAGCTGACCGACACGAAGTTGAGATCGCGGGCCGAGTAGTGCACAGGAAGCTGCCGGCCCTTCACCGGATCCTCGGCATTGCCGTAGAGCTGGCACATCATGGTGCGCAGCGGGTAGCCGCGAAAGAGGACCGCGGCCTGCTCGCGGTAGCAGGAGAAGATCCAGTCGGTCGGCCGCAGCGCCCACACCGGCCCGATCATGGTGGCTTCCTCGCCCCAGGCCGTCAGGTAGAAGCCGATGCGACCCTGGCGCTGGAAGCGCAGCAAGCGCTCGTCGAGCAGGCTCGATTCGAGCATGGCTTCCAGCATCCGGCGCAGCTCGGCCCCGGCAATGGCGGGCTCGAGCTCGGGCCGGCAGACCTTGCCGTCCGGGTCCAGGATGCGCAGGAGCTCCATCTTCACGGCCTGCCTTGCCTAGCCCGCCTTTGCCGCGGACGCAAGTCCTGATGACGGCCCAGTCGTTGCCGAAGCGAATCGCCCCCTGTATCGTCGAGGTGATGTGGGCCGGGTTTGCTCTCGCGGCAGTGGTCGTCTCCCTCGCGGAGACCAGCCCATCCCCTGCGAGCGGGCCGCCGTGCCCCGATCCCAGCGAGGTCGAAGCGCACATGGTCCGGCTTGGCGTCGAGGGTGGCAGGCGTCCCGAGATCACCGTCTTGGGTGACAAGATGCGCGTCGTGCTGCGCGGCCAGGACGGGTTGACCCTGGGCAGCCGCGAGGTCGAGGCGCCGGCCTCTTGCCACGAGCGGGCGACGGTGGCCGCGGTGCTGGTCGCGACCTGGATGGGGGTTTGGCCCGCGGCGGCCAGCCCCGCCATCCCGTCCGCGCCGCCGTCCTCGAAATCGGCGCCCGCCCAGCCCGCCACGACGAAGCCTGCCCGGGCGAACGGCACGGAGATCGGGCTGACCTTGATGAGCGCGTACGACGGCAATGCGCTTGCCCTAGGCCTGGCGGCGGAAACGCGCTGGCACCTGCTTGGGCCTTTGCGCGGATTCGTGGCCCTTACCGCCACCACCGAACGTGAGAAAAGCGTCGGCGTGGGACACGCCGCCTACCTGCGCCCCAGCGTCGAGGCTGGACCGTCGCTCGGCCTCGGCAGCCACAAGGTGCGCGGAGAGATCGGGCTTTCGGGCCGGCTCGGCCTCCTCATCCTGCGCGGCAAGGACCTGCCGATCACGCACGTCACGACGCGTGCCGTGCCTGGGCTGGGGGCTGCGTTGCGCCTCGTTTTCGTGGGCAATTCGCTGTCGCCATTCGTCACCGCGGGGGGCGCCTACTGGTTCGGCAGGGAAAGCGTGAAATTGGACGACGATCCCGCGACGGCCGAGCTGCCNNCCGTCACCAGAGGTAGCTCGCATGCGCGCGGCCGCCGAAATCCCCGATCTCTCCGCGATCTACCGAACCCACGTTCGGGACGTCGGCCGTTGGGCCGAGCGGCTAGCCGGTCCAGGTTTCGACCTGCCCGACATGGTGCACGAGGTCTTCGAGATCGCGCAACGGCGCTTGCCCTCGTTTCGCGGCGATTCGAGCCTCAAGACCTGGCTCTACGGCATCACCGAGAAGGTCGTGCGGCACCGCCGCCGCAAGGACAGGTTGCGCCACTGGCTCTCGGGTTCAGCCCGGGACGTCGCCCGAAACCTGCCCGCGCCCGGGCCCAGCCAGGACGAGCGGCTCGAAGAGAAGGAGCGCCGCGCGCGCGTCTACCGTGTGCTCGACCGCCTGCCCGGGCGCGATCGCGAGATCCTCATCTTGTTCGAGCTGGAAGAACTGCCCGGCGCCGAGATTGCGGCCCTGCTTGGCATCAAGGTGGAAACCCTGTGGCTGCGCATGCACCGGGCGCGCGCGAGATTCCTCAAGACGTTTCAGGAGATCGAAGCAGAGAGCGGCGAGACCGACGCGCAGGCGCGGCGGCCCAGCGACGGGAGGTACGGCCATGCGGGCTAAGAACATGGAAATGCAGCGATTGGGCGAGGGCGGCGAGCATCCGTCTTCGCTGGAGGCAAAGGCGGGCGCCTTTCTACGCGAGGCGCGCGCCACAAGCGGGCTTCACGAGGCGGACATCGGGGCTATCGCAACGCGGCTCGCACCAAGGGAACGCGCGCGCTGGGGACTGCGCCTCTTGCCGGTCCTGACGGCGCTCGCCGTGCTCTGCACGGCGGGGACCGTGATGGCGCTGGTCGGTGGCTGGCGGCTGCGGATTCCCTTCCTCGGGAGCGCTGACGAAGTCTCCAGCCCGTTGCCACCGGCAAAGGCGCGCGCCAAGAGCAGCGGCGGGTCGGCGCCAGTCCTCGTCGAGCCGTATCCATCCAAGAGCGCGCAGCCAGCGCCAGCGCCTTCGCCCGAACCGCGCAGCCAGCCGGCGCCACGGCGTCTCGCGCGGGCGGAGATCACAGGTTCTCCCGCATCCGCGAACAGTGAAACTGCCCCGGCCGAAGGCGCCCTGTCGGTCGAGGCGCGATCCTTGGCGGATGCACTCGCGCGCTGGCGCCACGATGGCAAGGCAGAGGCGGCACTGGCGCTTCTCACTGTCCACGAGCGCCGGTACCCGCAGGGCGCCTTGTCGGTCGAGGCGCGGGTGGCGCGCGCCGAGATCTTGCTCGCGCTCTCGCGCAAAGAGCAAGCCCTCGCGGTTCTGGATTCGCTGACGCTGACCAGCCTGCCCAGGGCACGCGAGCTTGCGACCCTGCGGGGTGAGCTGCGCGCACAGGCGGGGCGCTGTCAGGATGCGCGAGCCGATCTCGCGCGTGTGCTGTCGAACACAGCAACGGACGATCTGGGCAAGCGGGCGAGCCGCGCGCTCGCGGTCTGCCCCTGAAAGGTTGGCCGCGCGGACGTCACCAGGTAGTCATCACCGCTTCCACCACCAGGAGTCATTCCATGAGGAATCGCCATCGTCTCGTTCGTGAATCTGGCCGCGCCGCCCTCGTCGCCTTCTTGTTCGTCGCCTTGCCGGCGGCTTCCTGCAACAACTCGGACTTCATTGGCGGGCTTGGTGACGGAGGGCGCGCGGATGGCAAGCCTGGAACCGGGGGTGTAACCGCAACCGGCGGCGGCTCCGGAGCCGGGGGCATGGCCGGAACCGGCGGCCGGGCTGGCACGGGCGGCAACGCCGGTGTCGGTGGCGGTGCCGGATCCGGCGGCGTGGCCGGAACCGGTGGCCGGGTCGGTACGGGCGGTTCCGGCGGATCCAGTGGCGTAGCCGGAACCGGCGGCCGGGTTGGCACGGGCGGCAACACTGGTGTCGGCGGCATCAGCGGTTCCGGCGGCGCGGGCGGGGCCGCCGATGCGGCGCTCGACGCACATGAGTGCCCCCCCATCACCGACCTCTACTGCACCTACGTGCTCGATGCCTATGGTTGCATGGTGTGCGCGCCGGGCGGAACGGGTGGCAGTGGCAGTGGCGGAGCCACCGGGAATGGAGGCGCGGGCGGCGCCAAGACCGACGACGCCGGACAGCCGGACGTTCAGGTCAGCTCCGATGCATCGGCCCTAGCGACTCTGTGCACTTCCACCGGTGGACAAATCAGTTCCGGACTGTGCTGCACCAGCGCCGCTGACTTTCCCGACTCGTGCATGACCGGCGCCTGTGGTTGCTCGCCAACCTCCAGCCACACCGTGGCTACCTGTACCTGCCCGAATGGCAGTTGTTTCTCGACGAAGACCGGCTGTGGGGGAACGGATGCAGCACAAGATGGCCCCGTAGTCTGCGGCAGCACAACCTGCGCCGCGGGCGAGTATTGCTGCAATCCCCCGTGCAGCATGTGCGCCCCGATCGGCTACGGTTGCGTCCAAGGGTGCGCCACGGATGCGGCGCAAGACGTGGATGGCAACGGCTGCACCGCGCAGCCAGCAGGTGATTCCGTGAGCTGCGGGGGCAGCAAACCGCCCCATTTCTACACCTGCATCCTGACCATGCTGGCCGCGCCGTGCGCGATCGTGTCCATCGGCGACGTGACGAACACCTTCTGCTGCCCGTAGCCCCACGAGATTCGCGGAGGTGGGGCGAACCTCCTCCCCGCCCTAGCCCGCGCCGCCCCGCCGTCCGAACGCACCTCACGACCGTTTCAGAGTTGGGTGGAACGCCAATTCAGGCGGTGCGCGCTCCGGTGCTAGTATCGAGCCATGGCGAAGACGTCACAAGAGGCGGCAGCAGTCGCCGAGCGCATGCGCCTGGCCTTCGACATGTACGCCACGGGCGAGGCGCTGATGCGCCAGCGCATCCGCCGCGAGCATCCCGACCTGTCGCCAGCCGAGGTCGAGGCGCGCCTCGTCGCCTGGTTGCAAACCCGCCCCGGCGCCGAGCACGGCGACGCCGAGGGCAGCCCAGGAACCTGGCCGCGAACGCCGAGACGATGAGTAGGGTCGTGCCGTAGGGCACCCAAGCCATCTCCGGCTGGGTGAGAAAGGTCGCGGTCATCTACTCGCAGGAAGGGCAGTACCGCAGAAATTCCTTGATACTGCGCATTGCCACGGTGTCGGTCGCTCCATCTCCGACGATTTCGGGAAGGGGGTGGTCGTGTAGCTCCGGGGTCCCAGGAGAAGGCGCGAGTCGAGGTGTTCACGAAATGACCTGTTGGATTCGTGGCCAACCACGTACAGGGCAAGGTGATGCCGCGCAAATGGTTCCGCAAATGAACGTCGAGATCGCCTTTGGGGGCTAGTCTGGCCCCTCGCTGACTGCGGCGTTCGCCGTTTGTCCGAAATCTTCCCCGGCGCTTCCCAAGCCCGAAGGAGAGCCTGGCTGGCCTCGATGCACGTACCTATCCTCGCTTTGCGCACCTTCTCGACTATTCGGATGGCTCGCTCCGTCTCCATGGATTCCTTCCCGAAGTCGGACAGGATTTGCCTCACGTTCCAGGAATACGCAGCACCCATGGACTCAAAACGCGTATGAGCATACGCGAGTGCACGCATCCTACGGTCATCTCGGTCCGCGGGGTCCAACACTGCGATGCCCGCTGCGACCGTCACACCAAGAAGAGTCAGCAACTGGGGCATCGCCTTCGCGAGGCCGCGTTGAACGTCGATCCATTGCGCGCCTTCGAGCTCCAATGGCCAATTCTCTGGTTCGACCGTCTCAAGAATCAGCGGCACGATGATCTTCTGAAGCCGATCTGCACGACTCAGTTCTCGTGGGCACCAGCGTGATTCGAGCACCGACCGTGGCGAAACCAGGAGCAGAAAGAAGTCACATTGCGCGATGCCAACCTGGATCTCCCGGATTGCCCTGCTGCCAGGAGGGATCTCCTCCATGTCTCGCCATGATGGCACGCGCACCTTGTGGCCCACCAAGGCTTCGCGAAGAGCTTGGGCTGTTTCGGCATCGGTTCCCCGGGCCGCGTAGCTTATGAATACGCGAGGTCTGTAGGGCTGGAATCGCTTGGCCATCTGAATGTCTCCTTTGTTCAGCGACAGCGCGAGCGACCCGCGGTTCGGGATGGTCGAGGCTCGGCATCCCCCAGATTGAGCGCGCTTTTCTCTCACATGTTTCGTCGGCTCATGGATTCAGCGAGGTCATGTTGCCCCAGCACACGATGACACCGTCGGGGCGGAGGCCACAGGAGTCGACCGAGGCAAGGGATATCTGGGTGAAGATCGTCTTGGGGGCGTTGCACTCGCCGTTGCTGTTGATCCCCCAGCAGGTAACGTGGCCTCCAGGATCCATGGCACAGGTGTGGAGCCCTCCGGCAGCAATTTGCGTGAAGGTTCCACTCGGGGGCGTCGTGACTTCGGGCGAGTCGTTTCGCCCCCAACAAGCGACTTCACCGCTCGTCGCCAGCGCGCAGGCGTGGTCTGCGCCGGCAGCAACCTGCCGGAAGTTGCCGGATGGCGCATCTATCTGACCGTAGTTGTCGAAGCCCCAGCAAGCGATGGTGGTGTCTATGCGAATCGCGCAGCTATGCTGAGCGCCTGCGGTGACCTGCTTGTAGCTACCCGAAGGCACGGTCGTCTGCCCGTACGTGTTGCTCCCCCAGCAGGCAATCGTCCCGCCTGGCGAAACCAAGCACGCGTGCCCTGTTCCAGCCGAGAGCTGCATGAATGTTCCCGTCGGGGGCGTGGCTTGGCCATAGCTATTGTCACCCCAGCAGGTCACGGATCCATCTGAGCCGATGCCGCAGCCAAACTGCCCGCCCAGAGAAACCTGCGCGAATACGCCAGGGGTTCGGTCTGCGTAGGGGATGGTGTTGTTGCCCCAGCACGTCACAGCCCCACGGTCCCCGACCCCGCATGCAGTGGAGATCCCTGCAGCCACCGCGGCAAAGGGGCCACCGGGCGCAGATGCTTCACCGTGTTCGTCGCTGCCCCAGCAGACCGCCGTCTCGTCGAGTCGGAGAGCGCAGTTGTCGACGGAGCCCGCCGAGACTTGCTTGAACGTGCCGATGGGCGCGGACGTTTGACCGAAGGCGTTGTCGCCCCAGCAGACGAGCGAACCGTCAGTTGCCCTGGCACAGGTATGGTCTCCTCCCGTGGTCACTTCCACGAAGGTCCCGGAAGGCGAGCTGGATTGCCCGTATCCATCGTATCCCCAGCACGCGACCGTGCCGTCAGTCTTGAGGCCGCAGGTGTGGTTCTCGCCCGCTGAGATCTGGGAGAAGGTTCCGGCGGGCGGACTGGCCTGCCCCAAGTCGCCTGTCGAGGCAGTCCAGCACGCGACCGTGCCGGACGTGCGCAGTGCACATGTGTAGTTAGCGCCTGCGGAAACCTGGAGGAATGAACCTGCCTCGACCTTTGTCTGGCCCAAGTCATTGTTGCCCCAGCAGGCCACCGAGCCGTCGATCTTGAGCCCGCAGGTATGATCCCAGCCAAGCGAGATCTGCGTGTAGCTGCCTGCCGCCGGAGTGAGCTGTCCATACTGGTTGTCGCCCCAGCATTGGACAGCGCCGTCGGTCTTGATGCCGCAGGTGTGGTTGCGCCCGGCGGCAACCTGCGTGAAGGGACCGAGCTGAGCCTCGGACTGGCCGTAGTCATTGCGCCCCCAGCAGAGGATGGATCCGTCAAGCCTCAGACCGCAGCTATGGTCGTAGCCCATGGCGATCTTGGCAAGACCGCCCACAAGGCTTGCGTCCGGGTTGGAGTCTGCTCCAACATCGCGCGCGAGATCCGCACCTTGGTCCTGCGCCAGATCGACGACGGGTATGCCAGCGTCGGATACCACATCGGCAGTCACCTTGGCGTCGAGGGGGGTATCCGCCGGCATTGTCTGATCCAGCGTAGCGCCATCGTCGATTGCCACCGGCAGGTCCGAAGGAGGCACCAATAGGTCTGGCTGACGCACGTCGGCTGCGACGTCGGGCGCAGCGTCAGGTAGCACGTCAGACACAACGTCGGGCCAGTCAGGCGTTGCCACGATGTCCAGAGCGACCGGCGAGTCAGCGCGAAGATCGAGCCCCAGGTCACTGCCGGAAGGCGCATCCGTCACTTCGGGCGCGGCATCCGCAGGTCTGGTGTCGCGGGACCCCACCTCCTGCCCTGTACTTTCAGTGTCCGCGCCGGCGTCGGGCTTCTTCGGCATCGTCGCCGGATCGAACGGAAGCAGGTCACCCGGATTCCGCACCTTGGTCACACACGCGCCAGCCTTGGTGCAGGTCTTCGCGGTGTCGAGACAGGGATCGGACTTGCACTCGGTGGCGAGGAAGAGCTTGAGCAGCCGCGACTGCCCTTCCACGAAACTGACGATGGCTTCTTCGTGAACCAGGGCCGTCGCGTCGAGCAATCCAGTGGCCACGATGTCGAGGGTACCGGTGTTGTCGGTCGTCTCGACCAGGACGGTTTGCAACGGCAGCGTGTAGCCGCCGATCAGCGAGTACGGCAGATGCTGGGTCTTGCCGTTGGCGGTGACCGCGAGGTCGATCTTGTTCATCTCGCCAGGCACGGCCAGGTTGCTGTCTACCTCGACGACCAGCATCGTCCGCTGCTTTTCCCGGCACGCGGGCAATGCCCCCAGCGGGAACAGCGCAAGTAGGATCGGCCGTCGCACGTCGTTCACTTCCCCACCGGCAAGCACCCGTCGAAGCCGGACGGACAGGTGCCGTCGCGCTGGGGAGACCTGGTCGAGAGAATCACCGCGGTCACCACACCGGCCGCCACCACCGCGCCGATCCCAGTCCACAACCACCAACGCGTCGCGGCGGGTTTCGCGGCTGCTTCTGATGCCGGACCGTTCCCTGTCTGCACCAGCGGCGCGGTTGGCGCGGGCGACGTTGCCGGGGCCAGAACAGGCGCAGGCCCGGCCTGCTTCGCTGACGGTTGCTCGCCGCCGGAAGAATCCGCTACGATAGCCGCCACCGGAGCCGTCTCCTCGGACTTGACCGACTCCGGTATTTCCGACGGAGTCACCTTCGTCTTGGCGGCCGGCTCGAACGGATTCTCCCATACGCCCGCCAAGCGATCACCCTCCGGCCTGGCTTCGGCAGGAAGCGGCGCCGCCAGCGCGGGACCCGCTTCCAGATCCCGGATCTTCGCCTCGACCAACCCGCGATGCGACGTCTCCGGATTCTCGCGAAGGTATGCCTTGTAGGCGATGATCGCTTCCTTGGGAGGGCCCGCCTGTCGCTGCGCCTGGGCAACATTGAACAGCAGGGCCGCATCGCCCGACAGCCGGTACGACTTCTGGAAGCCCGCGATCGCGTCTTCCCACAGACCCAGGTTGAAGGCGCGCAGGCCGTCCTGGAACGCCGCCTTGGCCGCGGCCAGATCGATTGCGGCATCCACCGCCGCTGGGGCAGGCGAATGCTTGGGCTTGTCGCCGCGCGCGGCCTTGCGCGCCGGCTCCGCGGCCCACGAAGTACCGGCCATCATCTCGAGGCAGAGAACGATCGAAGCAAGCCGCGCCAGCCTCGACGGCGATCGCTCGCTCCCCGCGCATGCTGGAAGGCCGGTCCTCGCCACAGGCAACAGCTTACGACTAGAACAATCTCGGAAACAGCGCCTCGGCGGCGGTCGTCGACACGCGCAGGGACACTGGTCCCTTGGGCGTGGCCGAGGCGAGCAGGCCGGCGCCTTGCAGGCGGCCGAGGGCGTCGCGAGCGGCGCGCTCGGAGAGGCCGGTGATGCGAGCGGCTTCACCGCGTGCGACCTCGCCGCGCAGGGCGACGTCACGCGCGATCGCGGCCTCGGCCTTGCCCATGCCAAGGTCGCCTTGGACGTGTTTGACGATGCGCTCTTGCAGGCCGTCGATCTCCAGCATCGAGGACATGAACGCGACCTGATCCAGCATGACCTCGCAGAACCAGCCGGCGAACTCGACGAGGGCACGTAGGGAGAGGCTGCCGCGGCCATCGACGGCGCCAGCCCGAGGCGCGTCGGCGTGGTCCATCATGTCCTGGTACGACGGGCGACCGGGCAAGCCGCGCGCCAGCCCGCGCGACACCGACCACAGCCCGTGGGCACCGATGCCGGCTTGCAGAGCCATGGCGTGCGACATCAGCCGGCTGGCACGGCCGTTTCCGTCCGGAAAGGGATGGATGTAGTTCAGCCGGTGGTGGGCGATGGGGATGGCGACGATGCGCGCGGCGGTGCCCATCCCGGACAGCGCGAACCGGCGCTCGAAGTGCGCCATGAAGCGCACGACGAACTCGCTCAACGGTGGTTGGTGGCGCCCGACCGCGTTGTCATGCTCCTTGCGTGAGCGAAGCGCGCCTGGCTCCATGCGGAAGCTCGCGCCTCTCGTGCGCTCGACGGTCAGCATGGAAGCCGGGGCGTCCCGGTAGAACTCGCGGTGGATCCATTGGATCATCTCGACCGAGGCCGGCTCGCCTAGCTCGCCGCGCGCGAATCGTTCGTCGATCTCCCGCTGCACGCGCACATGCGCCCTGGCCTCGCGCTGCAGATCGCGGCGGCGTCGATCCGTGTCCAGATCCTCGGCGAGTGCCCGCTCGATGTCGCGCGGCCGCGTGACGTGCCCCTCGATGAGATTGCTGTAGTAGCAGTTCGCCAGACGCAGCAACTTGGCCAGGCTGGTTGCGGTCGCCGGGTGCAGCAATCCCGCCATGCGCGTCGCCTTGGCGACCAGCTCAGCCACCAGATCCGCCAGCGGCCCGGGAATCGTATCGAGCTGACAGGGCTCTACGCGGTGCGGGGTCTCCATCGTCTTCTGCCGATCATGGTTAGACATAAGTAGCTGAAATACAAATATATTTTAGGATTTGCCGCCGATGTTTGTCGCCGGTCACGTGACCGGTGCAAGGGCTGGAAAAGACAAGAGAATGCGGCGGACGGAGGGGCCAAGGCCGCCGATGCTCTCGACAAACTGTCGAGGAAGGTCGAGATGCGACGGGTTCTTGTCTGATGCTACTCTCGCATCCGGAGCCGTCGCGCATGAACAGACTTCCACCCTTCTTGCTCCTTGCCCTGTTCGCGCTCCTCTCCGCCTGCAGCTCCTGCGCCAGTCCGTACCCGGCCTTGCGCGCGGCCACGATCGACCACGGCAAATTGAGCAAGGTTGGCGATCTGTGGGTCCTCGAGCTCGAAGGCAATCCAGTGGAGCGGGGCAAGGCCGAGGGAGCCTTGCTGGGCGAGCAGGTTCGCTGGCTTCTGCCGCGCTACCTGAAGAAGGTCGCCTCGGTCGAGAAGCTCTCGAACTATCAGAAAGAAATGGTGGCGGGCATCGCGGCGGGAATTCCGACCGCGCACTTCGACCAGCTCAATGCCCTGGCGGACGCCGCGAACGTGGATCGAACGGCGCTCTTCGCGGTCAATCTCGCGCCCGAGGTCCTTTCCTCGTTTGCGTGCTCGTGCCTGGCGACGACGGCGGAGCGCAGCAGCGACGGCAAGGTTCGCCTGGCCCGCAACCTCGACTGGCCGGGGGGAGACCTGCTGGCCGAGGCGGGGCTGGTGGTGGTCGAATCCGGCGCCCGCCATCGCTTCGCCAACTTCACCTGGCCGGGATTGGTCAGCGTCGCCACGGGCATGAACGATGCGGGCCTCGCGGTCGCGGATCTGATGGCGCTTGGTGTTCACAGGGGCCATCCCCAACCGGGGCTGCCGGTTCTCTTCGCCGTGCGCAGTCTGCTGGAGCGAACCGACAGCGTGGATTCTGCTCTCGCGTCCCTGCAATCCACACCGCGGACCATGGCCCAGAACTACGCCCTCGCCGATGCAGGCGACGCGCGTGTGGTGGAAACCAGCCCTTCCTACTTTCACGCTCGCCCCGTGGACAATGGCCTGGCGGCCATCACGAATTTCTGGCACGAGGAAAGCGGCGGAGCGAAGGACGGCCGCTACGCGCGCATGCTGAAGACGGCCGGCAAGGAGAAACTGGGCGCCGCCGAATTGCAACACATTCTCGCCGAGGCGGCCATTGCCGGAATGAACGTGCAGGCCGTGATTCTCGAACCAGAGACGCGCCGGGCCTACGTCGCGCAGGGAAAGGCCCCCGTGGCCGGAGGCGCCTGGCGGACGCTTGACCTGTCGGCCTGGCTGGGCAAATCGGACACAAGGGCGCCCTAGCCCGCCACCATTGGATTACTCTCGCATCCTGCGACACCTTCCCCATCCGCCTTGCTCGGAGGTCACCATGCTCAAGAAGGCTCTCTTCGCTCTGGTTCTGTCTGCGATGTTCCTGGGCGCCGGGTCGCTGGCTTTCGCCGGTGGCGATGGCAAGTGCAGCTTCGACTCGGATTGCGGCGGGACCGTGAAATGCAAGAGCGGCAAGTGCTCGACGGCCGCTGGCAGCTCGTGCAATTTCGACTCGGATTGTGGCGGTGGCGGCGCGAAGTGCACCAGCGGCAAGCGCTCCAACGCCCCGGACGGAACCTGCCATTTCGATTCCGAGTGCGCCGGCGCCGGCAGGTGCGGCGCGGGCGGCAAGTGTAAGAAGTAGCCGCGGCCTGGTACAATCTAACCATGATATGGCGTGCCGGTATCGTGGCAGCAGTAGTGGTGTGCAGTGCGTGGCCGGGCAGCGCGTTCGGGCAGAACGCCACCACGCCCGGCGTGGTGACGACCCCGTACCCGACGACCCAGGGCATTGCCATCGAGTGGGCCATCACGGGCGACGCGAACAACAATGGCGTCGTGCAAGTCCGCTACCGTGAATCCGGCGGCACGGCCTGGAAGACCGGCCTGCCGCTCATCCGCGTGCCCGCGGGCGCGAACACCACCGGTTCTTTTGGTTCGGGCGGTGGGCAGTGGGGCAACAAGCACGCGGGAAGCTTGTTCGACCTGGATCCCGGCAAGACCTACGAGATCGAGCTCACCTTGACCGATCCCGACGGCGGCGGGACGACGACCACCACCACCGCGGCCACCCGCCCCATTCCCGTCGCGGCCGCCGGCGCGACGACGAAACCGGTGACCCCGTCGACGTTTGCCACCGCGCTGGNNCGATCGTGATCCGTGGCGAATCGGCCGACACCGTGACAATTGGCGGGCGGGTGACAATGAACGACCTGCAATGGGTCTACCTGGAGAATGTCACCGTGCAGGGCGAGGTGCGCATGAACGGGGCCTCCAACATGGCCGTGCGCGGCTGCAAGATCCGCACGACCGCGGGCGGCATCACCTTCGAGATCGGCAACGGCATTCCGCGCAACAACTACATCGTGGACAACGACGTCGTGGGCGGCGCAACCTGGGTAGACAATCAGCTCAGCGCCGATGGCTACGACGGGGGCGAGGGAATCCAATTCACCGGCTCGGGCCACGTGGTCTGTTTCAACCACGTGAAGGACTTTCGCGACAACATCTCGCTCATGGAATACGACGAGGCCTACGAGCAAGTCTCCATCGACATCTGCAACAACGATATCGAGGAGGCCACCGACGACGCCATCGAGGCCGACTCGGCCATGGGCA